>NZ_QVGS01000002.1:0-323724 GCF_003603005.1 Faecalibacterium sp. AF27-11BH
ACCGTCTGCAAAAGCTGTTCCAAGCCTTTTGCAGACAGATACTGCGCCTGCACAGGAATCAGGGTGGTGTCTGCTGCTGCCAGTGCGTTCACGGTCAGCATCCCAAGGGAAGGAGTGCAGTCCAGCAGAATGAAATCGTATTCATGCTTTGCACCTTCCAACACCTGTTTCAGCATCTTTTCCCGGTTCATGCAGTTAACGAGAGACACTTCCATCCCTGCCAGTTCGATGTTGGCTGGAATCAGGTCAACGCCCTCCGCATGGTGCAGGATACCTTCGCCGGGCGGAATACTTTGGTCGTTCATGGCTTTCTGCATCAGGGTGGAAAGGGTTGTGGGCAATTCATCGGGCTGCTGCCAGCCCATGCTGATGGTCAAGCTGCCCTGCGGGTCAGCGTCCACCAACAGGACCTTCTTGCCCTCCATCGCCAGACCGATGCCCAGATTTTCACAGGTGGTGGTCTTGCCGGTGCCGCCTTTCTGGTTGACGATGGCTATTGTGGTTGCTTTCTTTGAAATTTTCATCACCTCCGCATCGCTAAGTCATGGTTGGTTTGGTTCTGATAGAAAAGCTGCATTGTGGTGGGTGCATTATATAGAGAAGCAAGCAGATACTGTTTCATGTTTCGGATCGGGCTGCTGTTCTCTGCAAGGCACTTCAGCACAAAGCAAATATGGTCGGCGTTCAGCTTCATAAACCGGCTGCGTACCACCTCGGCGGGCTTATCGTCCCCGGCAATGCGCAGCGTCTTGCGGTTGGTGGCACAGGTATCCACCAGCAAATCCACGATTTGGTAGAGGGTATCTTCATCATCCGGGTAAAGCCGGAGAAGAAGGTCCATCTCCAAAGAACGTGAAAAATATTCTTCCAGTTGGGCGCGTTTGCTCATCCAGTCGTTTTCATCGGAATAGATAGGATCAGTATCGCTTACCTCTGTGTTATTTCTATCAGTCTTATTACATCGTAGTTTGGCCGGGTCTTGAAGCGTATTCTGGACGACTCCAGAATCGTCATTATCACGATTCAGAAAGCGTAGTTTTGACGATTCTGACGAAAAATTCTTCACATAGATGAGATCGGGCTTGCCCAGCCCCCTCCGTTTGCGTTCAATCAGGCCGTACTCTTCCAGTTCTCGCAGCAGCTTGGTCGCCTTTTTATCGGCACAGCCCAGTGAATCCTGCACCTCCTGCACAGTATAGATGATGAACACCCGCCCAGCTTTGTCCAACCAACCATTCCGGGCTGAAAGGCTCATGCGGTCCAGCAGGATACCGTACAGGGTTTTGGCATCTGTGGAAAGCGGTTGGAAGCGGCTATCCTGAAACAACAGCTTGGGAATCCGGTAGAAGGAGAACAGCTCGCTGGACTGCCCATAGAAGTAATCAAGGTCTGCGGTTCTTGTCGGCTTTTTTTCGGGCATAGAGAATATCCCATTTTTCAGGTGTGGAACGGAATACATTGACCTGCTTCTTATAAGGGCAGTGGGCATACAGGCAGGTGCGGAACTTGAAATCGGGTCGATAGTACGGGCACAGCTTGCAACTGTCCGGGGCACGGTCGGAACCTTCGCCAGCGGCGATCACATGGTGCATGGAGTGCTGAACATGGCGCAGAGCTTCGTTTCGCTTGTGGCTCACTTGGCATCACCTCGTTTCTCCAGCGGTGCCATCAGGTCTTTGTAGCAGGGAACCAGCACACAGGGCTTTGCCCGCTTGTAGGGGCACCCTTCGCACTTGCTGGGGCCTTTGGGCGGCTCGATCAGGTAGTAGCAGTTCTCTTTGCCGAGAACGCAGCCCTTCTTTCGATTCTTCCAGAAGAAGCAGTGCCGGCAATCTGCCGGGCGGGAAGCATGGTAGCGGATACCGTCCATCGTGACGGTCAGAACTTTTTTCATCGGTAAACCCTCCTTTGGTGGATTCGGGAAGTTCGGCCCGAAAACAAAAAAGCGCGTTCCTCTTTCTGTTCCGAGAGAACAGCGAGTGAACGCGCTATGTATGGAGAAAAGTGTTTTGCACGGCTTCCAGCAGAAAGGTGGAAAATAGATTCACACAGATTATCTTGTATTTACATGGATTTACAGGAAAGCGTTTACCAATCTTAGCAGAGAGCCAGAAAACAGGGTTCAAAAGGCGCTTTATGAGGCTTCATTAGCTGGAAAGCCGATTTTATTAGCTGGAGCTGAAAATTCTGCTAATGGCATTAGCTGGCTAATTTTGGTGATAGGTTCAAAATGAAAAATGCGAAGATCGTCTTTCACATGGAAAAATGACCTTCGCATTTCTTAAAAGGATGTCCCTACCCGGGTTCGAACCGGGGGCGTTTCGCTTAGGAGGCGAACCCTCTATCCAGCTGAGGTATAGAGACATATATGTATTATCGTTGATTTTTGACTTTTCTGCACTTTGTATGGAATGCTTTTCACAACGAAGTGACCGACTGCGTTGCAACCGGAACGGTGTTAAACTTGTTGCATCAAAAATTGTTGAGAAAACTTCGATTCCCGGTCTTGCTTTTGATTAGAGCAATCACTTCTGCCCCCAAGGTATCAGGTTGACCGAATTCTTAGGAGGCGTGTGCTCTATCCAGCTGAGCTACTGAGACATTTTTAAGATTTATGCAATTTTCATTGCTCGAAGGAATCGAACCATCTGCCGCTTAGGAGGCTTGCGCTCTATCCATCTGAGCTACGGAGACGAATGCCCTATTATAATACAGCATTTTGCGGATAAAATCAAGTTGAACCGGAGGGCAAAATGGTGTATGCTATAGAGGAAATGAAAATAGCCGCGGCAGGCTTTGCCGCGTGCGGAGGAACTTATGGAAAAGGCAAAAGGGAAAAAGCTGTTTTACCGCCCGGCGGGCAAGCGCAAGGGGATGTATACGCCTACGCAGATCATCTGTGTGAGCTTTGTCATCGTGATCGCGCTGGGCACCTTTCTGCTCAGCCTGCCTGTTGCCAGCAAGCATGGGCGGCTGGATGTACTGGATGCCATGTTCACCGCCACAAGCGCTACCTGCGTTACTGGTCTGATCGTGCGGGATACCTGGACCCAGTTCACCTACTTTGGGCAGGCGGTGATCCTGCTGCTCATTCAGGTGGGTGGTCTGGGGTTGGTCACCCTCACCAGCTTCTTCGCGCTGGCTATGCGGCGGCGTATGGGCTTCCGCGATCTGCGGCTGCTGGGAGAAAGCGTCTCAGCGGACGGATATGCGCAGGCCAAGGACGTGCTGAAGATCGTGGTGGGACTGGCTGGCCTGTTTGAAGGCATTGGCATTGTGCTGCTGCTGTTCGCCTTTGTGCCGCAGTTCGGGCTGGAAGGCATCTGGGTGAGCGTGTTCACGGCCATCTCGGCTTTCTGTAACGCGGGCTTTGATCTGTTTGGCCGGTTCGGCCAGTATTCCTCACTGGCACCCTATGTGAACAATTACTATGTTCAGGCCGTTGTGATGTTCATGATCATTTCCGGCGGTCTGGGTTTCATGGTATGGGTGGAGATCGGTCAATACCGCAAAAAGCACCGGCTTTCCCTGCAGGCCAAGGTGGTGCTGAGCTTCTCGGTGATCCTGTGGCTCGGCGGCGCGGCGCTCATCGCGCTGATGGAGTGGAACAATCCTGCCAGCATGGGCGGGCTCTCTGTGCCCGGCAAGCTGATGGCGGCACTGTTCCAGTCGGTGTCCACTCGTACTGCGGGCATGAATACCATCGACCTTGCGGCCTGCGGCCCCATCACCAAACTGCTGATGAGCGCGCTGCAGTTCATTGGTGCGGCACCCGGCTCTACCGGCGGTGGCGTGAAGGTGACTACGTTCGCCGTCATCATCCTGACGATCCGCAGTGTGGCTCAGGGCCGCGACGACTGTGTGATCGCAGAGCACCACATCGAGTCCAAGACGGTTTATCGTGCTTTGACCATTATCGTGCTCGGCGGGCTGGCGGCGGTTGGCTCGGCTGTGGTGGTGTTCTATAACACCTCGGACGCTGTGTCGGTCATTGACGCTATTTTCGAGTCCTGCTCTGCCTTTGGCACAGTTGGCCTTTCGGTGGGCGTTACCACTCAGCTGAACCGGGGCGCAAAAATCCTGTATATGCTGGTCATGTTCATGGGCCGTGTCGGCCCGGTGTCGCTGGCCATGAGCCTGACGGCAAAGCCGGACGATAACAAACGGAAGATCATGCCGGTGGGGCATATCAACGTTGGTTAAACGATTTTGAATGCCCTCCTAGAGTTGCGGCTCCCAGCATCCACTTCATGCCTTGAGTGGCATTCGTGTCTTGCTGGCCGCGGCCCCAACAACTCCTCCCTGCTTCTGCCGCAGGCAGCGGTCGTCGTCGTTGTACTCTGGGCATGTTCAGTGGAATTTGATTTTTATTTTTCGCATTTGTCGCAGCCCTGACGTTTGTCAGGGCGAATCCCTTCCATCTGCTAACGCAGACCGCTCGCCTGCTTGAAAGCCCCACTGGGGCTTTCATTGCTACGCAACCGCAGGGCTGCTCCAAATGCATTTTCACGAGTGGAGTCGTAGAGATAAGCGTCAGAGTATAACAAAAGTGGGTGCTATCCGAAAATAGCACCCACTTTTTTGTATATTGAAAAATAAAATTTACTCTGCGTACAGCTTTATGATGTTCAGCAAGATCTCAGTGCAGCGGTCCATGCGCTCAGCGGTGATGCACTCGCATACGCCGTGGAAATTGAAGCCGCCGGTGCCCAGATTGGGGCAGGGCAGGCCTTTCCAGCTCAGCATAGCACCGTCGGTGCCGCCGCGCACCGGAATTTCCTCCGGTTCCAGCCCGGCCATGCGGGTGGCCTTGCGGGCGGTCTCTACTAAGTGGAAATGCGGCTTGATTTTTTCCAGCATGTTGCGGTAGCTGTCCTTGATCTCCACGGTCACAGTGCCTTCGCCGTACTTTCCGTTCAAAAATTCGGCAATATCCAGCATGTTGTCCTTCTTGAACTGTAGCTTTGCGGCATCGTGGTCGCGCAGGATGTAGCCCAGCTTTGCGGTGGTCACATCGCCGTACATCTGGCACAGGTGGTAGAAGCCCTGCCGGCCCTCGGTCGTTTCGGGGCGGGCGGTGATGGGCAGCGCCTGATGAAACTCCATGGCCACATTGGAAGCGTTGATCATGGTGTCCTTGGCGGTGCCCGGGTGCACCGAGAAGCCGCGGATGGTCACGGTGGCGGAAGCGGCGTTGAAGTTCTCGTACTCAATGGAGCCGGCATCGCCGCCGTCCACCGTATAGGCAAAGTCGGCACCGAAGCCCGGAATATCGAACAGCTCTGCACCCTCGCCGATCTCTTCATCCGGAGTAAAGGCGATACACAGCTTGCCGTGGGGCAGGCCTTTTTCCTGAATGGTCTCAACAGCGGTCAAAATTTCGGCAATACCGGCCTTATCGTCGGCACCCAGCAGGGTGGTACCGTCTGAGGTGATGAGGGTCTCGCCCTTCATGGAAGTAAGGAAGGGGAACACAGAGGGCTTCATCACCATGCCGGTGGCGGGCAGAGTTACGTCGCCGCCGTTGTAGTTTTCCCACACAACGGGCTGCACATTCTCACCGCTGGCATCGTCGGCAGTGTCCATGTGGGCGATCAGGCCCAGAGCGTGTTGATCCTCACAGCCGGGCGTGGCAGGCAGGGTGCCATAGACGTAGCAGTGCTCGTCCACATGGGCATCCTCCATGCCAAGGGCCTTCATCTCATCCACCAGCTGGCGGGCAAGGTCAAACTCCCGTTCAGCGGAAGGGTGCGTACCGGAGTTTTCGTCCGAGGTGGTATGCACCCGGACATAATTCAAAAGCCGTTCATAAGCGCGCATAAGGCACACTCCTTTTATATTTCAGTGATGTATACTTCTCAGTTCCTTTATCATACCCTCTTTTCCGACAATTTACAACTGTTTTGCGCGCATTCATATGGAAAGATGAATCCTCATTTTTAAGGTGAACAAAATTCACGCAGTAAAATGCATCCATCTGTGCAGAACGTGCTACAATAGATACAAAATAAGCCGGGAGGGAAGTTTTATGGCTACAAAAGTCTTTTTTTACACCCTGCGCCCCTACGATGAGCTGGGCATCGCGCAGCGGCTGGCACCGCAGCTGGACGTTGAGTTTGGCTCTACGCAGGAGTATCCCACGCTGGAAAACGCTGAACTGGCAAAGGGCTATGATGCCGTGTCGGTAACGCCCTGTGATATGAGCACGCCCATGGTCAAGCGGTTTCACGAGCTGGGCGTAAAGTCCATCTGCTGCCGTTCCATCGGCTATGACCACGTAGACCGCGAGACGGCCCGGGAACTGGGCATGAAGGTGGCCAATGTGGACTACCCGCCAAACGGCGTTGCAAACTTTGCCATTATGCTCATGCTGATGAGCCTGCGCAAGGCAGGGCACATCCTCAAGCGCGGCGAAGCGCAGGACTACTCCCTGCAGGGAAAAATCGGCCGCGATATTTCCACCTGCACTGTGGGTGTGATCGGTACGGGCCGCATTGGCCGCACGGTGCTGCAGCATCTGTCCGGCTTTGGCTGCCGCCTGCTGGCCTACGACCTGTACCCCAACGACGAGGTAAAGAAGATCGCCGAGTATGTGCCGCTGGAGACCCTGCTGGCGGAAAGCGATGTCATCACTCTGCACACCAACGCTACGGAGGAGAATCACCATCTCATCGACACCAAAGCAATTGAGAGCATGAAGCCGGGCGTGACCATCATCAACACCGCCCGCGGCAAGCTGATCGACAGCGATGCACTGATCGCCGGGCTGGAAAGCAGCAAGATTGGCGCGGCGGGCCTGGACGTGCTGGAAAATGAGAACGGCCTGTACTATTATAATCGCATGGGCGATGTGATCCCGAACCCGGAGCTGGCGGCTCTGCGCAGCATGCCCAATGTGATCCTGACCGACCACACGGCTTTCTACACCCACGAGGATGTGGAGAGCATGGTGCGCGGTGTGCTGGAAAGCGCGGTTGCCTTTGAAAAAGGCCAGCCCACCCGGCATGATGTGACGGACCTTTGATTTGTCCGGCAGACGATTTTGAATGGCCACTGTTGCATTCTGGCCATCTTCAACGGAAACAGTATTTCTGAATAGAGCAGATCCCGGCAGACTGCGGTCTGCCGGGATCTGCATTTTCACGGGAGGGGGTGCAGCGGAAAATGGCATTCCGTTTGTTTGAAGCATCTGCCGGTTGGGACCCTTCCGGTGAAAAAGGGATTCCTGAAAATCCGCACATTTTCAGGAATCCCCAATAAAAAATAATTATTCCGCTAAATATGCTCAGAGCAAAGCGAAGAGCATTCAAATGGTAATCAACCCAGACTGATGCCCATGCGGCGGGCGACGGTGAGCAGGTCGCAGTTCTCCGGCACGTTGCGGGTCTTGCCTGCAATGTCGGCCAGACGGTTCTCGGTGACATGGCGGTTCACCATGGCAACGGTCACGCCGTAGCGCTCGATCTCCACCAGCTTTGCCGCATAGCTGCCGAACTGGGTGGCCAGCACACGGTCGTAGGCGCTGGGGCTGCCGCCGCGCTGCATGTGGCCCGGGATGCACACACGGGTCTCCATGCCGGTTTTTTTCTGCACGGCCTGTGCAATGCGGTTGGTGGCGGTGGTGCCAAAGCCTGCCTCGGCGCGCTTTGCCATCCATTCCTTGCGCTTCATGCCGGCTTCCTCGCAGTTGATGGCACCCTCGGCCACAGCGATGATGGAGAAGTTGGAACCCTTCTTTGCGCGGCGTTCCACGGCAGAGCACACACGGTCGATATCATAGGGCTGTTCCGGCAGCAGAATAATATCTGCACCACCTGCAATGCCGGAATACAGTGTCAGCCAGCCTGCCTTGTTGCCCATGATCTCAATGCACATCACGCGGCTGTGGCTGCCTGCGGTGGTGTGGATGCGGTCGATCACATCGGTGGCAATGTCCACGGCGGTGTGGAAGCCGAAGGTTACGTCGGTACCATAGATATCGTTATCAATGGTCTTGGGCAGGCCGATGATGTTCAGACCCTCCTGCGAGAGCAGGTTTGCGGTTTTGTGGGTGCCATTGCCGCCCAGGCACAGCAGGCAGTCCAGCTTGGCTTCTTTGTAGGTCTTTTTCATGGCGGCAACTTTATCAATGTTGTCGTCCTCCACCACACGCATCATTTTAAAGGGGGTGCGCTTGGTGCCCAGAATGGTGCCGCCCAGCGTCAGGATGCCGCGGAAATCGTCCTCGCACATCTCCTTGTAGTCGCCGTTGATCAGGCCGCTGTATCCGTTCAGGATGCCAACGATCTCCACGTTATCGCCCATGCGGGCATACAGTGCTTTTGCTACGCCGCGGATGGTGGCGTTCAGACCCGGACAGTCGCCGCCGGAAGTCAGGATTCCAACACGTTTTTTCATTCAAAAGCCCTCTTTCATTTGGTATTCAGCGCCGCGCGTTCTGCCTTTCAAAGTCAGTCTGCCCGGAGACCTACCTGTTTATAGTATAAGATTATTCCGGATGGGGGCCGCTGTCAAGAGAAGCGCAGAAAATTTACACGCTTCCACGGTGCATTTCTGCGGGCAGGAGAACAGCGGGAAAACTTTTGCAGAAAAAATAAAAAAATGGTTGACAAGCGCGGGCCTTTTGAGTATAATATCCCTTGTCAGCAGCGCACGGCGCGGCAGACAAACTGAATAATGGGGATTTGCATAGTGGTAGTGCGGTAGACTCTGACTCTACTTGTGGGAGTTCGATTCTCTCATCCCCAACCAAGAAAACCGCAGTCTCAACTGGCTGCGGTATTTTCGGGGCATAGCGCAGTTGGTAGCGCGCCTCGTTCGGGACGAGGAGGCCGTGGGTTCAAATCCCGCTGCTCCGACCAAAAAGAACCAGTACACATTCGTGTACTGGTTCTTTTTTGTCTCCGCGCGGGATTTGAACAGGGCGGCGGTGCGAAGCACCGCAAACAAAGCCATAGTATGGCTTTGTTTAGCCCGCGGGTTCCACCGGCTAGGAATGTCTAACAGGGTGCATGCTGCTAACACATTCGTGTACTGGTTCTTTTTTGTCTCCGCGCGGGATTTGAACAGGGCGGCGGTGCGAAGCACCGCAAACAAAGCCATAGTATGGCTTTGTTTAGCCCGCGGGTTCCACCGGCTAGGAATGTCTAACAGGGTGCATGCTGCTAACACATTCGTGTACTGGTTCTTTTTTGTCTCCGCGCGGGATTTGAACAGGGCGGCGGTGCGAAGCACCGCAAACAAAGCCATAGTATGGCTTTGTTTAGCCCGCGGGTTCCACCGGCTAGGAATGTCTAACAGGGTGCATGCTGCTAACACATTCGTGTACTGGTTCTTTTTTGTCTCCGCGCGGGATTTGAACAGGGCGGCGGTGCGAAGCACCGCAAACAAAGCCATAGTATGGCTTTGTTTAGCCCGCGGGTTCCACCGGCTAGGAATGTCTAACAGGGTGCATGCTGCTAACACATTCGTGTACTGGTTCTTTTTTGTCTCCGCGCGGGATTTGAACAGGGCGGCGGTGCGAAGCACCGCAAACAAAGCCATAGTATGGCTTTGTTTAGCCCGCGGGTTCCACCGGCTAGGAATGTCTAACAGGGTGCATGCTGCTAACAGCAGCGGGATCTGCAACCCGAAAAGTTTTGACTTGTGTTCTAAATATGATATACTGGAAAAGCAAAGCCATATTTGGCTGCAGAACGGACAAAAAAAGCGAGGAAAAACAGAAACTATGCAGGAAATAAAAAAGAAAAAACGGGCGGTCGCGCTTTTTGTGATCGTTCTGATCTGCCTTTGCGGCTGGTGGGCTATGCGGAAAGAGGGGTTCTTTCTGGATGAGATCTACTCCTACGGCCTTTCAAACAGCAGCTATGCGCCGTTTTTGAATTGGTATTATAATGGTGAGCATTCGTTTGATGGAAATCTCCCGGAAGCAGTTTTTGAACAACAGGATTTTGTGAATTATATTTCGGTTCAGAAAAATGATCGCTTCAACTATGCGTCGGTCTACTATAATCAGACGCAGGACATTCATCCGCCGCTGTTTTATTTTCTGTTGAATACAGTATGCTCGCTGTTCCCGGGCAGCTTTACAAAATGGACGGGTCTGGGGATGAATTTTGTGCTGCTGGGCGGCACGCTGGCAGCGCTGTATGCGCTGGGCATGGAGCTGTTTGCAGACTGGAAAAAAGCATTGTTCGTCTGTGCATTGTATGCGTTCAACCGTGAAATGATCTCGAATGTGACGATGGTGCGCATGTATATGCTCATGACCTTGCTGACGATCCTGCTTGCGCTGCTAGTGGCAAAGTCTCTTCGCAGGCCGTCTGTGCCCAAATATCTTCTGATCGGTGTAACCATCTATCTTGGCATGATGACCCAGTATTTCTTTGTGGTCTATGCCTTCCTGCTGTGCGCAGCATATGACCTTTACCTGATGTTCCGGCGCGAATGGAAAAATGCTGCTGCATTTTCACTTCCGGCACTTGCGGGCGTTGGCGGAATGCTGCTCACCTTTCCGTGCTGGTATGCACAGCTGCACTCGCAGGATACGGTTTCGCTGGAGTCAACAGCAAACAATCTGCTGGATCTGGCGCAGTACCCCAAAGGCCCGCTGGAGCTGATCGGCTGGAGCATCGTCGGTTTTGCTGTAGGCGCAGGCATTATGGCCGTGCTGACCCTGACGAAGCTGGGGCAGCGCTGGCTGCCGGGCAAGTTGCGCGGCACAACGCTGATCCCCGGGGGTGTCAAGCTGATCACGGTCCCGGCGCTTGCTGCATTTCTGGTTATCGCGGTGATCTCGCCGTATAAGTCGCTGCGGTATGTGTACCATCTGCAACCGCTGGAAGCGCTGTTTTGTGGCTGCGGCCTTTTCTCCATTCTGGATACGCTGCGTGCAGGCACCAGAAAGCGCATTCTGCAGATCGTGTGCCTTGCAATGGTCGTGCTTGCATTTGTGATCGAGCCGGAGCGCATGTACAGCGGTACTTATAAGATAGACAAAGAACTGGAACAATACAGTCAGGCCGCCTGCGTGGATATTACCGGGGACCTTGGCAGTTTCACTTCCGGCGTGCAGGAGCTTCTCAAATTTCAGGAGGTCTGTGTGGTGCCGGACGATTCCAGTGAGCTGCTGGTGCAGTATAACACCGGCGAAAATGATACGCTGGTGCTGTTCATTGGAGGCCGGGGGCTGTGGCAGTTCGTGACGGCAGAACAGGTGGAGCAGATCACGGCCCAGAACATGGAAACTGCGTGGAACGTTGCCCGACAGGGCGGCTATGAGGATGTTTCGCTGCTGACAACGCAGGAGTTTGAACAGATCTTTGTTTTGAAAAAGTGAACGCTTTGCGGCACAGCAGAAGGGAAAAATGCCTTTTTTGCGCGTGCTATATCGTTTTAAGGTAAAGTGTGCTAGAATAGTACCATCAACGATTCAGGAGGGTATCCCATGCTCAAACGACTGCGCAAAGCGCACCCGATCTTATTCTGCGTTCTGGCAGAAGTGGTCTTTCTGGCAAGCCTGTTCGTAACAGATCTTGTCTTTACCATTGCATTGGTTCTTTTTCGGACGGATTTTGCGTCCATTGATACATACCTCTACAGCACTCTGCAGGAGCTGGTGGGGGCCATGGTGGCAGTGCTGTTTCTGGTACGGACAGACCGTGCTGGGCTGCTGCGCCGCCGCGGCAGCGGCTTTTTCAATGGCCTGCTGGTGGGCATGTACCCGCTGGTGTTCATTGGCTACAATGCCTTTGGGTCGCTGGTGCTGGGCCGGCCGGAGAACGGCGTGCTGCAGCCTGCGGCACGCATCTGCACCTTCCTTGTCAGCATGGCCATGGTGGGTGTGGCCGAGGAATTCATCTTCCGCGGTGTCATTGCCCAGACCCTGCTGGAGCACTTTGGCACCAGCCGCGCCGGTGTGTGGAAGGCCTGCCTTTTGTCCGGTGTGCTGTTTGGTGCGGCGCACCTGACCAATATCCTCAGTTCGGCACCCTTCGGTGTGCTGATGCAGTGCGTGTTTGCAGCATCGCTTGGCACTCTTTTTGCGGCGATCTACTTCCGCACCGGCAATTTGTGGGTGACGGTATTCCTGCATGGTGCCATGGATATTTCGTCCATGCTCATCGGTGGGCTGTACGGCACCACTACCGTGGCCGATGCGGTAAGCGGCTACGATGCATCCATGCTGCTTTCGGTGCTGCTGTATCTGATCCCCACCGCAGTTCTGCTGCGCAAAAAGAAGCTGCCGGAGGTACAGCTGTACTGGCACCAGTACGTAAAAAAATAAAGGCAGGATGCAAAAAATATCCTTGCATTTTGCACAGGGTTCTGGTATACTGTATCTGTTACCGTGGTACGGGGTTGGGAGTATGCCCGCTTTTTGGGAATGCCGTTTCCCGCCGCTGTTCCATTGGCACATAAAATTTTATAAAGAGGTATGTAACTATGAACAAGCAGGAAGTTATGGCCAAAGTCGCTCTGACCGAGAAGGACACTGGCTCTCCCGAAGTGCAGGTCGCTCTGCTGACCGCTCACATCAACGAGCTGAACGAGCACCTGAAGAAGAACCCGAACGATCACCACAGCCGCCGCGGCCTGATGAAGATGGTTGGCCGCCGCCGCAATCTGCTGGCTTATCTCCAGAAGAAGGACATCGAGCGTTACCGTGCTCTGATCGCAACTCTGGGTCTGCGTAAGTAATTTAAACAGAGGGCAGGTACCGCAAAGGTGCCTGCCTTTTGCTTTTGTATACAAATGGCAGCGGCTGCGTATTGCAGCAGTAAATCGAACGCCTGTGCCCCGAATGCTTTTTCATGGCGCGGACGGCTCACATCAACGGCAGAGACATTCCCCCGGTGGGGGAAATATCTCAAACAAAACCGGATGTGAACGGCATGGACGCTGGATTTATTGCTATGATGCGCGTGCCACCGCCTTTTGGATAGAAAAAATCCGAAAAAACAAGGAGGCAAAAACAATGGCAATTGAATTTGGTTCCCGCAGAGAGACCTTTGAGAACTACAAGGTCTACGAGACCATGCTGGCAGGCCGCCCGTTCAAGGTAGAAATGGGCAAAATGTGCGGTCTGTCCAACGCCAGTGCGCTGATCCGCTACGGCGAGACCTGCGTTCTGTGCAATGTGGTCATGAGCCCCAAGCCCCGCGAAGGCGTGGATTTCTTCCCGCTGAACGTCGAGTATGAGGAAAAGCTCTACGCCGCAGGCCGCATCCCCGGCAGCTTTATGCGCCGTGAGGGCCGCCCCGGTGAGCGCGCCATCCTGACCAGCCGCGTGGTGGACCGCCCCATGCGCCCGCTGTTCCCCAAGGAAATGCGCAACGACGTGTGCATCACCATGACCGTCATGAGTCTGGACCCCGACTGCAGCCCTGAGATCGCCGGTATGATCGGTGCTTCTCTGGTCACTGCCGTGTCCGACATCCCGTGGAACGGCCCCATCGGCGGCGTGCAGGTGGGTCTGGTGGACGGCGAGATCGTGCTGAACCCCACGCAGGAACAGCGCAAGGTGAGCGACCTTGCCCTGACCGTTGCCGCCACCATGGATAAGATCGTGATGATCGAGGCCGGTGCCAACGAGGTGGACGAGGACACCATGCTGAACGCCATCAAGGCCGCTCACGTGGAGATCAAAAAGACCATTGAGTTCATCAACCGCATCGTGGCCGAGCGCGGTAAGCCGAAGATCGATTTTCAGGTGGTGGGTCTGGATATGGACGTGTTCCACGCCATCCAGAACAAGTATCTGGACGACTTCAAGGCCGCTATGGACACCGACGACAAGAATGTGCGCGATGCTGCTCTGCTGCCCATCATGGACAAGATCGCCGAGGAGTACCCCGACCTGACCGCTGCAGACCTTGATCTGGTCAGCTACAAGATGCAGAAGTTCGTGGTGCGCCGCTGGCTGCTGGACGAGGGCAAGCGCGTGGACGGCCGCGGCATCAACGAGATCCGCCCGCTGGCTGCCGAAGTGGGCATCCTGCCCCGCGTGCACGGCTCCGGCATGTTCACCCGCGGCCAGACGCAGGTGCTCACCACCTGCACTCTGGGCGGCACCAAGGACAACCAGCTCATGGACGACCTGACCGACGAGCAGACCAAGCGCTATATCCATCACTACAACTTCCCGCCGTACTCTGTGGGCGAGGCCCGCGCACCGCGCAGCCCCGGCCGCCGCGAGATCGGCCATGGCGCACTGGCAGAGCGTGCTCTGGTGCCCGTGCTGCCCTCTCTGGAAGAGTTCCCCTACACCATCCGCTGCGTGTCTGAGGTGCTCTCCTCCAACGGTTCCACCTCTCAGGCATCCATCTGCGGCTCTACGCTGGCCCTGATGGATGCAGGCGTGCCCATCAAGGCACCCGTTGCCGGCATTTCCTGTGGTCTGATCACCGAGGGCGACCGCTGGATGACCATGCTGGACATTCAGGGCGTGGAGGACTTCCACGGCGATATGGACTTCAAGGTGGGCGGCACCCGCAAGGGCATCACTGCCATCCAGATGGACATCAAGATCGATGGCCTGACCTACGACATCATTGCCGAGGCTTTCGAGAAGTGCCGCAAGGGCCGCCTGTATATTCTGGACGAGATCATCAAGCCGGTGATCGCAGAGCCCCGCCATGAGCTGAGCCGCTACGCACCCAAGATGTTCAGCATGATGATCCCCACCGATAAGATCAAGGACGTGATCGGTAAGGGCGGCAAGGTCATTCAGGACATCTGCGCTACCTGCAACTGCAAGATCGACGTGCAGGAGGACGGCCATGTGTTCGTCTCTGCTGTGGATCAGGAGGACGCAAAGCGCGCCATCTTTACCATCAAGACCATTGTGGAGGACCCCGAGATCGGTGCCATCTACAAGGGCAAAGTGACCCGCCTGATGAACTTTGGTGCCTTCGTTGAGATCGCACCGGGCAAGGAAGGTCTGGTGCACATCTCCAAGCTGGACACCAAGCGTGTGGAGCGCGTGGAGGATGTGGTGGCTGTGGGTGATGCCATCGTGGTCAAGGTGACCGACATCGACCAGCAGGGCCGTATCAACCTGAGCCGCCGCGATGCCATTCTGGCGCTGGAAGCCAAGCGCGCCGAGCAGCAGGCACAGCAGCAGTAAACCCTGACTGCATAAAAGAAACCGAAAAAGAGGACCCGATGCATCTGCGTCGGGTCCTCTTTGTTGTATCAGAATAAAATTATACTGTGCGGTATTTGCGATCCAGCGCCCAGCCGAATGCAAACAGCACCACACCGCTGACAGCCAGCACCGGCACGGGCCAGTTCAGCTGACCGGTCTGCGGCAGACCGCTCATTGCCGGGTTATCCGGGTGGCCCGGCAGAACGGGGCTGTCTGGATTACCGGGTGCTACCGGATGATCCGGATGGCCCGGGGCCACGGGATTGTCCGGATGGCCCGGAGCCACGGGATTGTCCGGATTACCGGGAGAGACCGGGTTATCCGGGTTGTCCGGCGGGGTAGGCGTATCAGGATAATCGGGCGTAGGCGGGGTAGGGGGCGTAGGCGGCGTGTCCGGCTTGGTGGGGGTGTAAGCACCCACCTTGGGGCTGGCATCCACCGCATAATTCCACTTGCCATCCTCCGCCATGGGCAGAGAGACAAGGAACGGATTGATCGGCTCATAGCCCTTGGAAGCCTCGGTCTGCACGATCAGATACAGGCCCAGCTCCAGACCACGGAAGGTCACGTTGCCGTCCGCATCAATGGTCTTCGTGGTGCCCTCGGCGCTTTGGGGCAGATACTCCTGCAGCTGGGCCGCAAGGGTGCTGTCGGTCAAATCACCCAGCGCAATGCCGCAGCCGTAGAAATCGCCGCAGTATTCGTAGCTCAGGTTGCCGTTTTGGCGCTTTACCTCGGCCACACGGTACAAAGTGAGCTTGCCGCCGCTCAGCGCCTTATCGTTGGCGCTGTCGTACAGCGTAACGCAGATGGTGCCGGTAGTGGGATTGCCGCTGCTGTCCACCAGCTTGATGTTTGCGCTGGTGGCAAGGGCAGGCAGCGCACTTGTTACCAGAAGGCACAGCACCAAAAGCAGGGCCGCAGCGTGCTTTTTGAGATCAGTGCGTTTCATGTTTTTCACCTCTTGTAGATTTGCGTTTGCGGTTGGAGAACAGCAGCCAGAGCAGCAGCACCAGCAGCAGGGGCAGTGCCATGATGGGAGCTGTGATGATCGGTTCGATCTTGATGGCATCGGCTGTTACACGGATGTGCTTGAGCTTGTCCGGCGTTTCGATGCGCCGTCCCCGCACCAGAAGGCGGTGGGAGTTGATGCCGTAGGGGGTGCAGGTCATCAGGGTGACGTAATCCTTGCCGTCCACCACCTTGAGGTTGTCCGTCTCGGTGGGCAGCACAATGGAGATCTGGTCCACCTCATAGGTCAGCACCCGGTCCAGCACCGTGATGGTGAAGGTGTCGCCCACTTCCAGCTGGTCCAGATTGGTGAACAGCTTGGCGCTGGGCAGGCCGCGGTGAGCCGAAATGACCGCGTGGGTGCTGCCGCCGCCCACCGGCAGGCTGGTGCCCTCCAAGTGGCCTGCGGCGATCTGCAGCACGCCATCGCTGGTGCCGTGGTAGATGGGCAGCTCCACACCGATCTTTTCAATGGTGATGTAGCCCATAATGCCGGTGCCGGTCACATCCAGCGTGCTTTCGTAGGTGGGAAAGCGCTGCGGGAAATACAAAGCGTCCGGGTCGGCGGCGATCTGCGCATTGAACGCATCTGCCGCCTCGAAATAGGCGCTGTAGTCGGCATCGGTCAGATTGTCCACATCCTCGGCATAGGTGGCCACAGCACGGGACTGATGCAGCTGGTTGACGTAATCGCTGAGGGTGGGGTATAACATCACGGATAGACCCACGAAAAAGACGAGGATCAGGATGATGGTGCTTTTGTTCTTTTTCATGGGCTACTCCCTAATGTTATAAGGATAGGAGCCGGGAGCCTTGCGGCCCCGCAGTTCCGGGGGTGCTGGGGGAAAAAGGCGAAATTACTTATTCTCCATGCGCTTCTTGGTGACCAGCAGAACGATGGCCGCAACCATCAGGCCGCCGCCGACCACATAGAAGATGGTAGTGCCGATGCCGCCGGTGGAGGGCAGGGTAATGCCGCCGGCTTTGTTGTTGATGATGGTGGTAGACAGGGTGGAACCGTTCAGATCAACCTGATTTCCTTTGTGGTTTGCCTTGATGATCACAGGGGGTACATCGCAGGGATTGTAATTGGCAGGAGTTTTGGTCTCCTTCAGGTAGTAGGTGCCAGCGTCCAGACCTTTAACGTTGAACGTGCCATCCTCGGCAGACTTCATTTCAACAGCCTGTTTATTGGATGCGTTTTTGATGGGGTAGTAGAATTCGCCGTCTTGGTAGAGCTCCACTTCATTCTTATAATCCGCATCGCTGTACAGACGGAAGCCAACGTCCTTCAACTCGTTGCCATGTTCAGCTTTATCGTGATACTTGGTGTTGTTCAGCTGGTAGGTGTACACATAGACTTCGCTTTCGGGAGTGTAGTTGGGAGTGTAGCCCAAGTATTCGCCGTCGGGTCTGGGGTTATTAGAGTACTGGAGCCGTACGCTGTTTTTGTTCTCGGCAGAGCCATTGACAGCGGCATTTTCGTTCAGGTGTGCAGTATAGGTGACCGTAATAGTCGCGCCGTCATTCAAATTGAGCCCTGGTGCACAGGTCTTGACATCATCAATGCTCAGTTTGAAGAACTGAGAACCGTTCGGTGTACGTGTATAGTTAGCAGCATCGATCACTTGTGAAGCACCGCCATCGCCATTTGTGATTTCCACCGTATCCAATTTGTCAAAGGTAATGCCCTCGGACAGAGTATCATTGAAGCAAACAGTGTACTTTTTATAGTAATCGTAAGCACGGCCTTCGCTTGCGGGCAACTTAGCGATCAGCCTGAACTTGAACTCTTCGTTGATTGCATGGTCAGCGGAACTGCCCCAACCGTTATTGTCACCCCAAGAGCTATTATCGTCGTTGTCGTAGACTTTCTTCTCAACAGTGGGCTTTACAACCTTAGGCGTAATTTGAACGTGATAGTTTGCTTTGTTAACCTTCAGCAGGAAGGAATTGTAGGCATGATAGGAATCGTTATTAGCGTCACTGCTAAAGGAGGAAGTATCAACGATCAGATAATAACCTGCCTCTTCAAGTTTGAAGCCATTGGTGTGACCACCTTGAAGGACGGGTGTCGAGTTTCCATCCGAGTAGACATAGTTGCATACACAACGCGCAAAAGCGATGCTGTTATTATCGGAATCACTCCATTGGCTGATAACCGCAGCAGCTTCCTGAGGAGTGAAACTAGTTTCAAACTCACCGCCGATGGTAGAATCTTTCGTCAACTGCGCCAGAAACTCGTTAGGATGAGCGATGCTGCTGCCCCACCCAACGTTGGAAATCTTAAAGCCATCAGTATCATTACCCGTAACATCACCCGTGAAGATCTGGAAAGCGTCGTAACAGTGGTTTGTGCCGAGGTCCTCCTCAGTCTCCCAATAGTTGTATGCAAACGCCGGGATCGCCATGGCGCACACCATGGCAACTGCCAGCAGTGCGGCCAGCAGCTTTTTGATTGCTTTCTTCATCATGATTTGCGAAAGTCTCCTTTCAAGTTTTTCTGATTCCTATTTTCAGGGTCTGCTTCCGGCGCAGAATCAATTTTGCCGCCGTGTCAGGAAGGATGCAGGCTTTTTAACGTGCCCTCCTTTCGCGTCTGCGCTTTCTGCAAACCCCGCACACCAGAGCGGCAAGCATCAGTGCGCCGCCACCTGCTGTATACAGTTTGGTACCGGCCCCGCCGGTAGAGGGAAGTTCGTAGTCGGACGGATCGGCCTGACTGGTGATCATAAGGCTGTCGGTTTTTACCGACTTCTCGGCATCATCGCTGATGGGCGTGTCCAGAATCTTGATGTTATTGATTACTTCACCGTCAAAAGCCGTTTTGTTCAGCTTGACGGTGTAGCGGATATAATAGGTGCCTGCGGCAATGGGGGAACCGGCAGAACCCAAGGTGATCTTGCGCTCATCATTAACATTTTCCCAAGTGATTCCGGGCGCTGTATCGCCTTCTTCCATGCGGAGCTGGAGCGAGTCTTCGACATATTCGGCGGTTACGCCGGTGGGCAGGGTCATGCTGTCCGCAAGCGTCAGCGGGCCGGCCTGTTCGTTCTGGACCACAAGCGTAACAGTGTAATCCAGATAGGCATCATTGCCATCGCAGCGCGGGTCCTTCACGCTCTGGTTAAGGTCATAGTTCTTATCGTCTTTTTTGTCCTCATCGGGGGTTTCATCCGGGTTGATGGTGATATCAAGGGCGTAATCTTTGTTGACCTCGATCTGATTAAAGCCGCTGCTGGTGACCTCGCTCTGGTTCCACTGGAAATTGAAGGAAACGTTGCTGGTGACCTTGGCATCGGAAGTATCCGCGCCTGCGTCTGCCTCCTCTTTCTGTTTGATATAGTTTTGGTCGTACCGCAGCACGGCGTACCAGCAGCCGTCATTCCCCTTGAGCAGCTGGTAGCTGCCGCAGGTGACATAATTGCCGGTATCTTCCAGTTTGCCGGAGATAAGCTCGTCCTCCAGCACATCAAAGCTCTTGGGCAGCTTAACGTGGACAAAGTAGTCGTTGTCCTGGATCGCTTGGGCCGGGATATCTTTGACGGTAAGGCTGCTGTGCAGAGGCTCCGAAATGGTGGTGACGTTGGTATCCTCGTATTCAGTGCCATTCTTGCGCTGCACCGTCAGAGCAGTGAGGTAATCCAGTGCATCCAGACCTTTGATGGTGGTAATGGCACCTGCGTCATCTTCGACTTTGAAATCCGGCGTAGCCACGCCGTAATCGGCCTGTTGCGCATTTGCCACAGACACCAGCGTTGTCACCTGCGAAGCATTCAGCGTGACTTTAGCCACCTTGCCATCCACATCGCCGGAGATCACGGTCAGGGTGCCGAAATCTTCGTCCACATCGCTCACGATGCCAACGGTGCTGGTATCCACGGTGTATTCCTCAATGTGGGGCGCGGTGTCGGTGGTGGCCGCAGCATCCATGGAGAGCAGGGCAATGTCGGCATCGGCGGAATCATCCTGCACCTGCAACGGCTGGCTTTCCGCGGCCACGGCCTTGGTCACGGTGCCATTGTAAATGACGATATCACCGGGCATTGCGGCATCAGACGGCAGATCACCGTCAAAATCCATGGCATAGCCGCTGCCGGTCTCTTCGTTGTACAGCGCGCTGCGCAGCTGGCTGTGCAAAGACAGCACGCTGGAAACCTGCGGGATAGCGCTCTGGGGGATATCGGCATATTTCAGGCAGTAGGAAAGGAACATCACGTCCCATGGGCCGTAGTCGTTGCCGTAGTCGTTGCCGTAGCGGGTGTAGTGGCGCACGGTCTCGCCGTCGGCATCGTCCAGCTGGAAGTTGCGCTCGCTCTGCTCATAGCCCAGCTGGCTCTCGGCTACGGCCAGCAGGTCGTCGGCCCAGTTGCCGCTTAGCGTGGTGCCGGTCTGTGCCAGCCATTCGTCCTCGTCCTGCGTGCCGTCCAGCGGGTCGGACAGGCAGTTCACCGTGTGGTGATGCTCCGGCAGGCCGCAGACCAGCACTTCCTCGTAGCAGGCATCGGTGTGGTGGTGCACCGGGGGCTCGGTCACAGGATCGACCACCACGGGCTTTGCGGCCACCGGCTCCTCAAACAGGGCCACCGGGTCATAATCGGGGTTCACTTCTTCTACAAGCTCGCCCTCTTCCAGACCGCACACCAGCTCATAGGTGGTGGTGTGCGGTCTGGAAGAGGGCGAGCTCGAATTTATCGCAGATGAAGGTGACACCATCCTCATCAAAACAGCTGTCGTCGTGGGTGTGCTCTTCTTCCAGGCAGGTCAGCTCCCGCACTTCCTGGTAGCAGTCGTCGGTGTGCTCATGGGGCACAAAGATGTACTCCGGCTCTGCGGAATGGGCTGCAATGCCGGGATCATCCGCATCCACGCCGAACGCATCATCATCCATGTCGAATGTATCATCAAAAGACATGCCGTCGTCCGTCATGGTGGCGTTCCAGTCCTCCGGTTCGCCTTCCTCATAGCCGCACACCAGCTGCTTTTCATAGCAGGCAGCGGTGTGCTCGTGCTCCAACTCGCCGCACAGATATTCGGCCGTTTTGGCAATGCCCACGCCGTGCAGCTGCCAGTTCACGAACAGGCTGGTGGTAAGCGCCAGTGCCAGCAGCAGCGCAGTATAGCGTCTGGCGCGCTGGTGGTTCCGACGGAACTTTTTCTGATATTCTTTCACGATATCCCGCATGATTCCTAAACCTCCTTAGTGGATCAACGAGAAGTTGGACAAGGGCCATACCCGCAAAAAAACCTTGCCTACGATCTGACTTTTTTCCACACAGCCGATCACACTGCTGCGGCTGTCAATGGAGGTGGCCCGATGGTCACCCAGTACGAAATACCGGTTTTCCGGCACCTGATAGGGAAATTTGATGTCGCATTCGCCCAGAGCCAGTTCATCTACATAGGGCTCATCCAGCGTCTGGCCGTTCACAGTGACCACACCGTCCTCGTCCAGTTCGATCACATCACCGGGCAGGCCGATGATGCGCTTGAGCAGAAGCTTGTTCTGCCAGTAAAATCCGCAAAGGTCGCCGGTCTTCATGTCGCTGTCCTTGACCAGCAGAATGATGTCCCGGTCCTGCAGAGTGGGGTTCATGCTGTCGCCAGAGACCTGCAGCACCGGCAGAAACAGGGTGGCCAGCAGCACGGCAACGGCTGCGACCACCAGCAGCGTGTAGACCGTGCTGCGCAGCACCCGCATATAACGGCTGCGGTAGGCCAGACGTTCGCGCTCTGCTTCCACCTCTGCTGTGGATGGAATGGGCGTGAACCTGATCTTTTGCTCTTTCATTTGGCACGCTCCTCCGGCAGGAATTCCGTGCTGTGATAGCCGTCCAGCAGTTCGCTGGCCCGGCGGTCAAAAGCGGCCCGGCGCTGCTGGATCTCCTGCTGCGTCCGGGCAAGCATTGCCTTGCAGTCCGCTTCGGTCTGGGCGCGCTTGCGTGCAGCGGCTTCCGTTTCCGCGTCGCACTGCTGCTGGGTGCGGGCCTTCAGGTTCGCAGCCTCGGTCTGTGCCTGTGCAAGGATCTGCTGGGCTTCGGCTTCCGCCTGAGCGCGCAGAGCGCTGGCAGCGGCATCGGTGTTTTTGTTTGCTGCGAGCACCGATGCAACGTATTCATCAGCCGCAGCCTGCGCCGCTTCAAACACCTTGTTCAGCTCCAGTGCAGCCTGCGCAATGGAACCTGCGTTTTCAATATGGATCTGCCGTTCCTGCAGCTGGGCAGACAGGGCAGCGTTTTCTGCCCGGAGCCGGTCCTCGCTCTGCTTGAGCGCCAGAATGATCTCGACTAATTCGGTGCGGCGCATGTGCCGCAGTTCACGGTCTGGCATAATGATCGATTTCTCCCGCAAAAAGTGGTCGGATTGGGCGAACGAAAACCTTCGACAAATACGAAAATTTTCGCACCACAAAACCACATTTGATATATCAGTTTTCGGCGTGAAAGCGCCAGTTTGATGAATGACCTTCCACCTTATATGTTAGCACAGTATGCGTAACAAAAGCGTAACAAAAATGCCTTTTTCGTGCATTTTTTTGCCAAAGCCAAAGAAAAATTGTTTCTTTTGATGTAAACGATTAAAATGCGTTAAAAACAAAAAGAACTGTCCCCACAACGGAGACAGTTCTTGAAAAACAGATGAAAATAGAAGCCGGATCAGAAGCTCTTCAGCAGATCGCCCAGAGTCAGGAAGGACTGGTAGATCACGTTGACATTGTTGATGATGGAGCTTGCACCGGAGAAGATGCGGGCAATGGCGTTGAACACCTTACCGACATTCAGGAAGCTGTTGTAAGCGTCGCGGGCACCACCGTCCAGATAGACCATTTCCTCTTCGCTGATGGAGGCATAGTTTGCGGGCAGTTTCATAGTAGACATGGAGATTTTCCTTTCTATTGATAAAATTGATACAGTGTGTGAAAAGACTTAAATAAAGGCAGCCACGGCCAGCGTGGTGATCAGAGCACCGGCTACCGTCAGAACGCTCAAAATCGGGCCGTCATCGTATTCCTGCGCGGTCTGTTCCGGCTGAGCGGGCGTGGATGTGCTGGTGGAAGTGGTGGCATTTTTCACGGTCCAGTGTGCGTACACAGTGGTATCACCGGTAAACACCGTAGAGGTGCTGATTTTTGTGCCGCCCACCGGCTCGGTATACCAGCCGTCAAAGGTGTAGCCTTCCAGCGCAGGCTGCGCGGGCAGGGCACTGAGTTTGCCGCTCAGATTGGTGGTGACTGCCACAGCGGAGCTGCTGCCGCCCATGGCATCCAGACCAATGGTGTAGACCTGCGAATCCTTGTCTTCTGCGGCAAAGGCAGAGGGCAGTGCACAGCAGAGCAGTGCAGCGCTGAGCAGACCGAGGACCAGCATTTTCAAGATCTTTTTCATATGACTCCTCGCTTTCCTGACGAATTGGGATGTGGTGCATGCCGGGAACGGAAACACCAGAACAGACCTCGATGTCCCCGCCATGAGGCAGTAGACGAAAAAGCCGGGAAGAGGAGGTTTATTCAATCCTATATTTACCACATGCAGTGTAACAAAAGCGCAACAAAATGGGCGTGCTTTGTTGTTATGATGAAAAAAATTGGTTTTTCACAAATTGCAGGCTGCAAAAGGCGGCACAGAGCCGCCGCAAAAGCGGAAAAGTGGAACCTTCCCCTTGTGGAAAAACAAAGAATATGGTATAATATCTTGCACGATGCGCCATCGCCAAGCGGTAAGGCAGGGGACTTTGACTCCCCCATCGTAGGTTCGACTCCTGCTGGCGCAACCAAAAGCCCCGTCATCCTGAAAAGGCTGACGGGGCTTTTTGTATCACTTTTCCACAAAATGCGGCTGAACGGTGCAAAGCTCAGCGGCGGCGGATCTTTCTGGTGGGCTTGCGGCGGTTCCAGTTGTTCAAAAGGACCCACGCAAAGTAGATGATGATGGAAATAATACTCAGTGTTATTACAACTTTGAGGTACAGACTGCCTAAGAATTCCTGAAAACGCGCCACAGTGAACAGCAGCGGGTTGCGGCTGACATCCTGCCCGGCGATCAGGTCCACCACGCCAATGGTCTCACCGGCAAGCTTCAGTTCCACGGTACCCACCACATCGCCCTGCTGGACAGGGGCACACACGGAATCCGGCAGGTGGAAATATTTCTGGGTCACGCTGCCGTCGCCGGTGGAAGGCAGCAGGGTCATCATGCTGTCGGCGGGATACAGCTGCAGGGAGCTGGTATCGGAGGAATACTTCACCGGGATCTCGGCCAGCGTAAGGTCGGTGTCCAGTGCGGCCTGAATGGAAAAGCTGTCGAACACCCAGTCCATCAGCTTCACGGTCTCGCACAGGGCCGGGCGACGGTTGGCGTAGCCGAAATCGTCGCAGGTGTCCGGGCTTTGCATCACGCAGAAAATATAGGTGGCACCATCCTTATTGGCCCATGAAACATAGCTCTGATTGCCACTGTCGCTTTTGAATGCGGTCACATCGCACATGCCGCCCTGCATGGCGCTGCGGTAGTATTTGCCGCCGCTGGATTTGCTCAGCGCGGCGTTCTGGCTGACCAGAACAGACGAAGAACGGTGTTTTTCTTTGGCGGGCATGGTAAAGCTGGGCGCACCGGAAACCTCCACAAAGGCATCAAAGCTCATCAGATAGCGCAGGATCAGGTACATATCCACGGCACAGGTCACGTTGCCGCTGTCGATGCCGCAGGCATCCGTCCAGGTGCTGCCGGTGGTGCCGATGCGCTGGGACAGGGTGTTCATCTGGCTCACCCAGCCCGCGAGGTCGCCGCCGGAAAGGGCATAGGCAAGGCCCATGGCGGCTTCGTTGGCGTTGCGGGTCAGCATGGCGTACATGGCTTCGCGGTAGGTAAAGGTCTCGTTGGAGCGCATATCGGCGTTGTTGGTGTTATAAACGTAATCCGAGATGGCAAAGGGCATCTGGAAGGTGTCGTCCAGATGGTCGGCATAGTTGGTCAGCAGCAGGGCAATGGTCATGTACTTTGTCAGACCACCGGCGGATACCTGCTTTGTGCTGTCCTTATCATAGACGATGATATTGGTATCGGTGTTGACGATATAGGCACTCTGTGCCTGCACCTGATAGACCGGGGTGGGGTCGAACATAGCCCCAGCGGGCAGCACAAGGCAGCTGAACAGGACAGCGAACGACAAAACCAGCGCAAAAATACGTTTCATGTGGACAATTCCTTTAAAAAGCGATAATATAAAACAACAGGCAGCACGGCACAGGTGCAGTGCGCCGGATAAGAACGAGATCACAGCGGAAGACTGTATTCTTTATAATAACAGGTTTGGCGGGGTGTGACAAGGCTTATTGTGCCGATTTCACATCCGGTCAGGGAGGACAGGAATGGTATATCTGACAGGGGACACCCACGGCGACATCGACCGCTTCAAGCACGGCAAGCTGCGCTGGCTGGGCAAACGGGATACCGTGGTGGTACTGGGCGACTTTGGCTTTGTGTGGGACGGCAGCAAGGAGGAACAGAAAAAGCTGGATTGGCTGCGCAAGCGCCCGTATACCCTGCTGTTTCTGGACGGCAGCCACGAAAACTACGACCTTTTAAAGCAGTATCCCACCGAGGAACGCTTTGGCGGCAAGGTGCAGGCACTGGGCGGCAATGTGTACCATGTGTGCCGCGGCAGCGTGCTGGAATTGGAGAATAAAAAATACCTGTGCTTTGGCGGTGCGGAAAGTCAGGATGTGGAGGATCGGGAACCCGGCGTGAACTGGTGGAGGGAAGAAATGCCTTCGGAGGAGGAATACGCCTTTTGTGAGGAGAACCTTGCAGAGTGCGATTACAAAGTGGATTATGTGCTGACCCACGATGCGCCAAGCAGATTTTTGGATTTTACCGCCCTTGCCAGCGGCGAGACCAACCAGCTGCACAGCTTTCTGGATAAAATTTTGTTGAAGCTGACCTACGACAAGTGGTTTTTTGGCTGCTACCATAAGGATACCCAGCTTTCCACCAAAAGCCGATGCGTGTTCTGCGATGTGATAAGCATGGGCGAACGGCACGCAAAGCGTTCCGTTCGATAACAGGGGCCGCTGCACCAGCCGTGCAGCGGCTTTTGCATTTGCTGTTGCTTGTGCGCAAAAAGCCTCCGGATCAGTTCATGGCTCCGGCTTTCTCGAACATCTGCTGCACCTGCTGTTCCAGCAGTACGTGCTCCGGCGCTTCCAGCAGCGGGTCGTCGGCCAGCATGGCAACGGCTTCCGCCTGCGCAGCGTGCAGGGTGCGGGTGTCGTTCATCAGGTCGGCGATCTGCAGGGTGGGCAGGCCGTGCTGGCGGCTGCCGAAAAAGTCGCCGGGGCCGCGGGTCTCCAGATCGTACTGCGCCACCGCAAAGCCGTCCGTGGTGCTGCACAAAAATTTCAGCCGCTTTTGTACGTTTTCGCTTTGGTTGTCGCTGACAAGAAAGCACCAGCTCTCCGCTGCACCGCGTCCCACGCGGCCGCGCAGCTGATGCAGGGCGCTCAGACCGTAGCGCTCTGCGTTTTCGATCACCATTACGCTGGCATTGGGCACATCCACACCCACCTCAATGACGGTGGTGGACACCAGTGCGTCCAGCCGTCCGGCTTTGAAGTCCTCCATCACGGCAGCTTTCTCCTTGGGTTTGAGCTTGCCGTGCATCAGGCCTACCCGGCGCTCCGGCAGCAGGGCTTTGGCAATGTCCTCGTAGTAGCTCTTAACGGCGTTCAGCCCGCCATCCGGTGTGTCCTCGATGGCGGGGCAGACCAGATACACCTGCCGCCCTCTGCCAATCTCCTGATCGAGAAAATGGTAGAGGTCGCGCCGCTTTTTGCCGGTGATGCAGCGGGTTTTGACCGGGGTGCGGCCCGGCGGCAGCTCGTCCAGAATGGAGATGTCCAAATCGCCGTAGATGAGCAGGCCCAGCGTGCGGGGAATGGGCGTTGCGCTCATCACCAGCAGGTGCGGATTCGCGGCCTTTTCGGCCAGCATTCCGCGCTGCCGTACCCCAAAGCGGTGCTGCTCGTCGATCACGGCAAGACCAAGCCGGGCAAACTCTACGCCTTCGCTGAGGATGGCGTGGGTGCCCACCACAAGGTCGGCTTCGTCGTTCCGGATGGCGGCAAGGGTGGTGCGGCGTGCAGCGGCCTTCATGCCGCCGGTCAGCAGGGCCACCCGCATCCCGAAGGGGGCAAGCATCCGGTTCAGGCCTTCGGCGTGCTGGGTGGCCAGAATTTCCGTCGGGGCCAGCAGCGCGGCCTGATACCCCGCTCGGATGCAGGCCCAGATGGCGGCAGCCGCCACCAGCGTTTTGCCGCTGCCCACATCGCCCTGCAAAAGGCGGTTCATGGAAGTCTCGCCCGCCATGTCGGCCAGAATCTCGCTCACGGCCCGGCGCTGGGCTCCGGTGGGGGAAAAGGGCAGGCTGGCCCAGAACGGGGACGGGTCGGCAAGCTGCATGGGCGCACCGGTGGCAGCGGCACCCCGGTTTTTCATCCGGCCAATGCCCAGCTGCAAAACCAGAAGTTCTTCATAGATCAGCCGCCGCCGGGCTGCATAGGCCTGCTCTTCGGTGGCAGGGCAGTGGATGGCCCGCACGGCATCTGCCTTGGGGAGCAGGCGGTATTTTGCCAGCATTTCCGGCGGAAGAGGGTCGGGCAGAAGCTCTGCATGGGGCAGCAACTGCCGCACGCACTTGGCGATGGCATTGCTGGTCAGGCCCTCGGTCTGGGGGTAGACCGCTTCAAAGGGAGAAGCCTTGATCTGCTCGGCGGTGCGCACCTGCGGGTTGACCATCTGGCGGCGCAGCATCCCGCCGGTAACGATGCCCTGAAAATAATATTCCTGCCCAAGCTGCAGCTTCTGGGCGGCATAGGGATTATTGAACCATGTGATCTCCAGACTGGACACATCGTCCCCGGCAGTGATGCGCTCCATCCGCCGCCCGCCCGGCAGGATACGCCCGCCGGGTTTGGCGAACACCTCGGCCCTGACGACGCACTCCACATCGGTGGGCGCTTCGGCGATGGAATAGGGTTTGGTGAAGTCGATATATCTGCGCGGGTAGTGGCACAGCAGGTCGGCCAGCGTCACGATGCCCAGCTTCTCGAATCGCTCAGCGGTCTTGGGGCCAACGCCCTTCAGGTAGCGCACCGGCGTATCCGGGGTGAGGGTGGTATGGTTTTCGGCGGGCATGGCGTGTCAGCTCCTTTCCTGGATGCAATATAGCCATTGTAACACGGAGCGGCAGCGGATGCAAATGGCCCAAAAAGGAAAAACCGGCAGGACCTTTGCCTTTGGGCAGGAACTGTGGTACACTCGGAAGAAAAAGAGGGGAGAATATTTATGGAGATCCGTAAGGGGACCTTAAAGGACTTGGAGGCCATTGCAGCGGTGGAGGCGGCCTGCTTCCCGGCGGCAGAGGCGGCTACGGCAGAGGAGTTTGCCGAGCGGCTGCAGCAGTACGGCGATCATTTTTGGCTGCTGTGGGAGGGGGAAAGGCTGCTGGCCTTTGTGGACGGCTTTTGCACCGACTGGCCGGACCTGACCGATGAGATGTACGCCGACGCCTCCCTCCACCGGGAGAATGGTGCCTGGCAGATGATCTTTGGGGTAAACACCATCCCGGCCTGCCGCAGACAGGGGTACGCCGGGCAGCTGCTGCAGCAGGCCATTGCCGACGCCCGGGCCCAAGGCCGGAAGGGGCTGGTACTGACCTGCAAGGAGGCCCTGGTGCACTACTATGCAAAGTTCGGCTTTGTGAACGAGGGCGTTTCCGGCTCCACCCACGGGGGCGTGGTGTGGTACCAGATGCGGCTGAAGTTCTGAGGGGGACGATCTGGAATGGCCTACGCCTTGCTCCGGCCGTATTCAGCGGAAGAATAATTTTTAAGAGAGCAATGCCGGAGCGTCCGCGGAAGCTCCGGCATTGCATTTTCACTGGAGGGGGCGTAAAGGTAGACGGCATTTGCAGTGCCGCTTTCTGCGAAAGTGCGGCACTGCGGCAGACTTTTCGGCTTAACTGCAAAGTGACCGGTTTCGCCAGAGGCTCTCCCTTTGAGGAAAGACTTCCCCCGCTCCGGGGGAGTCTGTCACCGTAGGTGACGGAGAGGGCGAGGAGGCTGATAGGGAACAACGCAAAACAAAAAAATCCCGGAAGCCGAAGCTTCCGGGAATCTTTTGGAGGTGACGACCAGATTTGAACTGGTGGATGAGGGTTTTGCAGACCATTTCATAAATAAGAAAAACAATGTAAATTAGATAAAAATATAAAATTTGTGCTGAGTTAGTAACCTTATTAGTGACCTTATAAAGTTGAGAAAATAATAAGAAAAATAATTCGAGTTGACAAATATAACAAATATTTAAATAATTAAGCTGTCTGGATTGTGCAAAAAGCAAACATTCCCCTTGACATCATTACGGGAATGAGTATAATACTAATCACAGCCCCGGAAAGACCGGGACACTTTGAGTACAGAAAGGCAAAAAGGTGATTGAATGACCGATTGTGACCTAACCGCTCCGCTATCGCAAACTATGGGTGTCATGGAAATGGCAAAAGAATTAGGCATTGGCAGAAACAAGGCATACATTCTTGTCAAGCAAAGAGATTTTCCTGCTTTTAGAATTGGAAGAACTTACCGTGTTATCAGAGCAGACCTTCCAGAGTGGATTAAAAAACAATCCGGGAAAACCTATTACTACAACTAAACATTGACCCACCTAATATTAGAGCTAATCTTTTACAGAGATTGTGCTAGGGGCAACTCTAGCGTTAAGATAGACAGACAGGACTAAACCCATGCAAGAAACTTTAAGCTCGGTGCTACTTTTGGCATCGGGCTTTTTATGTTCTTTGAGAAAAGAAAAACAAGTATCAAAACCAACGTATTATGATTTTGTATCAAAACATATTGCTATTGATGTGGAATCGTGCTATAATGATTGTAGCAAATCAAATGAACGTTGAACTTGATACAAAGAGGTACAAGCTATGACATACGGATATGCGAGAATCAGCACCAAGCAGCAGAGCATTGACCGCCAGACCCGGAACATCAAATCTGCTTACCCAGACGCACACGTTGAAGAAGAAGCGTACACGGGAACGAAGATTGACCGCCCAGTGTTCGACAAGTTGTTGAGGCAGATTGATAAAGACCTTGAGAAGGGAAAGCCTGTTACTCTTGTGTTTGATAGCGTTAGCCGTATGAGCCGTAACGCAGAGGACGGATACAAGCTCTATCAAAAGCTTTACGGCAAAGGCGTGAATTTGGTTTTTCTGAAAGAACCCCATATCAATACAGCAACCTACGACAAAGCCAAACAGAACAGTATCCCCACAACGGGAACGAAGTTTGATAAAGTGATTGAAGCCATTAACGACTATATTGCAGACCTTGCAAAAGAGCAGATAGAGCTTGCATTTGCACAGGCACAAAAAGAAGTCGATGATTTGCACGAGAGAACACGCGAGGGCATCCAGACCGCACGTTTGAACGGTAAACAGATTGGTGGAAAGACAGGCGCAAAGTTGAACATCAAGAAAGCAGCCCCGGCGAAAGCCATCATCAAGCAGCACTCTAAGGACTTTGGTGGCACACTGAACGATGCAGAGTGCATGAAGTTGGCAGGACTTGCCCGGAACACCTATTACAAGTATAAGCGAGAACTCAAAGAAGAACAGTAAAGCAACATTGAGCGTCCAGCAATGGGCGCTCTTGTTGGCGATTCCCTTATTCTGTTAAATTGGAGAATCTATAATAAAAACTGAATTTCATAAAGCGTTGCTAAATAGGAACTTTGTGATGCTCAATAAACGCTGTAAAATAAGGTGTTTTCACGATTTAACAAAAGAAAATTTCGCAATTTACAAATATTAGGGCTTAATTTTCCAAAATGACGGCATAGCCAATCAACAGCCGCACAGGCATAAAACGGCATCCACACCAGAGCCGCTACAAGCCGTGTAGGGCGGTCTATTATCGTTTAATGAATTTATATTAGAAATGTCCTCAAACGCTCTACAAGCCCCCGGAGGGGGTCATAGAACGTCGCCGGGACGATATGTTAAAATTCCAAGGAGGAATGCTATGAGTACAGAATCTTTCCTACAAGCGTTAGATATTAGAGCATCCATTGATACTTGCATGATTAGATTTGCAAGACCTACAGGCAGAGAAGCAGAGAACAATCTAAAGTCACTGCTAGAGGGCGTTACCATCGTAGATGAAAGCGAAGGTATGATTAGCCTTAAAATCAATCCTAACAAGGTATATGCAGAGTATGTTTTGGGCAAAAAAGAAGCTGTAACCTGTTACGAAGTCCACAAGTACAGCGAATATCAACAAGCAATCATACCTATATTGCCGATATCCCGGAAGATTGGCAAAAGAAGCAAGTAAACCATAAGGATGAAAACCCGGCGAATAATGCGGTTGAAAATTTAGAGTTTTTAACAGCAAAGGAAAATTGCAACTATGGACATCACGGAGAACATATAAGCGCAGCGAGTAAAGGCCGTAAGCTAACAGACGAACAACGAGCAAGGCTTAGCGCAGCCCTTAAAGGCAAGAACGGAAAGCCTGTAATCCAGTATGATGCAGAAGGAAACGTGATTGCGGAGTATTCCAGTGTTATAGAAGCAGCGGAGAAAACCGGGCTTGATGCGGGCAACATCAGTCATTGTGCAAGAGGTGAGCGCCGTACAGTTGGCGGCTTTATTTTTAAGTATAAGGTTAGTCATAAATAACTACTAAATCTATCGACTACATATATTTTACGATTCGACATGCAAAAATATATATCATCGTTAGGGCTATGTAACATAAGGAGTTTTCGACAGTATGAAAAAAGATAAAAATAGCAGTCGTTCCCGGAAGTGGATGCAGTATAATGATTTTGTAAACAATCCAAACTGCAAAAACTTTCTTGTTAAATTGTTTGAAGGATATGGAATCAGTTATAAGTTTAAAGAAAAATGCGTTGATGTGCAATACACCAACGCAAAATATAAAATTTGGATTGATTCGGAAAATATTATGTTAGTGGTACGGAGTCGGAAAACAGGTGAATGCAAGCGCTACTATAAAGATAATCCATATCAAGAGCTATGCGAAGATATTGTTTCATCCTGTTAAATTTAATCCCAGTTCAATGAACGCATTGCGTTAGCTTTGTCATTTTCGGAAGGATGAACATAATAATCTAGTGTTGTTTTAATATTTGAGTGTCCAAGCTGTGCAGAAACGGTTTTTGCGTCCGTTCCGCTTTGAACTAACTTTGTTGCACAAGTATGGCGTAAATCATGCAAAGTATGATTCGTGGTGATGTTGGCACGTTCGCATACCTTTTTGAACTGCCGTCCAAGGTAAACTAGATTGACAGGTGTTTGGCTTTTATTAGCAAGATAGCAACCATTGGGGCAAGATTTTAGACGTTCAATCAAAAGTGTTCTAGCAGCATCCCCAAAGTAAGCACGTCTATCTTTTTTAGTTTTAGTGCTGTTTTGATAGACAAAGCCTTTGGCTCTAGTACCTGTTTCAGAGTCGATGTTTGGAATGATGGTCGCGTGAATGGAAAGATAGCCGTTTTCAAGGTTTACATCATCAGGACGAAGGGCGCAAGCTTCACCCTCACGCAAACCAGTATAAAGAATGAGCTTATAGACCCATTCGTATTGAGATACACCCATTTCACAGGCCATTAGAAATTGCTTTGCTTCATCATCGGATAGAGGACTGATTTGTTTAGTATTTGCTTTGCGCTCAGTGGGTAACTGTACCTTATCACAGGGATTTAGGCTTATATCCCCGACATCAACGGCATATTGGAGACAACTGTGCAAAGTATTGAAGGCATTGCGGATAGCACTAAATGAATAAAGTTCGTTTCCGTTGCAGTCTTTAGCATCACGCATTTTGTTGCAAAGTTCGGTTTGAATGGTAGAGGTGCTAAGATTGATAAGGCGAAGATTTCCAACAGAAGGGATGATGTGTGTCTTAACGTCCCTAAGATAGCGTTCATAGGTAGTAAGTTTGATAGAACCCTTCTTTACATTCTGCATCCATGTCATGATATAATCAGACAGGTAGACCATTTCACGCTTTCCAGCGGGAACTTTATCATGCAAGGCTTTCCATTCATCACGCTTTTGGGCGGTTTCTCTTTGAGTCTTTCCTTCAAAGGTTTTTCTGTAAGGTGTACCGTCAGCTCGATGGGCTGTGATTCTAGCAACCCATTTTTTCTTTTCAGGGTCGAATTTAATACTTCCGTCACCTTTAGGACGGCGTGTTTTTTTGCTATCGCTCATGTTATCACCTCATTGGTGGCCTTTAGTAGCCTTATTGGTAGCCTTACTCATTGGAAAAAGTGGGGAAAAGAAGGGATTTGATAACATTATAGCATTTTTGGTAGATAAACGCAAAAAAGAAAAGACTTCTAAAACTATCGTAATAACGATGAATTTTAGAAGTCTCTTTGGAGGTGACGACCAGATTTGAACTGGTGGATGAGGGTTTTGCAGACCCTTGCCTTACCACTTGGCCACGTCACCATATTTAGGAGTGAATTTCCACTCCTGTTGGAGCGGCCGACGAGGCTCGAACTCGCTACCTCCACCTTGGCAAGGTGGCGCTCTACCAGATGAGCTACGGCCGCATATTCGGTGCATTTTACCTTGCACCCATCATTTCTGATGCCCTGAAAACAAGTTTCAAAGTAGGTGAAAGCTTGCGCTTTCTTGGTGGCGACCCGGATCGGGCTCGAACCGACGACCCCCAGCGTGACAGGCTGGTGCTCTAACCAACTGAGCTACCGGGCCATATTGGAGCAACCGTTGCTGCTCCGTTATGGAGCGGCCGACGAGGCTCGAACTCGCTACCTCCACCTTGGCAAGGTGGCGCTCTACCAGATGAGCTACGGCCGCATATTGGAAACCCTGCTGGGTTTCCTTGACTGGTGCCTCCGATCGGAATCGAACCAATGACACGGGGATTTTCAGTCCCCTGCTCTACCGACTGAGCTACAGAGGCGCACCGGACGATGATTATTATACCTGAAATTTCGATTTTGTAAAGGGGTAAATCCAAATTTTTTTCAGAAAATTGAAACTTTCTTGATTTTGGTCGCTCCAGCGCGTAAAATAAGAATGACTTTTTTCAACCTGCTTTTGGCACATCCGGCGCAGGACGTGCTGTGTGCGGGCGTGCCAAACAGAAATTGACAAATTCAACAACCTATGGTTTAATGAAAATGAAATGATTCAGGCGCTTTTGCCCTTTTTCTCTGTGTATACCTATATTATAGTAAGAAAAGGGCAGAGGCGTTTTATGATTTGACTACAGACGGCCCGCTTTTTGCAAGAAAGGCCGGGCCGGGAGGAGCAGCATGGCAAAAAAACAGGAATATGGCAACGAGAGCATTACTTCTTTGAAGGGTGCTGACCGTGTGCGTAAGCGCCCGGCCGTTATCTTTGGCTCAGACGGCGTGGAGGGCTGCGCCCACTCCATCTTTGAGATCGTCTCCAACTCCATCGACGAAGCCCGCGACGGCCACGGCGATACCATCAACGTGACCCGCTGTAAGGATGGCAGCGTCATCGTTGAGGACTTTGGCCGCGGTATGCCCGTGGACTGGAACAACGGCGAGGGGCGCTACAATTGGGAGCTGTTGTTCTGCGAGATGTATGCAGGCGGCAAGTATGGCGAGGGTGAGGATAACTACGAGTTCAGCCTTGGCTTGAACGGTCTGGGCCTGTGCGCTACCCAGTATGCTTCTGCATGGATGACCGCCGATATCTATCGTGACGGATACCACTATCACCTTGATTTTAAAAAGGGCGAGAATGTGGGCGGCCTGCAGAAGGAAGCCTACAAGGGCCGCCGCACCGGCAGCATCATTCACTGGAAGCCGGACGACGAGGTGTTTACCGACATCGATGTGCCCGGCAGCTACTATAAGGATACCCTGCGCCGTCAAGCAGTGGTCAACGCAGGCCTGACCCTGAACTTTACCGATGAAAAAGAGAAAGACCCTGCCACTGGCAAGGCGTGGTACGAGAGCTGGTGCTATGAGCACGGTATCGCGGACTATGTGGCCGAGGTGGCAGGGGAGGATACCCTGACCCCGGTGTTCAGCTGCGAGAGTGAGGCTGTGGGCCGGGACCGCGAGGACCAGCCGGATTACAAGGTGCGCATGAGCGCGGCGTTCTGCTTCTCCAATAAGGTGCAGATGCTGGAATACTACCACAACTCTTCCTGGCTGGAGCACGGCGGCAGCCCGGAGCACGCGGTGCGCACTGCCTTTGTCTACCAGATCAATAAGTACCTGAAGGAAAAGAACCTCTATAAAAAAGGTGAGAGCGCCATCAGCTTTCAGGATGTGCAGGACTGCTTGGTGTATGTCTCGTCCAGTTTTTCCACCCGCACCAGCTACGAGAACCAGACCAAAAAGGCCATCACCAACAAATTCGTCTCGCAGGCTATGACCGACTTCCTCAAGCATTATCTGGAAGTGTATTTTCTGGAAAAGCCGGACGAGGCCCAGAAGATCTGCCAGCAGGTGCTGGTGAACAAGCAGAGCCGTGAGCATGCAGAAAAAACGCGCCAGAGCATCAAAAAAACCCTGTCCACCCAGATCGACCTTGCCAACCGGGTGCAGAAATTCGTGGACTGCCGCACCAAGGATGCATCCCGCCGCGAGCTGTATATCGTGGAGGGCGATTCCGCTATGGGTGCAGTCAAGTCCAGCCGCGACAGTGAATATCAGGCCATCATGCCCATCCGCGGCAAGATCCTGAACTGCCTGAAGGCCGACTATGCCCGCATCTTTAAGTCGGATGTCATCGTGGATCTCATCAAGGTGATGGGCTGCGGCGTGGAACTGGGCGGCAAACACAACAAGGAGCTGGCCACCTTCAATCTCGATAATCTGCGGTTCAATAAAATCGTCATTTGTACCGATGCCGATGTGGACGGCTACCAGATCCGCACGCTGGTGCTCACCATGCTCTACCGCCTGACCCCGACCCTGATCGAGAAGGGCTATGTGTATATCGCAGAGTCACCGTTGTATGAAATTACAACGAAAGACCGAACTTATTTTGCCTACACCGAGCCGGAAAAGACAGCGTTTCTGGAAGAGATCGGCGAGAAAAAATACACCATCCAGCGCTCCAAAGGTCTGGGTGAGAACGACCCCGAGATGATGTGGCTGACCACCATGAACCCGGAGAGCCGCCGTCTGATCAAGGTGATGCCCACCGATGTGGTGCAGACTGCGCAGGCGTTCGATATCCTGCTGGGTGATAACCTTGCAGGCCGCAAGGAACACATTGCGCAGCACGGCGCAGAATATCTGGACGATCTGGATGTGAGCTGATGATTTTAAATTGCCTCCGCTTGCGCTCTGGCAATGACAGAGGTAACGTTATTTTAATTTGGTGATTTGTCGCAGCCTGCGGGCTGCTCCAAATCACGTTTTCACGAAGAAGGCCCCAACGGGTCACGGCATTTTAAGGGAAAAATGCAGAAAACCGGAACGGCTCCATCTGTGAAAGAGCAGCTCAGGATGGCCCGCAGGCCATCCTGAGCTGCAAAAATAAAAAATATTTTCCGCTGAATATGGGCAGAGCGAGAGCGGCGCCCATTTAAAATCGTCAAGAGGTTAGAAGATGCCTAGAAAATCGACCAAGAAAACAATCAAGCCGGTGCGCCCGCAGCTGGGCGACGGCGTTGAAATTTTAAATGCCGGCAGTGTGCTGGAGGACCCCATCACCCGCACGCTGGAAACCAACTATATGCCCTACGCCATGAGCGTCATCGTCAGCCGCGCGCTGCCAGAGATCGACGGCTTCAAACCGGCGCACCGCAAGCTGCTGTACACCATGTACGAGATGGGCCTGCTCAAGGGCGCACGCACCAAGTCTGCCAACATCGTGGGCAGCACCATGCACCTGAACCCCCACGGCGATGCCGCCATCTACGACACCATGGTGCGCATGGGCCGCGGCAACGAGAGCCTGCTGGTGCCCTTTGTGGACAGCAAGGGCAACTTCGGCAAGGCCTACAGCCGGGATATGTCCTGCGCTGCTGCCCGTTACACGGAGGCGAAGCTCGAGGGTGTGTGCGAGGAGCTGTTCCGGGATATCGACAAGGAGACCGTGGACTTTGTGCCCAACTACGACAGCACCACCACCGAGCCTACCCTGCTGCCGGTCACATTCCCCACCATTCTGGCCAACAACACGCTGGGCATCGCGGTGGGCATGGCCTGCAACATCTGCTCGTTCAATCTGGCAGAGCTGTGCGCCACCACCGTGGCCCTGATGAAGGACGAGCACCACGACATCTCCACCACCATGCCTGCCCCGGACTTCGTGGGCGGCGGTCAGATTTTGTACGATGAAGCGCAGATGCGTGAAATTTACGAGAACGGCCGCGGCAGCGTGAAGGTACGCGCCCGCTACAGTGTGGTGCCGGGCGAGAACATGATCGAGGTCACCCAGATCCCGCCAACCACCACGGTGGAGGCCATCATGGATAAGATCGCGGAGCTGGTCAAGGCCGGCAAGGTCAAGGAGATCAGCGACATGCGTGACGAGACCGACCTGAACGGCCTGAAGCTGACACTAGACCTCAAGCGCGGCGTGGATGCCGACAAGCTGATGGCAAAGCTGTTTAAGGCTACCCCTCTGGAAGACAGCTTCAGCGCTAACTTCAATATTCTGGTGTCCGGCCAGCCCCGCGTGATGGGCGTGCGCGAAATTCTCAAGGAGTGGACGGCCTTCCGCGTGGAGTGCGTGCGCCGCCGCACCTACTACGACCTGCACGGCAAGGAAAAGCGCCTGCACCTGCTCAAGGGTCTTGCTGCTATCCTGCTGGACATTGACAAGGCAATCAAAATTATCCGCACCACCGAGGAAGAGACCGAAGTGGTGCCCAACCTGATGATCGGTTTTGGCATCGATGAAGTGCAGGCCGACTATGTGGCCGAGATCAAGCTGCGTCATTTGAACCGGGAATATATCCTCAAGCGCACCAGCGAGATCGAACAGCTGGAGAAGGACATTGCCGACCTGAACGATATCCTTGCAAAGCCCGCCCGCATCCGCCGCATCATCATCAATGAGCTGAACGATGTTGCCAAGAAGTACGGCCAGCCCCGCCGCAGCGAGATCCTGTACGATCTGCCTGAGGATGAGAACGGCTCCGAGGAGGAAGAAGCGCCGGATTACCCCGTGACGGTGTTCTTTACCCGCGAGGGCTACTTCAAAAAGATCCCGCCGCAGGGTCTGCGCACCGCCGGTGCCCATAAGCTGAAAGAAGGCGACGAGATCGTGCAGCAGATCGAGACCCGCAACAACGTGGAAGCGCTGTTCTTTACCGACAAGCAGCAGGTGTACAAGGTGCGTCTGGCAGAGCTGGAGGACGGCAAGGTGGCCCAGATGGGCATTTTCATCCCGGGCCGTCTGGGCATGGACGAGGGCGAGAACGTGCTCTCCATGGTGATCACCAGCGACTACAGCGGCTATATGCTGTTCTTCTTTGCCAGCGGCAAGTGCGCTAAAATTCCGCTCAGCTCCTATGCCACCAAGCAGAACCGCCGCAAGCTGCTCAAGGCCTACTGCGACAAGGAACCGCTGGCAAAGCTCTTCTTCCTGCCGGAGGAAACGGAGCTTGCCATCCGCACCAGCGCCAGCCGGATGCTGCTGGTTGGCACGGCGCAGATCGCGGCCAAGGCCACCCGCGACAGTCAGGGCGTGGCAGTGGTTACTTTGAAAAAGAACCAGACCATCGCTTCGGTGGTGCCGGCGGACACGCTGGAACTGGCGAACCCCCACCGCTACCGTGTGCGCAGCCTGCCCGCTACCGGTGCGCTGATCCGCGCCGAGGACGAGGGCGAGCAGATGAGCCTGCTGTAAAAAAACTCCCCCAGTCTCGCATTCGCTCGACAGCCCCCTCTAGGATGGGGCCTTTGGCATGGCGGCAAAGCCTCTGGTTGAATTGCAAAGTATCCGGTTTCGCCAGAGGCTCCCTCTCCGAGGGAGCTGGCACGGCGTAAGCCGTGACTGAGGGAGTTCAAGCAGTAGCGGAGACAATTTTAAATCGTTTCTATATAAAAGAGGAAACTGCAATGCAAAACATCGACCTGATCTGTGTGGGCAAGCTGAATGCAAAATATTTCGCCGAGGGCGTGGCCGAGTACCAGAAGCGCCTTGCCGCCTTCGCGTCCTTCCGCATCATTGAGCTGCCGGAGGAAAAGATCGAGGAGAAGAACGCCTCGGATGCCGTGGTAAAAAAGGCACTGGACAAGGAGGGCAAGGCCATCCTGTCCAACGTGCGCAAGGGTGCTGCCATCGTGGCCATGTGCATTGAGGGCAGGCAGATCTCCTCCGACGAGCTGGCGCAGTTCCTTGCCGACCGCGCAAACAGTGGGGCAGGAGACGTGGCCTTTGTGATCGGCTCGTCCCACGGCCTGTCCGATGAGGTGAAAAAGGCCGCCGCCCTCAAGTTCAGCATGGGACGCATCACCATGCCCCACCAGCTGGCCCGCCTTGTGCTCACGGAACAGATCTACCGTGCCTGCACCATCAATGCAGGAATGAAATACCATAAATAAGTGCAAAAACCGGTCTGTTCCCCAAAGCAGGCCGGTTTTCGGCTTTACAAGCGGCGCAAAACATGGTACAGTAAAGATACTGTGCTTTCCCTTTGAAAAGCACGCCCGGCAGTGGGGAAAGCTGCCGGAACGATACAACAACGACACGGCAAACCAGCCGCGGACGGAAAGGATGTACTACAATGGAACAGAGCGAAAAGACCCTTGATATGATCGTCAATCTCTGCAAGAACCGTGGTTATGTGTTCCCCGGTTCCGAGATCTACGGCGGTCTGGCCAACAGCTGGGACTACGGCCCGCTGGGCGTCGAGTTCAAGAACAATGTCAAAAAGGCATGGCTGAAGAAATTCGTGCAGGAAAGCCCCTATAATGTGGGTCTGGATGCAGCCATCATCATGAACCCTCAGACCTGGGTGACCACCGGCCACGTCTCCAGCTTCTCGGACCCCCTGCTGGACTGCCGCGCCTGCAAGGCACGCCACCGCGCCGACAAGTTGATCGGTGAGGAGCACCCCGAGGTGAATGTGGATGCCATGAGCTTTGACGAGATGGATGCTTTCATCGCAGAGCATGAGGACATCGTGTGCCCGGTGTGCGGCAAGCACGATTTTACCCCCATCCGCAAGTTCAACCTGATGTTCAAGACTGCCATCGGCGTTACTGAGGATAGCTCTTCCACCTGCTATCTGCGTCCGGAGACCGCACAGGGCATCTTTGTCAACTTTGCCAACATCCAGCGCACCACTCGCCGCAAGCTGCCCTTCGGCGTGTGCCAGGTGGGCAAGGCTTTCCGCAACGAGATCACCCCGGGCAACTTCACCTTCCGCACCCGTGAGTTCGAGCAGATGGAGTGCGAGTTCTTCTGCAAGCCCGGCACCGATCTGGAATGGTTCGCTTACTGGAAGGACTATTGCGAGAACTGGCTGCTGAGCCTTGGCATCAAGAAGGAGCACTTGCGCCTGCGTGACCACGAGCCTGCAGAGCTGGCCTTCTACAGCCGCGCTACCACCGATATCGAGTACGCCTTCCCGTTCACCGACTGGGGTGAGCTGTGGGGCATCGCGGATCGTACCAACTACGACCTGACCCGCCATCAGGAAGCTTCCGGCAAGAGCCTGGAGTACTTCGACAGCGAGACCAACGAGCACTACATCCCCTACGTCATTGAGCCGTCTCTGGGCTGTGACCGTGTGGCTCTGGCTTTCCTGTGCGAAGCATACGACGAGGAGCACCTGACCGACAGCAAGGGCAAGGAGGATATCCGCACCGTGCTGCATCTGCATCCGGCTCTGGCTCCCTACAAGTGCGCTGTGCTGCCCTTGAGCAAGAAGCTGGGCGAGAAGGCCATGGAGATCCGCAACGAGCTGAGCAAGTACTTCATGGTGGATTACGACGATACCGGTTCCATCGGCAAGCGTTACCGCCGCGAGGACGAGATCGGCACCCCGTACTGCATCACTGTGGACTTTGATACCGTGGGTGACGAGGCCAAGGGCATTGCCGCCGACAACTGCGTCACCGTCCGTGACCGCGACACCATGGAGCAGGTTCGTATGCCCATCTCCGAGCTGAAAGCTTATATCGAGAGCAAGATTGAGTTCTGAGAAAATTTCGCTTTCAGGCGATAAAAACAGCCCCGCCGTTGCAATTTCGGCGGGGCTGTGCTATAATACAAATAAAGAAAGTGCTGTCTGGCAAACGGTCAGTACCTTTCCGGCGCGATAATCAAAAGATGACCGCTCAGGTTTGGACGCTGGGGGCGGTCATTTTTTGTTGTTGAAGATCTTCCACGCGATATCGAAAATGCCAAAGCTCACGGTTGCAAGCAATGTGAGCAGAGCCAGAGTTTCTAAAAGCGTCATGAAGCATCACCCCCTTCGCTGCAAAGCGTCGGGGTACGACAAAAATGTTCGCCTTCCCGACGCAGGGCCGAAAAGGCATAGACCGCCTGCCGTATGTAGACAGCACTTTCAAAAGACAGTATAACAGACGTTTCCTGCTTTTTCAACAGCGGGAGGTGTCTGTTTTCTTTTTACTGGACAGAACGGCTTGTACCGGGTATACTGAAAAACAGAAAAACATGATTTTTACACCGCAGGAGGTTCTACCGTGGAAAACTTTGACGAACTGCTGAAAAAATATGCCGATTTCATCGTCCGGGTGGGGGTGAACCCGCAGCCCGGACAGACCCTCATCATCAACTGCCCGCTGGAGGGCGCGCCGCTGGCGCGGCTGTGCGTGCGCAGTGCCTACGAAGCCGGTGCCCGGGATGTGCAGGTGAACTGGAGCGATGACGCTGTGGCCCGCGCCCGCATGGAGCTGGGCAGTGAGGAAGCGCTGACCGACCACAAGCCATGGCAGCTGCGCCGCTATCTTGACTATGCTGAAAGCGAGGGCGGCGTGTGCGTACTGCATCTCATTGCGGACGACCCGGAGCTGTATGCGGGCATTGACGGCAATAAGATCAGCAGGGTGAATGCCGCCCGCTGCGCCTTTATGGAGGAGTGGCAGGAGTACACCATGAACGACCGGGTGCAGTGGTCCATTGCGGCCCTGCCCAGTGTGCCGTGGGCAAAGAAGGTCTTCCCGGAGCTGGACGCGGATGCCGCAATGGAAGCGCTGTGGAAGCTGATCTTTGACGTGTGCCGGGTCACCGGTGGCGACCCGGTGAACGAGTGGCAGGCCCATATGGAGCGGCTCAGCACTCTGCGGGATAAAATGAACGCGCTGGACTTGGAAAGCGTGCATTTTGAGAGCAGCAATGGCACGGATCTGACCGTGGGTCTTGCGGATCAGGCTGTGTGGGAAAGCGCCGCCAGCAAGAGCGAAAAGGGCGTGGTGTTCCTGCCCAACATCCCCACGGAGGAAGTGTTCACTGCGCCCCACAAGGACAGGGTAGAGGGCGTTGTCTACGGCACAAAGCCCTATGTGTTCAACGGCCAGCTCATCAAGAACTTCCGTGTCACCTTTGAGAAGGGCCGGGTTGTGGACTACCACGCCGAGCAGGGACAGGTGCTGCTGGGCCGTCTGCTGGACGGCGACGAAGGCTCCCGCAGCATTGGCGAGGTGGCACTGGTGCCGGCAAGCAGCCCCATCAATCGCAGCGGCAAGCTGTTCTACAGCACGTTGTTTGACGAAAATGCCGCCTGCCACATCGCTTTTGGTGCCAGCTACCCCGGCACCACGAAGGGCGGCACGGCGCTGACGAAGGAAGAGCTGCTGGCCCGCGGCATGAACCAGTCCCGCCTGCATGAGGATGTGATGATCGGTGCAGAGGACAGCCATATCACCGGAAAATGCCGCGATGGCCGCACCGTGGAGCTGTTCCGGGACGGCGTGTGGGTGCTGTAAAAGACCCTGCGGCGAAAAAAATCTGCGAAAATGCTTGCATAATCGCGGGATGTATGGTATATTCTAGTAGTACGATATAGTTTAACCTGAAACGTGGGCCGCAAGGTCCGCGTTTCTTGTTTGTTTGGAGGTTTTTTATGGCGAAGCAGTCTGGCGGCAACACCGCCCAGAGAGTCGAAGCGCTTGTCCGCCCCACCGTGGAGGGCATGGGCCTGCGCCTGTGGGATGTGGTTTTTGAAAAGGAAGGTCCAGACTGGTATCTTCGCGTGCTCATCGACAAGGACGGCACCATGGATACCGACACCTGCGCGGATGTTTCCCATGCGCTGGACCCCATCCTTGACGAGGCAGACCCCATCGACCAGAGCTATTATCTGGAAGTGGGCAGCCCCGGCCTTGGCCGTAAGCTGACCCGCCCGGAGCACTATGAAGCCCTCAAGGGCCAGAAGATCCGGGTAAAGCTCATCCGCCCGAATGCAGACGGCGTGCGTGAGTTTTCCGGTATCCTGACAGGCCGCGAGGGCAGCACCGTTACGGTGAACACCGATGCGGGCGCTGTCACCTTTGAGGTGAACGCCGCATCCAGCGTGAACCTGTGCGACGATGAAGACCTGTTTGACTAACATAGATAGAGAGTAAATTACAGGAGGAACCCGAAAAATGGCAGCAGCGAACAATGAATTTTTTGAAGCTCTCTCCATGCTGGAGCACGAGCGCGGCATCACCGCAGAATACCTGATCGAAAAGATCAAGGCTGCGATCATCATTGCCGTCAAGAAGAACTATGAGGTGGAAGAGGACCACGTGAAGGTGGATATCGACCCCGCCGCAGGCCGCTTTGATGTGGCCCTGATCCAGGACGTTGTGGCCGACGAGGACTGGTACGACGAGCACTCTGAGATCGGCATTACCGAGGCACAGAAGATCCGCAAGAGCTACGAAGTGGGCGACCGCATCGTGACCCCCCTCAAGACCAAGGACTTCGGCCGCATTGCAGCCCAGACCGCAAAGCACGTGATCCGTCAGGGCATCCGCGAGGCTGAACGCAGCCAGCAGCTGAGCGAGATCCAGTCCCGTGCACACGACATCGTGCAGGCCACCGTTACCCGCGTGGACCCGGAGAAGGGCATCGTTGCTCTGGATCTGGGCAAGGGCGGCGAGGCTATCCTGCCCCACAACGAGCAGGTGCCCGGCGAGGTGTACACCGAGGGCCAGACCCTGCAGGTCTACGTTGTGGACGTGGTCAGCACTGAGCGCGGCCCCCGCGTTATGATCAGCCGCACCCACCCCGGCCTTGTCAAGCGCCTGTTTGAGCTGGAAGTGCCCGAAATTTTTGACGGCACTGTGGAGGTTAAGGCCATCAGCCGCGAGGCCGGTGCCCGCACCAAGATGGCTGTTTGGAGCAAGGACCCCAACGTGAACCCTGTTTCCGCCTGCATCGGCGAGCACGGTGCCCGTGTAGCTGCTGTTGTGGAAAAGCTGGGCGGCGAAAAGATCGACATTGTGAAGTGGAGCGAGGATATCTCCGAGTTCATCTCCGCAGCACTCAGCCCGGCCAAGGTGGTCAAGGTGGAACTGCTGCCCGGCGAGACCCGTTCCTGCCGTGTGACCGTGCCCGACCAGCAGCTGAGCCTTGCCATTGGCAACAAGGGCCAGAACGCACGCCTGTGCGCACGCCTGACCGGCTACAACATTGATATCCGCCCCGAGAGCGGCTATTATGGCGAGGAAGAGCCGAAGAAGGAAGCCGAGACCGACACCGAGTAATTCCGGCGCAGATGGCCAAAGGAGGGAAACCGGATGGCACAGAAAAAGATCCCTTCCCGCCAGTGCATCGGCTGCATGACCAGCCGCCCCAAAAAGGAGCTGGTGCGTGTGGTGCGTGCACCCAGCGGAGAGATCAGCATTGATCTGGTCGGCAAAAAGCCGGGCCGCGGCGCGTATCTCTGCCCGAACCCCGACTGCCTGACCAAGGCAAAAAAGAAAAAGGCGCTGGAGCGCTGCTTTGAGCAGCCGGTTCCCGCCGAAGTTTACGAGGCTCTGGCCGCACAGCTGGCCGAAGCCGCAAAGGAGGCAGCAGCAAATGGCAAAGAAGAATAACACCCCCGCAAAGCCCAAGCTGCCGCCGGAGGAAGCGCTGTATCAGGCGCTGAGCCTGTGCCGCAAGGCGGGCGCACTGACCATGGGCTTTGATGCCGTGGAAGATGCCTGTGTCAAGAGCAAGGCATGGCTGGTGATGGTGGCAAGCGATGCCAGCGCCAAGACCGTGCAGCGCCTCGACTATTCTGTGGGCGATCTGGTGGATGTGATCACCATGCCGCTTACGCAGGATAAACTGGCCGATATCAGCCGCAAGCCTGTGGCTGTTTACGCGGTGACTGACCGCAACCTCGCAAAGCTCTGCTTTGACCGCCTGTCGGACTGCGGAGCAATCAAAAATGAGGAGGATATGACCGAATGATCGTAAAATATAAAGTGAGTGATTTTGCAAAGGATCTGAACCTTTCCGCCAAGAAGGTCCTGGATGAGCTGAACGCCATGGGCAGCACCGGCAAGAAGAACAGCTCCAATCTGGAAGAGAACGAGCTGAACTACCTGCTGGAAAAGTTCAGCAAGGATAACAGCGTGGCAAATCTGGACGAATTCCTGAACAGCGCCAAGGCCGCAAAGGAAGAGCCGAAGCCCACTGAGAAGAAGGCTGAGAAGAAGGCTGAGAAGAAGGCCGAGAAAAAGCCCGAAGCTCCCAAGGCAGAAAAGAAGCCGGAGCAGCCTGCCGCCAAAAAGGCAGAGCCTGCCCAGCAGGATAAGAACGGCAATAAGCATAACGAAAAGAAGAACGAGCAGCACAAGAAGCGCGAGGAAAAGACCGTTTCTCTCAGCGAACTGGCTCGTGAGACCGGTGCCAAGGCATCCGCTGCTCCGGCACAGGCTGTGTCCGTGCGCCGCGAGGACAATCAGGTCACCGTGGATACCCGCACTGTGGATATGAACGTGGACCGCTTCGATGCCCGTTACGATGATCTGGCTTCCACCAAGAACACCGAGAACCGCCGCAAGCCCACCCCGCAGGGCAACAAGCAAAAGTTCACCCAGCGCGGTCAGCGCCAGCGCCAGCAGTTCCAGAAGGGCAAGCGCGAGACCGAGTTCGAGCGTCTGCAGCGCATCCAGCTGGAAAAGGCCCGCAGCGCACAGCTGAAGGTGATGATCCCCGACGAGATCACCGTGGGCGAGCTGGCTGCCCGCCTGAAGCAGCAGGCCGGCAAGGTCATTGCCAAGTTCATGCAGATGGGTGAGATGCACGCCATCAACGACGTGATCGATTTCGATACCGCTTCTCTGCTGGCAGAGGAGTTCCACGCAAAGGTCGAGCACGAGGTGCATGTGACCATCGAGGAGCGCCTGTTCACGCAGGAAGAGGATTCGCAGGAGGATCTGGTGGAGCGTCCCCCGGTGGTCTGCGTCATGGGCCACGTTGACCACGGCAAGACCAGTATTCTGGACGCCATCCGCAAGACCAACGTCACCGCAGGCGAGGCCGGCGGCATCACGCAGGCCATCGGTGCATATCAGGTCAAGGTCAACGACAGCCTCATCACCTTCCTGGATACCCCGGGCCACGAGGCGTTCACCTCCATGCGTGCCCGCGGTGCCAACATGACCGATATCGCCGTTCTGGTGGTTGCTGCCGACGACGGCATCATGCCCCAGACCATCGAGTCCATCAACCACGCCAAGGCTGCAAATGTCAAGATTATCGTGGCAATGAACAAGATGGATAAGCCCACCGCAAACCCCGAGCGCGTGATGGAAGGCCTGACCAAGTACGGCATCATCACCGAGGACTGGGGCGGCGATGTGGCCTGCATCCCGGTGTCTGCCCTGACCGGCATGGGCATCAACGACCTGCTGGAGCGCATTGCTCTGGAAGCTGAGGTCATGGAGCTGAAGGCAAACCCCAACCGCCGCGCCAAGGGTGCGGTCGTCGAGGCCCGTCTGGACAAGGGCCAGGGCCCCATTGCCACCATTCTGGTGCAGAACGGCACCCTGCACTCCGGCGATGTGATCATTGCCGGCACCGCTGTGGGCCGCGTGCGCACCATGCGCAGCGACAAGGGCCAGCTGCTGAGCGATGCCGGCCCCTCTACCCCTGTGGAGATCACCGGCCTGACCGCAGTGCCCGAAGCAGGCGACCTGTTCGAGGCTGTTGAGGACGAGCGTCTGGCCCGTGAGCTGGCCGAACAGCGCGTTGCTGCCGCCAAGGAAAAGCAGTTCTCCTCCTTCCAGAAGGTCACGCTGGATAACCTGTTCAGCCAGATGGCACAGAACGACATGAAGGAACTGGCCATCGTGGTCAAGGCCGATGTGCAGGGTTCTGCCGAGGCTGTGAAGCAGAGTCTGGAGAAGATCTCCAACGAAGAGGTGCGCGTGCGTGTCATCCATGCCGGTGTCGGTGCCATCAGCAAGTCCGACGTGGATCTGGCCGATGCCTCCAACGCCATCATCATCGGCTTCAACGTCCGTCCGGACAATGTGGCCAAGGAAGAAGCTGCTGCCACCAAGGTGGAAATGCGTATGTACCGCGTCATCTATGATGCCATCAACGATGTCACCGACGCTATGAAGGGCATGCTGGCTCCCAAGTTCCGCGAGGTGTCTCTGGGCGAGCTGCAGGTCCGTCAGGTGTACAAGATCTCCAATGTGGGCACCGTTGCAGGCTGCCGCGTGACCAGCGGCAAGATCACCCGCGACAGCAAGGTGCGCGTGGTGCGTGACGGCATCGTGATCACCGAGGACGAGATCGCATCCCTGAAGCGCTTCAAGGATGATGCCAAGGAAGTGGCCGAGGGCTACGAGTGCGGCGTTACTCTGGCAAAGTTTGCCGACGTTAAGGAAGGCGACGTGTACGAAGCCTTCAAGATGGAAGAGTACCGCGATTAAGATCTGAAATATCCCTCTCCGTCATTGCTGGCGCAATGCCACCTCCCCCGAGGTGGGAGGTTTGCAGAGAAACGGAACGTTTGCCGTATCCACGCAAAAAGCTCGTCCCTCGGGAGAGCTGCCGAGCGAAGCGAGGCTGAGAGGGTTTTCTTTTATAGGGAGAAATACTATGTCTCAGAAGAATATGGGCCGTCTGGCGCAGGATATGAAGCGCGAGATCATTGCCATCATCGGCAGGTTGAAGGACCCGCGTCTGGAGGGCGGCCTGCTCACCGTCACCCGTTTGGATGTGACCCCTGATCTGGATGTGGCCAAGGTGTATGTGAGCGTGATGGGCCGCGAGGACGGCCCAAAGCCCGCCATCGAGGCACTGAACCGCGCGGCAGGCCATGTGCGCACTGAAGTGAGCAAGAAAATGCACATCCGCAAGGCTCCCCGCTTCATCTTCGTAGAGGATGACGGTGCCGCCTATGCAGCCCACATCAACGAGCTGCTCCGCACGCTGAACGTGAACGGCGACGCTGACACCGAAGCCAGCGCACCGGAGGAGACCGAAGAATAATTCCGCCTGCGGAAAGGATGGATCATGGAATGACAGAACAGTTGAATGTGCAGCAGATGGCCCAGCGCCTGATGACGGCGGACAACATTTTGATTCTGTGTCACAAAAACCCGGATGGCGATACCATTGGCTGCGGCAGCGCGCTGTATTGTGCACTGAAAGCACTGGATAAAAATGTGGCAGTGCTTTGCTCCGATGCCATTCCCAACCGGTATGCGTTTACCAACGCACATATGTTCAAAGGTGAGTTTGAGCCGCAGACGGTGGTAGCGGTGGATGTCGCCAGCGTGCAGCTGTTTGGAGAAAACAACGGTATGACGCAGTTCTCGCGCCATGTGGACCTGTGCATCGACCACCACGCAGGCAACAGCGGATATGCCGACTTCACCCTGCTCAATGGCAGCGCCGCAGCGGCGGCAGAGCTGCTGTACGAGGTGATCAACGCCATGGGCGTTGCCATTACGCCGCACATTGCAGACTGCCTTTACACCGGCCTTGCAACCGACACCGGCTGCTTCCGGTTCTCTTCCACCACGGCAAACACCCACATCGTGGCGGCAAAGCTCATTGAGGCGGGCTGTCATGTGGAAGAGCTGAACACCCTGCTGTTCGATACCAAGCCCCGTGAGCGCATGGAGGCCGAGCGCATTGCCCGCAACCATCTGGAATACTATCTGGATGGCCGGTGCGCGCTCATCTACCTCACCCGGGACGAGATCGAGCAGAGCGGGGTGGACCCGGCCGATCTGGAAGAACTGACCAGTCTGCCTGTGAGCATTGAGGGCGTAAAGGTGGGCCTGACTCTGCGGCAGCAGCCCGGCGGCAGCTACCGTATCAGTGTGCGCACCGCAAAGGGCGTGGACGCCTGCGCCATCGCCCGGCGTCTGGGCGGAGGCGGTCACAGCCGCGCTGCAGGCTGTGAGCTGCTGGGCAATCTGGAAAACGCAAAAAATGCAATTCTGGCAGAGGTGGAAGCCGAGCTGGACGCACCGCAGGAGGAAGCATAAATGCAGGGCATCCTGATCGTTGACAAGCCCATGGACTGGACCAGCTTTGATGTGGTGGCAAAGCTGCGCGGCGTGCTGGGCACCCGCAAGCTGGGCCACAGCGGCACGCTGGACCCCATGGCCACCGGCGTGCTGCCGGTGTTCTGCGGCGGTGCCAGCAAGGCAGTGGACCTGCAGCTGAACCACGATAAAAGCTACCGTGCGGTTTTAAAACTGGGCGCACGCACCGACACCGGCGATGTGACCGGCACTGTGCTGGAAACGGCTCCGGTCACGGCGGGCGAAGGGGAACTGCTGGCCGTGCTGCCACAATTCATCGGCCCGCAGATGCAGGTGCCGCCCATGTACTCGGCCATCAAGCTGAACGGTCAGCCGCTGTATAAGCTGGCCCGTGAGGGCGTGACCGTGGAGCGCAAGGCGCGCCCCATTGAAATTTACAGCATCACCTACGGCGGCAGCCCTGCCGAAAATGAGTATGTGCTGGATGTAACGTGCTCCAAGGGCACCTATATCCGCACATTGCTGGAAGACATTGCCGCCGCCATGGGCCAGAAGGGCACCATGAGCGCACTGCGCCGCACCTCGGCGGGCGTGTACACCGAAGCCGATGCCCACACGCTGGAGGAAATTCTTGCCGCAAAAGAGCAGGGCATGGACGCACTGGAAGCGCTGATGCTGCCGGTGGAAAGCGTGTTTGAAAGCCTGCCGCTGCTGGTGGTGGAGCCTTGGGTGGAACAGCATTTGTACAACGGCTGCCCCACCAGCCGGTATCCGGCAGCAGATGGCCGCTACCGGGTGCGCAATGCCGCCGGACAGTTTTTGGGCCTTGCCAATATCGTACAGGGTGTGCTGCGGGTGGAAAAACTGTTCGTAGAACGTAATTGAAAAAGGAAACAAAACCCATGCAGATCATTTCACAATTTGCACCGCTGCCGCTGGCGCAGCCGGAAAAAGGCACCGCAGTGGCAATGGGCTTTTTTGACGGCATCCACATCGGCCACCGTGCGGTGATCGAAAGCGCCGTGCAGTGGGCCAAAGAACACGATGCCGCCCCGGCGGTGTTTACCTTCAAGCTGCCGATGGTGAATAAGATGAAGGGCAAGCGCCTGCTTTCCACAGCGGATAAGCATGCTCTGATCGCAAGCCTTGGCGTGGAGTATTACCTCACGCCGGACTTTGAGGAGATCAAGGGCCTGACCCCGGAGCAGTTCGTGCTGGGCATCGTGCGGGACTGCAATGCCCGTGCGCTGGTCTGCGGCGAAAACTTTACCTTTGGTGCCAAAGCGGCCGGCAACCCGGAGCTGCTGCGCACCCTCTGCGCTCCGTTGGGCGTGGAGGTGATCGTGGTGCCCATGGCGCAGTTTGAGGAAAAGCCGGTGTCTTCCACCCGCATCCGCACCGCGCTGGAAGGCGGCGACATCCCGGCAGCAAACGCCATGCTGGGGATGCCCTACGCCATCCGGTTCGAGGTGCAGCACGGTGCAGGTCTGGGCCACACGCTGGGGGTGCCCACCATCAACCAGCTGTATCCCGAGGGCTTTCAGCTGCCCCGCAGCGGCATTTATATCACCCGCACCCACATTGGCGGGGTGTGGTATCCTTCGGCCACCGGCCTTGGCAGCCGCCCTACCGTCAATGATGATGCCACCAAGGTGACCTGCGAGACCTTTATCCCGGGCTTTTCCGGCGACCTCTACGGCACCGACCCGGTGGTGGAGTTCCACGCCTACCTCAGCCCCAGCAAAAAGTTTGATACGCTGGACGAGCTGCGGGCCTGCATCAACAACGCTGCAAAGCGTGCACAGGAATATTTTGCATAAGAAAAAGACCTGTCCTTCCGGAGATCCCGGAAAGGCAGGTCTTTTTTTACTGCTTATTCGTAGTCGATGGGTAAAGTGGGCAGACCGTTCAGTTCAAGGCCCGCTGTGTGGCCTGCAATGTACTGGTAATACCCCTGCGCCGCGATCATAGCGCCGTTGTCACCGCAGAATTTCAGCTCCGGCAGATAAACTTTTGCACCCAGCTTCTGGGCACCGTCGTTCACCAGCTGACGCAGCCGTCCGTTGGCGGCAACGCCGCCTGCCAGACACACCTGCTTTGCGCCGGTGTCCGCTGCGGCCAGCAGCAGCTTTTCGGCCAGAATGCCCGCAATGCGGTCCTGAAAGCTGGCGGCAAGGTCGGGCACATTGATTTCTTCGCCCTTCATCTGGGCCTTGTTCACCTCATTGAGCACGGCGGTTTTCAGGCCGGAAAAGCTCACGTTGTACTTGCCGTCCACATGGGGCACCGGCAGGCGGTAGGCCTTGGGGTTGCCAGTCTTGGCGGCATTGGCCACGCTGGGGCCGCCGGGGTAGGGCAGACCAAGCGTGCGGGCCACTTTGTCAAAGGCTTCACCGGCGGCATCGTCCACCGTGTGGCCGAGGATGTGGTAATGGGTGTAGTCCTGCACCTCCACAATGTGGCTGTGGCCACCGGATGCCACAAGGCAGAGGAAGGGAGGCTTCAGCTCCGGGTGGGTGAGATACAGTGCGGCAATGTGTCCGCGCAGGTGGTGCACCGGCACCAAAGGCTTATTGGCCGAGTAGGCCAGACCCTTGGCAAAATTCACGCCCACCAGCACTGCACCGATCAGGCCCGGCGCAAAGGTGACGGCCACGGCATCCACATCGTCGATGGTCTTGCCTGCATCCAGCAGGGCTTTTTTGACCGTAGCGCTGATAAATTCGCAGTGGCGGCGGCTGGCGATCTCCGGCACAACGCCGCCGTAAAGAGCCTGTTCTTTTACGCTGGTGGAAATGACGTTGCTCAGCAGATGCCGGCCATCCTCCACCAGAGCTGCGGCGGTCTCGTCGCAGGTGGATTCAATTCCCAAAATAATCATGTTTTAGTGGGCCTCCAGCCAGTTTTTGCCTGCGTGCACATCGGTGCTCAGGGGCACGGCATACTGCACGCAGCCTTCCATTTCCTCCCGCAGGATCTGCGCAGCCTTTTCAGCTTCAGCCTGCGGGGCCTCCACGATCAGTTCATCGTGGACGGTCAGGATCAGGCGGCTTTCCATCTTTTCGTTCCGCAGCCGCTTCCATACCCGCACCATGGCCAGCTTGATCACGTCGGCCGCAGTGCCCTGAATGGGGGTGTTGCGGGCCATGCGTTCGCCGCTGGAACGCACATTGAAGTTGCTGCTTGCCAGCTCCGGCAGAGCACGGCGGCGGCCGAACAGGGTGGATACATAGCCCACGGCCTTGGCGTCCGCGATGGTCTTATCCATGTAGCCGCTCACCTTGGGGAACGCGGCCAGATAGTTCTTGAGGAAGGCATCTGCCTCCTTCACACTCACGCCGATGTCCTTGGCAAGGCTGTAAGCGCCCTTGCCGTACATGATGCCAAAGTTGATGGCCTTGGCAGAAGAGCGCAGCCGGGAGGTGACTTCTTCCTGCGGGATGCCGTAAATTTTTGCGGCGGTGCTGCGGTGGATGTCCTCACCGTTCAAAAATGCCTGCTGCATGTGCTCATCACCGGTAATGTGGGCCAGAATGCGCAGCTCGATCTGGCTGTAGTCGGCATCCACCAGCACACAGCCCGGCTTTGCAATAAAGTAGGCGCGCAGCTGGCTGCCCAGCTCGGTGCGGATGGGGATGTTCTGCAGGTTGGGGTTGTCAGAGGAGAGCCGTCCGGTGCGGGCCTCGGTCTGGTTGAAGGTGGAGTGGATGCGGCCGTCCTCGCCAATCACCTTCAAAAGGCCCTCCACGTAGGTGGAGTTCAGCTTCTGGTAGGCGCGGTACTGCAGAATGTCCTCCACCAGCGGGTAATCCCGCAGGCTTTCCAGTGTTTCGGCATCCGTGGACCAGCCGCGCTGGGTCTTTTTGCCGTGGGGCAGGCCCATGGTGTCAAACAGCATTTCGCCCAACTGCTTGGGGCTGTTGGGGTTGAAGCTGGCGCTGCCGGTCTCCATGTGGATGCGGGTGAGCACCTGCTCCAGCTCGGTGCGCAGCTTTACGCCGAACTGCTCGATGCCGTCTTTGTCCACCAGCACACCGGTGCGGGTCATATCGGCCAGCACCTGTGCCAGCGGGAACTCGATCTCATTGTAAAGGGCGTCCTCACCGCAGGCGGTGATCTCGGCCTTCATCTTGCAGAACAGGTCTGCAAGGCGGCCTGCATCCGGGTAATCGGCACAGGTAAAGGCAGCAGCGGCGCGGTAGCTGGCGGTCAGCTCGCTGATCTGATACTTGGAAGCAGAAGCGTCCAGCAGGTAGGCGGCAAGCTTGCCATCCCACACGATGCTGCTGCCCCAGCCGCCTGCGGCCATGGCCTTGGCATAGAGGGGCGCTGCGTTGAACACTTCCAGCGTTACGTCTGCGTTGTCCAGCAGGCGCATAAGGTCGGCATTCTCCAGCGGGTAAACGGTGCAGTCCTGCACGGCGTACCAGCTCTCCGGCTGCAGCACCACGTTGCGGGTGCCCTGCTTGCCCATCACGGCCGGGCGCGATGCCACCAGATAGGTGCCGGAAGGGGTCAGCGGCAGAGCTTCCAGCCCTGCTTCAGCCAGCTCGATGCCGTCCTCTTCTTCTGGGGCGGCAGGTGCAATGCCGTCCAGCCCAAAGCGAGGAATCAGAGAGTGAATCTCCAATTCCTGCAAAAGGCGCACGGCCTCGGCTTTGTTGCCCTCGCCCACGGCATAGGTGCCCTCGGCCGTGTCGATGGGTGCATCGGTGCGGATGGTGCCAAGGGTGTGGCTCAGCTGGGCCATCTCGCGGCATTCCAGCAAATGTTCCCGCTGTTTGGGCTTGATGAGCTTATCGTCGATGTGCTCGTACACGCCTTCCAGCGTGCCAAAGTTCTGCACAAGGGTCAGGGCGGTCTTTTCACCAATGCCTTTCACGCCCGGAATATTATCCGAAGCATCGCCCATCAGGCTCTTCACCTCAATGAGCTGTCTGGGCTGGATGCCGTATTTTTCCTGAATGGCGTCCACGTCCATCGTCACCGTCTTGCTGCGTCCCATGACAGTGGCGGCAAGCAGCACAGTGGTGGTGTCACTGACCAGCTGCAGGCTGTCCCGGTCTCCTGTAGCAAGGAAGCAGTCGTCCTTTCGGGCGGCGCAGGCAGCGGCCAGCGTGCCAAGGATATCATCCGCTTCCCAGCCTTCGGCGGTGACGGTGCGGTAGCCGAGGTCTGCCAGAAGTTCCTTGAGCACCGGCATCTGCTGGGCCAGCTCTTCGGGCATGCCATGGCGGGTGGCCTTGTAGCCATCGTACATTTTGTGGCGGAAGGTGGGAGCCTTCAGGTCAAAGGCAACCGCCACCTCGTCGGGTTCGCACTCCTTAAGCAGGGAGAGCAGGATATTCAGAAAGCCATAGATGGCGTTGGTGTATCGTCCGTCCTTGGTGGTCAGCAGCTTGATGCCAAAAAAAGCACGGTTGGCAATGCTGTTGCCGTCAATGACCAGTAAACGCATAGTCGTGTTCCTCCATTGCATTATTACACATTCTGCATTATACCACAAAACCGTGCCCAGCGGGGGATTTTTGCGTAAAAAAGAGAGAAAGCCGCCAACATGGTTGACGGCCTTCCCTCTTACTCCTCGATGCGGATCGCGCTTACCGGGCAGGCGTTGGCTGCGTCCACAGCCTGCGGCACCTCCTCCGGTGGGATCGGCCCGGGCTGGGCCACGGCCAGCGTGCCTTCCATCTGGAACACGGCGGGGCAAAGCCCGGCGCACTGGGTGCAGCCAATGCACAGATCAGGGTCAACATATGCGTTCATAGAAAAACCTCCTTCTGATAATGCCCTGCGGGCAGTATGGCCCATCCGGCTGCGAATTATGCCTATGCAGAGGGCACAGGATGTGGTACAATAAAAATTCAGGAGGGTACAGACCATGAATATTCAGATCTTTGGCACAAGCAAGTGCTTTGATACCAAAAAGGCCCAGCGCTATTTCAAGGAGCGCGGCATCAAGTTCCAGATGATCGACCTCAAGGAAAAAGAGATGAGCCGCGGCGAGTTCGAGAACGTAGCCCGCGCTCTTGGCGGCTGGGAAAAGCTGGTGGACCCCAATGCGAAGGACAAGCAGACCCTTGCACTTCTGGACGCACTGGTGGACTGGCAGAAGGAGGACAAGCTGTTTGAGAACCAGCAGCTGTTTTTAACGCCCATTGTACGCAATGGCCGCAAGGCCACCGTGGGCTACCAGCCCGATGTGTGGAAGACATGGGAATAAGGAATGCGCTTTTCACAAAAAAACCACGGGCATAGTTTTGCACAATGGGCCGGTATGTGGTATACTGGACACTGTAGCATTTGAGAACCCTGGGAGATAAAACAACTATGAAACATTATATTACCCCTGAAGAACATGCCCGGATGCAGCGCCGCCGCGGGCGGCAGGCACTGGGCCTTCTGGTTGCCATTCTGGTGATCGTGGGCTTTGTTACCGTGCTGCGGGCCGGTGTGGGCGCGGTGGCGAACCTGTTCGATGATACCGCCCAAAAGCAGGAATATGAAGATAAGCTGGAAGGGCTTGTGCTGTTTGACCCCATGCCATTTGACGGCATTGAGAACATCGACGACCTGACTCTGCGCGAAGCTGCGGTGTGGGGCTGCATCTATAATATTCAGGAAACGCAGGGCGGCTTTGACAACTACAATACCGACCCCGACACCGAACAGCTGCTGCTGCCCTCGCTGGATGTGGATGCCTACCTTGCAAAGCTGCTTGGCCCCGGCTTCAAGCTGACCCACCGCAGCTTTGAGATGGAGGATATGACCATCGAGTTTGACGATGCCACCCAGTGCTATAAGATCCCGGTCACCGGCACGGTGGGCTACTACCGCGCAGTCGTGACCAAGCTGTTCAAGCGCAGCGGCAAGCTGCATGTGACCGTGGGCTATATCCCCACCACCAGCACGGACGACAGCATCATCAATGTTTCTTCGGATACGCCCACCAAGTACATGGATTATCTGTTCGAGCGCCAGAGCGGCAGCTGGTATCTCACCGGCCTGACCGAGAGCGAGACCAAGGCCGAGAGCACGGAAAGCACACCGGCCGCGAATGTGCCGGAACCCATGGCAGAAAGCGATGTGCAGGATGCCATTCTTGCAGCAGCCGGTTCGGATTCTGCTTCGGCTGAGGCAGACAGCACCGCTGCAGACGAGGGCGTGGATACACAGGCGGAGAAACAGCCCGCCGACAGCACCGAGGCACAGGCGGACGAAAGCACAGCCAGCCCGGCGGCATAATACAAAACAAAAATACCGGATACAAGGCAGATGCTTCGTATCCGGTATTTTTTATTTGAGGTCAAATTTTACGATCACCAGCCGGTACCACAGGTACGGCACCATGTTCCAGATCATCCACAGCTCCATCAGGATGTAGTTGGGCAGATCCTTCAGGCGGAAAGGCCGCTTGCCCAGCCTGCCGCTTTTCAGCAGGGCAAAGGCTTCGTGCATCCCCTTGTCCCATGCCTCGCCAAAGCCCTGTTTGTGGAACTTGTAGCACTTGAGCAGGTAGCCCACGGCCAGCGGGATGAAGTTTAAAATCAGCATCAGCAGCGGTTCGTTCTTAAAGGGCAGCAGGATGCTGTTGCGGCCGCTCTGCTGGCTTTTGAAGGCGTTGTACTTCACCGCGCCGGTGCTGGCACCGCAGATGTGGTAGCACTTGGCGGTGGGGCAGAGAAGGTTTTTATAGCCTGCATTGTTGGCGCGCCAGCTCAGGTCCACATCCTCAAAGTAGGCAAAGAAGTTCTCGTCAAAATTGCCGATCTCGTCCAGAATGCTCTTGCGGTAGAGCGCCGCACCGCCGCAGGCCGAGAAGATGCGCTTTTGCCGGGTGTAGCGGCTTGCGCGGCGGCCATCGCCGGTCTTGCAGGCAAAGCCCATCCAGGTGACATAATCGCCGGCATCGTCGGCCAGCTCCCGGTCAAAGTGTCGGATCATCAGGCTCTGCACTGCAAAGATTTTCGGGTCGGTCTCAGCGGTGCGGATCAGCTCTTCCAGCCACTGGGGTTCGGCAAAGGCATCGTTGTTGAACAGCACCACATATTCACTGTCCGCCAGCGCAATGCCCTGATTCACTGCATGGGAAAAGCCGGTATTAGTGCCGTTTTCGATGAGGGTGAAATTTTCGCGGCTGCAATAGCTGCGGGCCTGCTCAAGGCTTTCGTCGGTGGAACCGTTGTCCACCACAATGAGCCGGAAGTTCTGTTCGGTCTGGGCATAGACCGACTCGATAGAATCCTTCAGCCAGCCCTTGCCGTTGATATTCGGGATCACGATAGTCGCTTTATACATAAATACTCCTGTATTTCAGTGCAAGTTCACGGGAACAGTATAGCATATCTGCACACAAAAAGAAACCGCATCCCGGCAGGATGCGGCTTCGGCAGGGCAAAAATTATGCGGCAAGGGCTTTCTCGATGTTGGAAAGAATGGTGTCGTGATCCTCGGCGCACACCAGAACCACCTCACCGGTGGGAGCTACGGTGACGGTGGCCGCCTTGGCGACCAGATACTGATCCTCAAGGTAGTGCTCCATGGACTGCTGCTCACTCTGCACATAGGCTTCCAGTGCGGCTTTCACGGCATCGGTCTTGCCCTCGGCTGGCTTTACGATGGCAACGGCGTAGCTGCGCACCATCATGGAGGAAACAGAGGCGGCAAAGCTCTCGTAGCTGCCGTCCTCAAGGCCCAGCAGGGGGAACACGATGTCTTTCAGCTCGTCATTCAGCTGGTCGGCCTCATACTCGGCGCTGTAGCCGTCGATGGCGGTGAATTTGCCGTCCTCACCTTTGGTAAAGATCATATCGTATTCGTTGTCCTCGTCGGTGCGGGCATCGTGGATGATCTGGGAGTAGTCCTTCGGGGCGGCAGAGTCGGCCTTGCTGCCGGCAGAGCAGCCCACCAGAGCAAGCAGGCACAGACCGGCAAGCAGGGAAGCAATGATACGTTTCATAAATGAAGTCCTTTCGTGTGTGAAAATCTTCGTGTGAAAGCGGGCGCAGCGGTTTTGAAGCTATTGTGTGCTGTTTTGCGCCTGCTATCCATAATACGAAAGAACACCCCGGCAGAATTGCACCGCAAACGTAACCATTTTATGAACAGCGTTACAGCATAAGGGCATCCAGCTCGCCGTGGTTCACCGGCGTGGAAAGGATGATCTGGGTGCTGGTGGTGCCCAGCTTCTGGAACTGCAGGATCAGGTGTTCCAGCTGGGGCATGCTGCCGCAGCTCACTTTGACAAGGAAGGTGTATGCACCCGTGACGTGGTAGCACTGCAGCACTTCCTTGCTGCTTTGCAGCAGCTCCAGAAAGGCATCCTGCTTGGAAGGTGCTACCGAAAGGCTGATGAGGGCATCCACATACATCCGGTCAGCGGGGCGGTTCAGGGTGACGGTGTAGCCGCTGATGATGCCATCCGTTTCCAGCTTGTGAATGCGGCTGGAAACAGCAGGACTGGTCAGTGATACCTGCTCGGCGATCTCCTTGACCGGCATCCGTGCGTTCTTTGCCAGCAGGGAGAGAATCTTACGATCCAGATCATCCATGGGGAATACTCCTTTTTGAAAATATGTTGGATTGTATAAAATTTTTTGAAAGTAAAGTTTTATTGTTGGTGCAAACATACAAAAGTCAAAAAATTTGCTTTTGCTTTGCTTTGCGTTAATTATATAAAGTTTTATCGAAAAAGTAAAGACTTAATTTAAAGCAAAACCGGAAAATTTTGTTTGACAAGAAAACAAAAAGGGGTATAATACATCATGCAAGGCAGCGCAGAACAGAAAGCGCCTGCCGCTTTGAATTTGAGATTCACCACTTTATATACTTTCCCACCCCTCTATACACAAAAGCCCGCTGCCAGGCGGGTTTTTGTGTTTGTTGGGGATTTTTTCTTTTTGAAAAAAGCAGTGGCAGACAATGTACTCGACCCATAGAGCAGCTGCTTTCGGCTGCGACCCCGCCCGTGAAAATGCAAGCCCGGAAAGTCCGCAGACTTTCCGGGCTTGTTCTATCTCAAAATATTATTCCGCTGATGATAGCCGGAGCACAGCGGAGGCGATTTAGATCGTGTACGCCTATCAGACCAGATACCCTTCAAAGCAGTGCAGGTCTTCCGTCTTGACGATGCCCTCCAGATACAGCCCGTCCTCCCGGTATTCCTCCACCTGCACGCTGCCGCGCTCCCGCATGGGGGCGGCAAGGCCCAGTTTATCGTAGGGCAGCAGCACCTTTAAGGTGTGCACCCGGTCGCTGAGCACCTCGTCCAGCTTTGCCAGCAGGGTGTCCAGACCGTAGCCGGTCTTGGCACTGGTGAGCAGGATGTCCGGGTCAAAGCTCATGGCACCCGGCTTATCGCACTTGTTGTAGACGGTCAGGCGGGGGATGTCCGCACAGTCCAGCCCGTCCAGAACCTCGTCCGTGACGGCCAGCTGCTCTTCCCGCTGCTCATCGCCTGCGTCTGCCACACGGATGATCACGTCCGACCATGCCGCTTCTTCCAGCGTGGACTTGAAGGCTTCCACCAGATTGTGGGGCAGGCGGGACACAAAGCCCACCGTGTCCACCAGCAGCACCGCCATGCCGCTGGGCAGTATCAGCTTGCGGCTGGTGGGGTCCAGTGTGGCGAACAGCATGTCCGCTTCAGCTACGCTGGGGCCGCACAGAGCATTCATCAGGCTGGATTTGCCCACGTTGGTATAGCCTACAAGGCTGACCACCGGCATCCCGGTCTTGGCACGGGCCTTGCGGCTCTCGCCCCGGCGCTTTTCCATTTCGGCCAGCTTTTCAGCCAGCGCATCGATGCGGGCATGCACATGGCGGCGGTCCAGTTCCAGCTTGGTCTCACCGGCACCGCGGCGTGCACCACCGCCGCCGCCGCCACCGCCGCCCTGACGGCTGAGCGCTTCGCCCAAGCCCTGCAGACGGGGCAGGCGGTAGCGCAGAAGGGCCAGTTCGGTCTGCAGCTTGCCCTCGTTGGTGACGGCGCGGCTGCGGAAAATTTCAAGGATCAGCATGGTGCGGTCGATCACTTCCAGTCCGCCCAGCGCATTGGAGATGTTGCGGATCTGGCTGCCGGTCAGTTCACCGTCAAATACGGCGCATTCCGCGCCCAGCGTTTCGGCGGCAAGGGATGCTTCCTCCAGCTTGCCGCTGCCCAGCACGATGCCGGTCTCCGGGGTCTGGCGCTTCTGGGTCACCTGTGCCACGGCTTCCATGTGGTTTGCTTCGCACAGGGCGGAAAGCTCTGCAAGGCTGCGTTCGCAGTCCCACAGGCCCTGATCCAGCGCCAGCAGAATGACCTTCGTCGGGGGTGTTTCTACCAAAATATCGTAAAGTTCGCTCAAGGTAAGTCCTTTCTGTTATATCGTTCTCTTGTCAGCAGATAGCTTCTGCACTCCACCGGTGTGCCGTCAAATTTATGATCAATGGCATCGTGGTGGTAGAGAAAGCCTGCTTTTTCCATCACCCGGCCGCTGGCAGGGTTCTCTTTTGCGTGGCAGCAGGTGAGCCAGCCGCCGTCTGTATTCTCAAACCAGTAGTTTACTGCTGCTTTTAAAGCTTCGGTTGCAAAACCATGGTTCCACCAGTGCTTCCCGATGCAGTAGCCTGCTTCCCAGATGCCGTCTGTGCAGTCCTGCTGCGGCCAGAGCGCTTTCTGTGCCGGGTCACCGAGCAGAGCATTGAAGATGCTGATGCTGCCAAACACCTGCCCGGAAGCCTTTTCCACAATGGCCCACTGGTAGTAGTCCGGGTTCGGGTAAAGGGTGGCCCATGCCGCCAGCAGACCTACGGTCTCCAGCGCGTTTTTGTGCGGCTCCCACCGCAGAAAGCGGGTCACTTCCGGGTCGGATGCCCAGTTCGTATACATCTGCTCGGCATCCTCGGGTAGAAGCTGGCGCAGGAAAAGCCGGTCGGTCTCAAGCGTTTGCGTTCCGGCATGGCGCATGGCACACACCTCCCCACTTTATAAAGTATGCATAGGATAGCACAAATTTTGCGTTCCTGCAAGCGCCGCCGTGAAAAAACGCTTGACCGGACGGCATTTGTGCATTAAACTGAAAGCCAAGCGTTTTTGTAGGAAAAAGGAGAACTCCCTCATGAAGGATGTGCGTGAAATTTTAAAAAAGCGCCCGCTGCTGTTCGATGGCGGCATGGGTACATATTATAAGGCAAAGCCCGGGCAGGAATGTGAGCAGGCAAACCTGCTGGACCCGGACGGCATTTTGACCGTGCACCGCGCGTATCTGGAAGCGGGTGCCGATGCTATCAAGACCAACACCTTCGGCCTGCCGCGCATGGCAGCAGCGCAGAACCCCATGTGGGAGGCCATGGCGGACGAAGGCTGGAAACTGGCTGCACAGGCCGCTGCAAAGACCAGCGCTGCCGTGTTTGCCGATCTTGGCCCGGCCCCGGACACCGAGGCACTCCCGGCGGCACAGATCTATACGGCCCTTGCCGAGCGGTTTGTCGCATTGGGTGCAAAGAACTTTTTGTTTGAGACGCTGAGCAGCGATGCCGGTGTGGCCGAAGCGGCAAAAAAAATCAAGGAGACCGTGCCGGATGCCTTTGTGCTGGTGTCCTTTGCAGTGCTGCCGGACGGCTACACCCGCGAGGGCCGTCACTGCGCAGAGCTTGTGCGCAGCATGACTGCTTGCGGTGCAGTGGATGCTGTGGGCCTGAACTGCGTTTCTGCTCCCGGTGCCATGCGTGCGCTGGTGCAGCAGCTTGGCGAGACAGAGCTGCCGCTTGCAGTGATGCCCAACGCGGGCTACCCGGTGGTCACACGCACCCGGGTGCAGTATCAGGGCAGGCCGGAATATTTTGCACGGGAGCTGGCCCGCCTTGCTGCCGAGGGTGTGCGCATTCTGGGCGGCTGCTGCGGCACTACGCCTGCCCACATTGCGGCCCTGCGTGCGGCACTGGATGCCTTGCCGGAAACACTGCCTGCAGTCCCGGCAGCAGCAGTCTCCACTGCCGCAAAGCCGGAGGTGGAAAAAGATGATGCCTTCCTGCGCAAGCTGAACGCGGGCAAAAAGGTGATCGCCATTGAGCTGGACAGCCCCAAGGATGCCGACATGACCGGCTATCTGGACGGTGCACGCCGCCTGCAGGCTGCTGGTGCAGACCTTTTGACCATTGCGGACTGTCCCATTGCCCGGGCACGGATGGATTCTTCGCTGGTGGCCTGCCGGGTGCACCGGGAGCTGGGGCTGAACGTGCTGCCCCACATGACCTGCCGCGACCGCAATCTGAACGCCACAAAGGCCCTGCTGCTGGGCCTGTACGCCGAGGGCGTGCGGGAGGTGCTGGCCATCACCGGCGACCCCATTCCCACCGCGGAGCGGGACGAGGTGAAAAACGTGTACCAGTTCAACTCCCGCAAGCTGGCGCAGTACATCGTCTCGCTGGCAGGGGAGGGCCGGGAGATGCCCTCGCCCCTCACCGTGTTCGGTGCGCTGAATCTGAACGCCCGCAACTTTGATGTGGAGCTGCGCCGCGCACAGGAAAAGCTGCAAAATGGCATGAGCGGCTTTCTTACCCAGCCGGTGCTCTCCGCACAGGCGGTGGTGAACCTGAAAAAGACCCGCGAAACGCTGGGCGAAAAGGCGAAAATTCTGGCCGGCATCATGCCGGTGGTGAGCCAGCGCAACGCCATCTTTATGGAGAACGAGGTCAACGGCATCCATGTGGATGCTGAGATCATCGAGCGTTTTGCCGGGCTGGACCGTGCGCAGGGCGAAGAGCTGGGGCTGGAAGTTTCGGTGAAGGCCGCGCAGGCTGCAGCGCCCTATGCAGACGGCTTTTACCTGATGACCCCCTTCAACCGCATCGCTCTGATGGAGCGGCTCATTGCAAGGCTGAAGGATGAAGGGATCGCGGATTGAAAATGGCCGATGCGTTTGCTCTGGCCATTGATAGCGGAAAAAATATTTTTTATATTTGCGTTTGTCGTGGCCTGTGGGCCACTCCAAACGCGCTTTCACGAATAAGGCCCAAACCGTAAGATGCATCGGGATAAATTCTTTTGAAGAAAAAGTAATTGACAAATCGCACAAAAAACGCTATATTCTTTTTATAAATGCGTTGAAGAAGAGTGTGTATCGCTTTTGCCATCCAGAGAGCCGGGGGCTGCTGAAAACCCGGTATGGCCCGGCGGTGTGCTGTCACTTTGGAGCAGGAGCGGTGAGCTGAAGAGCAAGCCGCTCTCGGAGCTGTCCCACGTTACCGGGGCATCAAGGGGCGCAGGATGCTCTGCGCAATTTGGGTGGTACCGCGGTTATTACAGCCGTCCCATGGAACGTTCCGTGGGACGGCTTTTTTCGTCCCACTTCATCATTTTTTACTGGGAGGACCCTATGAAAGAACTTGCAAAACAGTATGATCCCAGCCAGGTGGAAGACCGCATCTACCAGTTCTGGCTGGACGGCGGCTACTTCCACACGAAGGCAGACCCCGACAAGAAACCCTACACCATCGTCATGCCGCCTCCGAACGTCACCGGTCAGCTGCACATGGGCCATGCGGTGGATAACACCATGCAGGACATCCTCATCCGCACCAAGCGGATGCAGGGCTATGCCGCCCTGTGGGTGCCCGGTACCGACCATGCATCCATCGCTACCGAAGCCAAGGTGGTGGAGGCCATGCGTGCCGAGGGCCTGACCAAGGAGATGGTGGGCCGCGATGGTTTTCTGGACCGTGCATGGGCATGGAAGACCAAGTACGGCAACCGCATCGTCAGCCAGCTGAAGAAGCTGGGCAGCAGCTGCGACTGGGATCGTGAGCGCTTTACTATGGACGAGGGCTGCTCCGAGGCTGTCAAGGAAGTGTTCGTGCGCCTGTACGACAAGGGCCTGATCTACCGCGGCAACCGCATGGTCAACTGGTGCCCCCACTGCAACACCTCCATTTCTGATGCCGAGGTGGAGTACGAGGAGAAGGACGGCAGCTTCTGGCACCTGCTGTACCCGGTCAAGGAGACCGGCGAGATGCTGGAGCTGGCTACTACCCGTCCCGAGACCATGCTGGGCGATACCGCTGTTGCCATCAACGGCGATGACCCCCGCTATGCCCATCTGCACGGCTGCCATGTGGTGCTGCCCCTGCTGAACAAGGAGATCCCCATTGTGTGCGACGAGCACGCCGACATGACCAAGGGCACCGGTGTGGTCAAGATCACCCCCGCTCACGACCCTAACGACTTTGAAGTGGGTCTGCGCCACGACCTGCCCATCGTGCGTGTGTTCACCTACGACGGCCACATGACCGGTGCTGCCGACAAGGCTGCTGCCGATGCCCTGTTCGCCGCCGGCAAGAACGCCATCAATGAGCCGGAGGTGCTGGACTGCGGCAAGTACGCCGGCATGACCACCCTCGAGGCCCGCAAGGCCATTCTGGCCGATCTGGAAGCAGGCGGCTTCCTGAAGGAGATCGAGCCCCTCAAGCACGAGGTTGGCACCTGCTACCGCTGCCACTCCACCATCGAGCCGATGGTGTCCAAGCAGTGGTTCGTCAAGATGGAGCCGCTGGCAAAGCCCGCCATCGAGAGCGTGGAAAAGGGCGAGATCAAGTTCGTGCCCGAGCGCTTCACCAAGAACTATATGAACTGGATGAAGAACACCCGCGACTGGTGCATCAGCCGTCAGCTGTGGTGGGGCCATCAGATCCCGGCATGGTACTGCGACGACTGCGGCGAGACCGTGGTGGCAAAGTCCGCTCCCTGCGCCTGCCCCAAGTGCGGCAGCGCAAAGCTCACGCAGGACCCCGATACGCTGGATACCTGGTTCTCCTCCGCTCTGTGGCCCTTCAGCACACTGGGCTGGCCCAATGAAGAGAGCGAAGACCTCAAGTATTTCTACCCCACCAACACCCTTGTTACCGGCTACGATATCATCGGCTTCTGGGTCAGCCGCATGATCTTCTCCGGTCTGGCCTACACCGGCAAGGCACCCTTCAGCACTGTCTGCATCCACGGTATCGTGCGCGACAGTCAGGGCCGCAAGATGTCCAAGAGTCTGGGCAACGGCATCGACCCGCTGGAAGTCATTGCCCAGTACGGTGCAGATGCCCTGCGCTTTATGCTGGTGGATGGCTCCACCCCGGGCAACGACATGCGTTATATCGAAAAGAAGGTGGAGGCTGCCCGCAACTTTGCCAATAAGCTGTGGAATGCTACCCGCTTTGTGCTGATGAACCTGCCCGAGGACTTTACCCCGGGCCTGCCCAGTGAGGACAAGCTGGACATGAGCGACAAGTGGGTGCTCACCAAGCTGAATCAGGTGGCCGGTGCCATGACCGATAACCTCGACCACTACGAGATGGGTCTGGCCGCTGCCAAGATCAACAGCTTTATCTGGGATGTCTACTGTGACTGGTTCATCGAGATCGCAAAGCCCCGCCTGAACTCCGGCGATGCCGAGCAGGCCGACACCGCCCGCCGTGTGCTGGTGTATGTGCTGGACAAGGCCCTCAAGCTGCTGCATCCCTTCATGCCCTTCATCACCGAAGAGCTGTATCAGGCTCTGCCCGGCTCTGCCGAGACCATCATGACCCAGAGCTGGCCCACCTTTGACGAAGCTCACAACTGGGCCGACGAAGAGGAAGCCTTTGAAAAGGTCATGGACTACATCAAGGCCGTGCGTACCATGCGCACCGAGATGAATGTCCACCCCGCCAAAAAGACCAGCATGATCATCGAGACCGCCGACGCAGCACCCTTCCAGAAGGCACAGGTCTATCTGGCAAAGTTCGCCTTTGCCACCGACGTGACCTTTACCGAGAAGTACGAGGGCAGCACCGACGGCATGGTGCAGGTGTCCACCCACGCCGCCCGCGGCTTCATCCCCATGATGGAGCTGATCGACCGCGACAAGGAACTGGCCCGCCTGAACAAGGAAAAGGCCAAGGCCGAAAAGGAAATGGCCATGTTCGCGAACCAGCTGAACAACCCCAAGTTCGTGGAGCGCGCCCCGGCGGCACTGGTGGAGGATATCCGCAATAAGTACGCCAAGAGCCAGGATAAGCTGGCCAACATCGAGCAGAGCATCAAGGCTCTGGGCTGATTTGAGCGGGGAATATAACAGCAGCGCACAGCGCACTTCGCCGTGGGTGACCGCAGGGCGGGTGATCTTTACCCTTGCTCTCATCGGCTGCATCGCGTTCATCTTTTCCAATTCCATGAAGATCGCCTCGGTGTCTACTGTGTCCAGCAGCCGGGTGCTCACTCTGCTGCAGGCGGCTCTGCGCCGTCTGGGCCATCCGGCCCTTGCCCAGCGCCTGACCGACCACATCGTGCGCAAGCTGGCACACTTCTGCGAGTATATGCTGGAGGGCTTTCTGCTCATGCTGTGTATGCGGGTGTATACCCGGCAGTATGTCTGGCACATCAGCGTGCCCATGCTGGGCGGCGTGCTCACTGCGCTGACCGATGAGACCATCCAGATCTTTTCGCCCGGACGCAGCAGTCAGGTCACCGATGTGTGGCTGGATTCAGCCGGTGTTCTGGCGGGCATCCTTACGGCGCTGGTGCTCATGGCGCTGTGCAGATTGTTGTTCAATCATCGTAATAAGGAGTAACCAATGACCATCGAACAGGCAAATCAGTATTTTGCCGCCCTGCCGGACGGTTTTGCCTCCACCGAACAGCTGCGCGCCGCGTTCACCGCGCCGGTGCAGAAGGTGCAGTTCGTGGGCGTGGCAGGCACGGCAGGCAAGACCGTGACGGCCCGTCTGCTGGCGGCCATCCTGCACGCACAGGGGATCCATGCCGGCCTGTACCATGCCGGGTGCCGCCCGCTGTCGGAGCGCATCTGCATCGATGATGCCCCGGTGGACGAGGGCCTGCTGGCTCTGACTGCGGATGCCCTTTCCGCAGCAGAAGCCCTGCCGCAGGATGCAGCGGAGCTGGCTGCTGCGGCCAACTGCTTTGGCGCAGCGGGCTGCACGCTGGCCGTGGTGGAACTGCCGGATGCGGGCCTTGCGGAAGCGCTGCCCGGCATGCCGGTGTGCGCCGTCACCTCGGTCGGCCCGGACGGTGTGAGCCGCTCGGTGGAGCGCCTTGCGGCTCTGGCAGCAGGTGTCATGCGCAAGGAAAGCATCTGCGTCACCGCGCCGGAGCAGCCCAAGTCTGTACTCAGCGAGCTGATCGTGGCCGCAGGCAAGTGCGGCTGCGAGCTGGTGGTGCCGGACCCGGAGGATATCACCTTTCTGGAGGCAGAAAAGTTTGCCAGCAAGGTGGACTACGGCGGATATACCGTGCCGCTGGCTTTTCTGGGCCGTCATGCGGCGGGCAGCGCTGCCATGGCTGTGGAGCTTTCGCTGGCGCTGTGCCGCAAGGGCTTTGATGTTACCGACGATGCCATTCTGGAAGGTCTGGCTGCGGTGGAAAACCGCAGCAGCATCCGGGTCATCTCGCAGCGCCCACTCATCATTCTGGATGCCTGCCGCACCCCGCAGCAGGCAGCAGCCTTGCTGCGTGTGCTCAACATGGCCAAGGTGCGCCATATGAGCGCCATCATCGGTCTGGCAGAGGAGGAGGGAGCCGAAGCGTTCTTCTCCGCACTGGAGACCGGCCTGACCCCTGAAGAGCAGAAAAAGGATAAGTCCACCATGCCCGGCATGAGTGAGAACCCCTTTGATAAGGTGTATCTTGTCACCCCGGCAGGCGGCGATGACGAGATGACGGCCCGTTTGACCGAAAAGGCAAAATATCATTTTGATGCCGAGATGTGCACCAGCATTGCCGAAGCAGTGGAGCTGGCTCATGCCAACACCCGCCGCGGCCTGCTGGTCTGCGGCGGTGAAGCTGCCGCGCTGGAAGCGGCTGAACTGCTGGTGAACAACTGAGCCGACACGCTTCCCTAAAAAATAAACGAAAGATCCCGTACACTGAAACCATGTGTACGGGATCTTTTTATTTTTGGCAAAGGAGATGGACAAACCATGGCAACGGTAAGCTTCAGCCCGGCGGGCGATGTGCTTTATGCCTACCTTGCGGGCGAGATCGATCACGATGCGGCGCAAAGCCTGCGCATCCAGCTGGATGATGCACTGGTCAGCCGTGCCCCGCAGACCATGATCCTGGATTTTGGCGGGGTCGGATTTATGGATTCATCTGGTGTAGGGCTGATCCTGGGGCGGCAGCGCATTGCCCGCACACTGGGCACGGCACTGCGGGTGCAGCACACGCCGTCCCAGCTGGAAAAGGTACTGCAGCTGGCGCACATCCCCTGCACGGATGCAGGACAGAAGGAGGAATAAACCATGAAAGCGGAAAACACAACAAAGATCCAGTTCGATTCCCTCAGTGTGAACGAAAGCTACGCCCGGGGCGCAGCGGCAGCCTTTCTTGCCCGGTACGACCCCACCGTGCCGCAGCTGGCCGATATCAAAACGGCAGTGTCTGAGGCGGTGACCAACTGCATCGTCCATGCCTACCCGGACCACATCGGGCCGGTGGCCATGAGCATTGCAGTCTATCCCGGGCGGGAGGTGCACATCACGGTGGCAGATAAGGGCATCGGCATCCCGGATATCCCGCAGGCCATGGAACCGCTGTTCACCACCGGAAACCCGGAGGAACGCTCCGGGCTGGGCTTTGCGGTGATGCAGAGCTTTATGGATAAGGTCAAGGTCATCTCAAAGCCCGGCAAGGGTACAAAGGTGCTGCTCATCAAGCGTCTGGCCCAGAGAGAATGATACATAACAGGAAAGGCAGGCAGGAGCATGGTATCGGATAAGACCCGGCGGGACGCATTCATTGAGCAGAATCTGGGGCTGGTGCACGCCTGCGCCGGGCGCTTCCGCGGGCGGGGCATAGAGTACGATGACCTGTACAGTGCCGGATGCATGGGACTTGTAAAAGCCTGCGATAATTTTGATGAGAGCCGCGGCGTATGCTTTTCTACCTATGCAGTGCCGGTAATTTTAGGCGAGATCAAAAAGCTGTTCCGGGACAGCGGCACAGTCAAGGTGAGCCGCTCCTTAAAAGAATTAGGAATGCGCGTACAGGCGGCACGGGAGCATCACATGAAAGTGTGCGGTACGGAGCCGACCCTTTCTCAGCTGGCGGAAGAATTGAATGAACCTACAGAGAACATCACACTTGCCATTCAGGCGGCACAGCCTGCTATGAGCCTGACCCCGGAAAATGAAGAAGAGGACCGGCAGATGGATATTCCAGTAGAATCCCCGGAAGAAGCATTGGCAGAACGTATCAGTCTGGAAGAGGTGCTTCACGCTTTGCCGGAACAGGACAGGCAATTGATCCGCCTGCGGTTTTATGGCAACAAGACCCAGAGTGAAACTGCAAAGGTGCTGCATACCACACAGGTGCAGATCTCCCGACGGGAACGCAAGATACTGGTGCAGCTGCGCCGCCGACTTTTAGAAGATTAGATGTCATACTTTCCAGATTAAAAGGAAAAAACTGGGCAAAAAGCCAAAAGCCGGATTTTTGCGAAAAATATGAAGAAAATGCTTGCTTTTTGCAAAAGGCTGTGCTAAAATACATTACTGTCAGGCGGACATCCGACAGAATGAAACACTCCAGAAGGAACGTCCTAACGTGAAGAATCGATGAGCTTCGACATGAAACTCAAAAATAATTCAAAAAAGTGCTTGACAGCTTATCACGAAAGTGATAAAATAAATAAGCTTTCAGCCGCAAGGCTGAGGCGCTACAGGACCTTGAAAATTGAACAATATCGAAAAACTTGTAAGGAACCTTTTAAGTGTTTGGAAAAACACTAAAAACAATTCCAAAAGTAATTCACACAGGACGCAAGCGATTGCGTACTGAGCGAACAAGATTTAACACTTTAGAAGTGATAAATGTCATTTATAAAGAGTTTGATCCTGGCTCAGGACGAACGCTGGCGGCGCGCCTAACACATGCAAGTCGAACGAGCGAGAGAGAGCTTGCTTTCTCGAGCGAGTGGCGAACGGGTGAGTAACGCGTGAGGAACCTGCCTCAAAGAGGGGGACAACAGTTGGAAACGACTGCTAATACCGCATAAGCCCACGGGTCGGCATCGACCAGAGGGAAAAGGAGCAATCCGCTTTGAGATGGCCTCGCGTCCGATTAGCTAGTTGGTGAGGTAACGGCCCACCAAGGCAACGATCGGTAGCCGGACTGAGAGGTTGAACGGCCACATTGGGACTGAGACACGGCCCAGACTCCTACGGGAGGCAGCAGTGGGGAATATTGCACAATGGGGGAAACCCTGATGCAGCGACGCCGCGTGGAGGAAGAAGGTCTTCGGATTGTAAACTCCTGTTGTTGGGGAAGATAATGACGGTACCCAACAAGGAAGTGACGGCTAACTACGTGCCAGCAGCCGCGGTAAAACGTAGGTCACAAGCGTTGTCCGGAATTACTGGGTGTAAAGGGAGCGCAGGCGGGAAGACAAGTTGGAAGTGAAATCTATGGGCTCAACCCATAAACTGCTTTCAAAACTGTTTTTCTTGAGTAGTGCAGAGGTAGGCGGAATTCCCGGTGTAGCGGTGGAATGCGTAGATATCGGGAGGAACACCAGTGGCGAAGGCGGCCTACTGGGCACCAACTGACGCTGAGGCTCGAAAGTGTGGGTAGCAAACAGGATTAGATACCCTGGTAGTCCACACCGTAAACGATGATTACTAGGTGTTGGAGGATTGACCCCTTCAGTGCCGCAGTTAACACAATAAGTAATCCACCTGGGGAGTACGACCGCAAGGTTGAAACTCAAAGGAATTGACGGGGGCCCGCACAAGCAGTGGAGTATGTGGTTTAATTCGACGCAACGCGAAGAACCTTACCAAGTCTTGACATCCCTTGACAGGCATAGAAATATGTTTTCTCTTCGGAGCAAGGAGACAGGTGGTGCATGGTTGTCGTCAGCTCGTGTCGTGAGATGTTGGGTTAAGTCCCGCAACGAGCGCAACCCTTATGGTCAGTTACTACGCAAGAGGACTCTGGCCAGACTGCCGTTGACAAAACGGAGGAAGGTGGGGATGACGTCAAATCATCATGCCCTTTATGACTTGGGCTACACACGTACTACAATGGCGTTAAACAAAGAGAAGCAAGACCGCGAGGTGGAGCAAAACTCAGAAACAACGTCCCAGTTCGGACTGCAGGCTGCAACTCGCCTGCACGAAGTCGGAATTGCTAGTAATCGTGGATCAGCATGCCACGGTGAATACGTTCCCGGGCCTTGTACACACCGCCCGTCACACCATGAGAGCCGGGGGGACCCGAAGTCGGTAGTCTAACCGCAAGGAGGACGCCGCCGAAGGTAAAACTGGTGATTGGGGTGAAGTCGTAACAAGGTAGCCGTAGGAGAACCTGCGGCTGGATCACCTCCTTTCTAAGGAGTCAGGCGAAAGAGCGACATCGAAGATGGAGATCTTTCGGACAGGTAACAAACAAGCAGAGTAGATATTGTTCGATTTTGAGGGCCCTGAAAAGGGAACTCAATTCCTAATGTGGGGGTTTAGCTCAGCTGGGAGAGCACCTGCTTTGCAAGCAGGGGGTCAAGGGTTCGATTCCCTTAATCTCCACCACATGGGCCAATAGCTCAGCTGGCTAGAGCACACGACTGATAATCGTGAGGTCGATGGTTCGAGTCCATTTTGGCCCACCATGTGATGAAAATCAAAGTACCGGGAGACCGGGCTTTGAGGAACATCACCAAGACGTACCTTGAAAACTGAATAATAACTGCGAAACAAAGATTATAGTAAGTTCTTTTTTAAGAAATATTGCAATTTCAAAAGGAAGGGTAACAATAATCTTCGTTGGCAAGAGAGAATCAAGAGGATACCAAATGTTCTTAAGAGAACGTTTGAAAGGTCAAGCGAACAAGGGCGCAGGGCGAATGCCTTGGCACTGGGAGCCGATGAAAGACGTGATAAGCTGCGATAAGCTTCGGGGAGCTGCAAATAAGCATTGATCCGGAGATTTCTGAATGAGGAAACTCACCTGGGTTCATACTCAGGTACGTTATACTGAACTTCAAAATAGGTATATCGAGGGAACCGCCTGAACTGAAACATCTAAGTAGGGCGAGGAAGAGACATCAAACGAGATTCCGTAAGTAGTGGCGAGCGAACGCGGAAGAGGGCAAACCGAGAGTAGAAATACTTTCGGGGTACGGAGCGCATTTAGGACTTAAGTTGTTAACCGAACGGCATGGGAAGGCCGGTCAGAGAGTGTGAGAACCACGTAGGTGAAAACGACAAGAGCCGAGCGAATTCCAGAGTACGGCCAGACACGTGAAACCTGGTCGGAATACGGGGGGACCACCCTCCAACCCTAAATACTACCCAGTGACCGATAGCGTATAGTACTGTGAAGGAAAGGTGAAAAGCACCCCGGGAGGGGAGTGAAAAAGAACCTGAAACCCTGTGCCTACAAGCACCTAGAGCGCGTCAAAGCGTGATAGGGTACTTTTTGTAGAACGGTCCGGCGAGCGATTGTATGCAGCAAGGTTAAGGACTTAAGGTCTGGAGCCGAAGCGAAAGCGAGTTTGAAAAGGGCGTTAAGTTGCATATAATGGGCCCGAAACCGGGTGACCTACCCATGGTCAGGTTGAAGTGGAAGTAAAATTCCATGGAGGACCGAACCGACCTCCGTTGAAAAGGCGGCGGATGAACTGTGGGTAGCGGAGAAATTCCAATCGAACCCGGAGATAGCTGGTTCTCCCCGAAATAGTTTTAGGACTAGCCTCAAGTTAGATACCTGGAGGTAAAGCACTGAATAGCCTAGCGGCCGAGAGGTTAGCGAAGCTTATCAAACTCAGAATGCCAGAGTATTGATGCTTGGGAGTCAGACAGTGTCAGATAAATGTCATTGTCAAAAGGGAAACAGCCCAGATCTACAGCTAAGGTCCCAAAGTCAGGTTAAGTGGAAAACGATGTGAAGATACGTAGACAACCAGGATGTTGGCTCAGAAGCAGCCACTCATTCAAAGAGTGCGTAATAGCTCACTGGTCGAGCGTCTTTGCGCGGAGAATTTAACGGGGCTAAACCTGACACCGAAGCTTAGGCAGCATGTTTACATGCTGGGTAGGGGAGCGTTGTATACGCGGTGAAACAGTAGCGCAAGCGGCTGTGGAGTGTATAGAAGTGAGAATGCCGGAATGAGTAGCGCGAATGCAGTGAGAATCTGCATGGCCGAAAGCCTCAGGTTTCTGGAGGAAGGTTCGTCCGCTCCAGGTCAGTCGGGAGCTAAGGTGAGGCCTAACGGCGTAGCCGATGCACAGACGGTAGAGATTCCGTCACCACCAAAAGAGTTAAACACAGGGACACATATGAAGTCTCGGAGCCGGGTGTTGGTTCCGGTAGCGATCGAGGGAAATTAGTACCGAAGTCCGGGATGGAAGATGGCGAGAAAAGCTGTGTGTATTTCTGCGGTGCCCGTACCGCAAACCGACACAGGTAGGTAGGAAGAAGATTCTAAGGCCAACGGGAGAAGGGTTGTTAAGGAACTCGGCAAATTGACCCCGTAACTTCGGGAGAAGGGGTGCTGCAGCAATGCAGCCGCAGAGAATCGGCCCAAGCAACTGTTTACCAAAAACACAGGTTTGTGCTAAATCGAAAGATGACGTATACGAGCTGACGCCTGCCCGGTGCTGGAAGGTTAAGAGGAGATGTGCAAGCATTGAATCGAAGCCCCAGTGAACGGCGGCCGTAACTATAACGGTCCTAAGGTAGCGAAATTCCTTGTCAGGTAAGTTCTGACCCGCATGAAAGGCGTAATGATTTGGGCACTGTCTCAACAGCCCGCCCGGCGAAATTGTAGTACCGGTGAAGATGCCGGTTACCCGCGACAAGACGGAAAGACCCCATGGAGCTTTACTGTAGCCTAATATTGGGTTTCGATGTTGCATGCACAGGATAGATGGGACACTGGGAAGCAGGTGCTTTGGCGCTTGTGGAGTGGCCGTTGGGATACCATCCTTGCGATATTGGAATTCTAACCTGCGCCTTTGAATCAAGGCGGGGGACATTGTTAGGTGGGCAGTTTGACTGGGGCGGTCGCCTCCTAAAGAGTAACGGAGGCGTTCAAAGGTTCGCTCAGCTTGAACGGAAATCAAGCAAAAGAGTGCAAACGCAGAAGCGAGCCTAACTGCGAGACTGACGGGTCGAGCAGTAACGAAAGTTGGAGTTAGTGATCCGGTGGTATGTGAGTGGAAATGCCATCGCTCAACGGATAAAAGTTACCCTGGGGATAACAGGCTGATCTCCCCCAAGAGTCCACATCGACGGGGAGGTTTGGCACCTCGATGTCGGCTCATCGCATCCTGGGGCTGTATTCGGTCCCAAGGGTTTGGCTGTTCGCCAATTAAAGCGGTACGCGAGCTGGGTTCAGAACGTCGTGAGACAGTTCGGTCCCTATCTGTCGTGGGCGCAGGATATTTGATGGGAGCTGTTCCTAGTACGAGAGGACCGGAGCGGACGTACCTCTGGCGCACCAGTTGTTCTGCCAAGAGCATAGCTGGGCAACTATGTACGGATCGGATAAACGCTGAAAGCATCTAAGCGTGAAGCCGACCCAAAGATAAGATATCCCATTGTTTCAAACAAGTAAGACCCCTTGAAGACTACAAGGTTGATAGGCACGATGTGTAAGTGGAGCGATCCATTCAGCAAGCGTGTACTAATAGGTCGAGGGCTTGACCACAATTCGCTTGAGACTCTAAGAGTCAACGAAAAAATGTAAGCAGTGATTATTCAGTTTTGAAGGCACGTCCTTCTAAGAAACACTGGACAAAGTACAACAAACATGTTATACTGGTTCAGTCAAATCGGTCGGTGTCGATGACGGTGAGGTTCCACCTGTTCCCATTCCGAACACAGAAGTTAAGCTCACTTGTGCCGAAGATAGTTCGCTGGAAACGGCGCGTGAAAATAGGTAGTCGCCGACTTGAACAAAAACGCTTCAGAAGAAATTCTGAGGCGTTTTTCTTTTGCCGGAAAGCTTTGTCAAATCTTTTTCTCCGAGTTTATACAGGGATGCTGGTATCAAAAAATATCAGAGTGCCGGCGGCGTCCAGATTTCTCCGCCTTCCTCCCCATCATGTTTTTTGGCAAAAATCACCATATAGTCTGCCGCTTCACCTTGTCCATCTGCGGCCTCCTGCTTCACAATTTCAACGCAGAACTCAACATTGTTGCCATTGTATTGATAATAACACAGAAAATTTGCCACCAATGCATTCGCAGCTCTTTTCCACGCCTGCGGATCAACAGCATTCTCCGGCATGGAAAAGACAGCCGTTCCGAATCCGTCGTCACCGACAGTTACATCTGTCGGGCAAAAATTGGTTACATTCTGAGGCTCAAAGACATCCGTGTTTCCAGCCTCAACTTCCTTAAGATATGCCTTCAGAATGGCCTGTGCATTCACGCTCAGCGCTTTGTTTTCGACCAGATTATAGTTTTGCTTAACTGCCGCTTTCAGTGCAGTCTTTACTGCATTTTTTGTCTGCTCCGAACTGCTGATGCCGCTGGGCCAGCAGCCTGTCAGTGCAGTCAGTGTCAATGCGCCGCCTAAAAGCAAAACTGCCCGTCTTGAGATTTTTCTCACGATAAAACACATCCTTTCTGATTCCATCCTTTACAGTCGGGGTTTACCCCCTTTTCTTGTTTATTGTAATACATCCCCTTCCCCCGGGTCAATTTGCATTCACGCAGGTTTCAACCCCTTTCGCGCGCATTGTGAAAAATAATTCTCTACTTTTTAGGCAGGATGTATAGGAATCAAAAAAATGCGGGGCAACCGCATGATGTGCGCAATCGTGCACCCCCAGTTCAGCAGAAAACTTGCAATAAAAAAGCAGCTCTGCCAAGGCAGAGCTGCAAAGTTTGCAATATGGGTAAAATCAGCGCTTAGAGAACTGAGGTGCACGACGGGCAGCCTTCAGACCGTACTTCTTACGTTCCTTCATACGAGGATCGCGGGTCAGGAAGCCTTCCTTCTTCAGAGCAGCACGGTTCTCCTCGTTCTGCTGCAGCAGAGCGCGGCTCAGGCCGTGGCGGATAGCGCCAGCCTGACCAGAAACACCGCCGCCGGAAACGCGGACGACGACATCGTACTTGCCCTCCAGGCCCAGCAGGACCAGCGGAGAACGGACGATCAGCTTCAGGGTCTCCAGACCAAAGTAGTTGTCGATATCACGATCGTTGATGGTGATCTTGCCAGTGCCGGTGTAAACACGAACGCGGGCAACGGAATCCTTACGACGACCAGTGCCGTAGAAATAAGGTTTGGTTTCGTACATGTTCGATTGCCTCCTTCTTAGAACTCGATCTTCTCGGGCTTCTGAGCTGCGTGAGCGTGCTCGGCACCCTGGTAGCAGTGCAGGCGGGTCAGAGCCTTAGCACCGATGGTGTTGGAAGGGATCATGCCCTTGACAGCGTAGGTCATGGCCAGATCGCTGTGCTCAGCCATCAGCTTGCTGTACTGGACCTTCTTCAGGCCGCCGATGTACTTGCTGTGGGTGATGTGGAACTTCTGCTCAGCCTTCTTGCCGGTCAGAACAGCCTGATCGCAGTTGATGACAACAACGAAATCGCCGCAGTCCACGTTGGGGGTATAATCGACCTTCTGCTTGCCGCGCAGCAGAACAGCGGCCTCAGCAGCGACGTGGCCCAGGCTCTTGCCGGCAGCGTCGAGCAGGTACCACTTGCGCTCGACTTCAGCGGGCTTCACGAGAGTAGTGCTCATATCTATTTCCTCCTGATAAGCTTTTTGTACGTTTCAGGCGCCTTTCTGGGGCGCGAGTGTCAGTATACATCATAAAAAGGTGCCTGTCAACAGCATTTTTTGATTTTTTCATTGTAATTTTTTCAATCTTGCAAAATCTCACGTTTTCTCTTGAATCCTCATTATTTCTAAAAACGCATTTTCTGCAAAATTTTCTGCCCACGGCCGCACATTTTCTGCCGCTGCCCGCTACAATTTTGTCTGCCGGTGTGGTATACTATAAAGGATATGGCAGCTTTTGCTGCGCACTGATACAAGGAGAATTTTTTACATGCCAAACGACATCGACCGCAACGCCTCTGCCCAGCGCCGCACCTCCAAGCTTCTGGCCGCTATGGGCATCTTTGTTGCTCTGGGCATCATTGCTTACATTATTTTAACGCTACTGGTCAACCGCAGCGTGCCCGCAAACCCGGACACCCACTACACCGGCACAAACGGCGTTTCCGTCTACTATGACAGTTCCATCTGGAAGGTATGCCAGATGACCGAGGACAGCACCCTTGGCACCGTGCTGGAACTCGCCACGGCAGACAGCGCCGACGGTGAGGACTACGAAGCTGTGCTGCTGCAGCGCGGCACTGCCGACAGCTATGCGGACTTTATCGATGCGTCCGAGAAGGACCTCAAGCAGGCCTATGGCGTCATCAAGCCCCGCAAGGTGAACCTGACCGTGGACGGTGCCGAGGTGGAGGCCGTGCGCTGCGACATTCAGGCGTATTATGCGGTGCTGGCCACCATTACCTACCCCAGCGGTGACGTGGTGTATGTTTCCGGCCTGACAAAGCTTGCCTCCATCAACGACATTGTGAACCTTGTGGAAAGTGTGACCCTGTCATGAGCAGTTCCCGTGCAATGCAGCGTCTGTGCGGCCTGATGCGCAAGGCTGTGCAGGACTATGAAATGATCGCCCCCGGCGATAAAGTGATGGTGGGCGTTTCCGGCGGCAAGGACAGCGTGGCCCTTACCATCGGCCTTGCCGAGCTGCGCAAGTACATCGGCTTTGATTTTACGGTGCAGGCCGTCACGCTGGACCCGCAGTTCGGCGGCAGGCCCATGGATTACACCGTATTGCAGGAGCTGTTTGCCCGGTACGATATCCCCTATGAGATCCGCCGCACCGAGATCGGCCCTGTGGTGTTCGACTACCGCAAGGAGAAGAACCCCTGCGCCCTGTGCGCCAAGCTGCGGCGCGGCGCACTGCACACGGCGGCGCAGGAACTGGGCTGCAACAAGGTGGCGCTGGGCCACCATCTGGACGATGCCGTGGAGACCTTTTACATGAATCTCTGGCGGGAGGGCCGCATCGGCTGCTTCTCGCCGGTCACTTATCTTTCGCGCCGGGACCTCACCCTCATCCGGCCCATGCTGCTGGCCACCGAGCAGGAGGTCATTTCCGCAGTGAACGCCGAGGGGCTGCCCATCGTCAAGAGCGTCTGCCCTGCCGACGGCGTGACCGTGCGCGAACAGACCAAGGAGTTCGTCAAGGAGCGCTGCCGCACCGACCATGCTTTCCGCCAGAAAACCCTGCACGCACTGCAGGAGAGCGGCATCGATGGCTGGCGGCCCGTCCACACCGGGCGCGGCAGCTTTGCAATTACAAACGAGGAAGAATGAATCATGAAGACTCAACCTTTTGAAAAACACGTCTGGGCCGAGATCGACCTCGATGCCCTGCGGCATAACTTCCGGGCCGTCAAAGCCCGGGCCGGCGACCTGCCGCTGTGCGCGGTGGTCAAGGCCGACAGCTACGGCCACGGCGCTGTGCAGTGTGCCCGCGTTTTTGCGCAGGAGGGTGCAGCATGGCTGGCAGTGAGCTGCCTGACCGAGGCCGTGCAGCTGCGTCAGGACGGGCAGACTCTGCCCATCCTTATTTTGGGCCATGTTCAGCCGGAGTACGCCCAGACCCTCATCCACGAGGATATCACCGTAGCGTGCTACTCCACCGAACAGGCGCAGAACCTTTCCGCTGCTGCCGTAAAGGCAGGCGGCAGAGTAAAGATCCACCTCAAGGCAGATACCGGCATGGGCCGCATCGGCTTTGCCCTGCGCACCGATTTTGATGCCGCCATCCGCGAAATGCTGGCTGTGTGTGCGCTGCCGGGCCTTGAGATGACCGGCCTGTTCCAGCACTTCTCGGTGGCCGACGACACCGCCGAAGAGAACGTTGCCTACACCGCGGAGCAGCACGCACTGTTCGTCAGAGCGTTCCATGCGCTCAAGGCGGCAGGCCGCGAGCCACAGACCGTCCACTGTGACAACTCTGCGGGCGTGATGCTGCACCCGGACTGGCCCGAGGGATTGGCCCGGGAGCGCTGCATGGCGCGGCCCGGCATCATCCTCTACGGCTACGACCCCAGCGACGAGGTGCGCTTTGGGCAGTTCCGGCCGGTGATGACCCTCAAGACTGTGGTGAGCATGGTCAAGGAAATGCAGCCCGGTCAGAGCGCCAGCTATGGCCGCCGCTTCACCGCCGATAAGCCCACGCTGGTGGCCACCCTGTGCACCGGTTATGCGGACGGTTATCCCCGCCAGCTGAGCTGCGGCAAGGGCATCGTGGAGATCCACGGCAAGGCCTGCCCGGTGCTGGGCCGCGTGTGCATGGACCAGATGATGGTGGATGTGACCGGTATCCCGGACATCCACGAGGGCGACGAAGCCATCCTGTGGGGCGGCAGCGTCAGTGATACTGCCGAGACCATCGCCCGCAAGACCGACACCATTTCCTACGAGGTGCTGTGCGGCGTGTCCCGCCGCGTGCACCGCGTCTACCTCGAGCACGGAAAGATCGTGGATGTCGAGGATTGGATACTGGAAGCTTAAATTTCTCCCGGAGGAACTACATGGCAAGAGACAATATCCGCAATTTCTGCATCATTGCACACATTGACCACGGCAAATCTACCCTGTCGGACCGTATTCTGGAGCTGACCAAGAGTGTGGACGAGCGCACCATGGAAGACCAGATTTTGGACAACATGGACATCGAGCGCGAGCGCGGCATCACCATCAAGGCCCGTGCCGTCACCATGAACTATACCGCCAAGGACGGCAAGACCTACGAGTTCAACCTCATCGATACCCCGGGCCACGTGGACTTTGCCTACGAGGTCAGCCGCAGTCTGGCCGCCTGCGAGGGTGCCATCCTTGTGGTGGATGCCACCCAGGGCGTGGAAGCTCAGACGCTGGCCAACACCTACATGGCGCTGGAGCATGATCTGGAATTGGTGCCCATCCTGAATAAGATCGACCTGCCCAGCGCCCACCCGGACGAGGTGGCGCAGGAGGTGGAGGACGTGATCGGCCTGCCCTGTCTGGATGCGCCCCGCGTCTCTGCCAAGACCGGCCTGAATGTGGATCAGGTGCTGGAGCGTGTCGTCACCGACATTCCTGCTCCCACCGGCGACCCGGATGCCCCGCTGAAGGCGCTGATCTTCGACAGCATCTACGACAGCTACAAGGGCGTTATCGTCTATATCCGTGTGTTTGAGGGCACCGTGAAGCCCGGCGATACCATCCGCATGATGGCCACCAGCGCGGAGTTCACGCTGGTAGAAGTGGGCCACATGGGTGCTACCAACCTTTCTCCCTGTGCCCAGCTGCAGGCTGGTGAGGTCGGCTATCTGACCGCCAGCATCAAGACCGTGCAGGACACCCGCGTGGGCGATACCGTCACGCTGGCCAATAATCCCACCGCCGAAGCACTGCCCGGCTACCGTCAGGTCAAGCCTATGGTGTTCTGCGGCATCTACCCCGCCGACGGTGCCAAGTACCCCGACCTGAAGGATGCACTGGAAAAGCTGCAGCTGAACGACGCCTCCCTCACCTTTGAGCTGGAGACCAGCGCCGCGCTGGGCTTCGGTTTCCGCTGCGGTTTCCTTGGCCTGCTGCACATGGAGATCATCACCGAGCGGTTGGAACGGGAATTTGATCTGGATATCATCACCACCACGCCCAGCGTGCGCTACCGCCTTACCCTGACCGACGGCACTGTGGAGATGATCGACAATCCTTCCAGCTACCCCGACCCCTCCAATATCGTCAAGCAGGAAGAGCCTTTTGTGGATGTGCACCTGTACACCCCCAACGACTATGTGGGCGGCCTGATGGATCTGTGCCAGAACAAGCGCGGCGTGCTGATCGACATGAAGTATCTGGACGATGTGCGCGTTGATCTGCACTATGCTCTGCCGCTGGGCGAGATCGTGTACGACTTCTTTGATGCCATCAAGAGCCGCAGCCGGGGCTACGCCAGCTACGATTATGAGTTTAAGGAGTACCGCGAGAGCGACCTTGTCAAGCTGGACTTCCTGCTCAATGGCGACCCTGTGGACGCGCTGTCCATGATCGTGTTCCGCGATAACGCTTACGCCAAGGGCCGCCGCATCTGCGAAAAGCTGCGGGATAACATCCCCCGCAACCTGTTCGAGATCCCGGTACAGGCTGCCATCGGCGGCAAGATCATTGCCCGTGAAACGGTCAAGGCCATGCGCAAGGACGTGCTTGCCAAGTGCTACGGCGGCGACATCTCCCGCAAAAAGAAGCTGCTGGAAAAGCAGAAGGAAGGCAAAAAGAAGATGCGTCAGCTGGGCAGCGTTTCCCTGCCCAGTGAAGCCTTTACCGCTGTGCTCAAGCTGGACAGCGACGACGATTAAACTTTATAGATCAAAGAGAACCCGCGCTCTGGTATGCTGCAATGCACCCAGCGCGCGGGTTCTCTCTGTTTTTTCACAATCTCAGTTTACAACAAAAAATGAGATAGGCACCCCCTTTCGGGGAAACCTATCTCATTTTTTTTGTTGGGACTATTTTGCAACAGTCCCTTTACGTTGGGGCGTTAGGGGGCCGCTTACAGTCTCTTGACTGCTCTTTTCCGATTTGCTTCTGCCCGGATTATACATGATTTCAGTGCAAAAGTCATCGAAACCTGCGCGAAACGTTTTTGAATCTGCGTGAACGAATCATCTGGGCAGCAAAAAAGCCCCGGAAAGGCTGTCTGGGTGCCTTCCGGGGCTGCTGTGAAAGATGACTGCATCAGTAATACTTTTCAGTCAAAAAGTACTACTGATACACTGCTTCGAGGGCTTTCTCACTCACTTTTCTGCTTCAGGCGGGCGTATTCGGCATCGGCCTGAATGGCTGCAGAGGTGAAGCTGTTGTTGTTCCACCAGCTGATCAGCGCGGCCACGGTGGTGATGCCGGCGGTCACCAGCTGTTCCACAGTCTGGCTCTCAATGGGCAGCATAGGTTTGCCCAGAGCGCTCAGCACCTGATTGGTCAGGGCAAGCAGCAGCACAGCGGTGCGGGCGATGGTGGCGGCAGAAATTTTACCAAAGTTCATATCAATTCCTCACTTTCTCATTTTGTTCAAGGTCAGCGATGCGGTGGTTGGCCACCTTCATCTGTTCTTCTAAAATCGGTACGCGGCGGGCAAAATTGTTATGCTCGCGCACCTCGCGGGTCAGCTCTTCGAGCTTGGTGTCGGTCACGGCCTGACTGCGGCTGTTGGCAATCAGCACGCCGATCAGGGTCACGGCCCCGGCAATGACAGCGGATAAGATCGTTTCCATTCCGTTCACCGCCTTTACCCGGTCCACCGGCTTTTTGCTTTGCGCACATCCACATGGACAAAGCCTTTTGCGGGGTAGCGGCCGATGCCGCCGGTGCCGGGCAGCAGGGTCTCGGCGTAGGCGGCAAGCTGCTCCACCGGCACGCCGGACACCCGGATATCCGCGGCACGGCCATACTGATGCTGGCTGTAAACCGCCCCGCCCACAGCCCTGTTGTGTGCGGCGGTGCGGTAGCCGCTGGTAATGACCACCGGTGCGCCAAAATGGTCACGGATGGCCTGCAGCACCTGCACCAGTTCGCTGTCCACAAACAAAGGGTCGGTGCCGTCTTTGCAGGCAAATTCCTTTGCGCGGAAGCTGCGGCTCAGCAGCGTTTCGCCGTCCCTTGCGCGGGAGTAAACGTTAAGCATGGCCGTCCTCCTGCAGCAGCGCTGCCACGGCATCCCTCAGCCGGGCGGGCACATCCTCCAGCGTTTTGATGCCCTTGCGGATCAGAGCCGCATAGATCCTTGCCATTACACACCACCTCCTTCGTACAGTTCACACAGGGCCAGCTGCAGGTCGGTCAGCTGGCAGGTCAGGCTGGCAATCGTCTCGGGCAGACGGGCTGCTTCCTCGGCCTGCTGGCGCTCTTTTTCCCGCGCGGCCAATTCTTCTTCCGTATAGCGGATGTATCTCTGCACCGGCACCTGTTCGGTCCATGCGGCCTGCGCAGGCACGCCCGGCACGTCGATGACCTTCCGCACATCCCTGCCGCCGCCGGGATACTCCGTTACGGTCTCGTAGTGGCTCACTTCCTCCACGCCTTCCACGGCGGGGTGCTCCACTGGCTCGGTGTCGTCCACCAGATACCCAAGCGTCAGGTCAGGGTTTTCAATGGCTGCACCGTTCTCGTCAATGATCTTCATGGTTCAAAACCTCCTTTCTCAGGCCACGCGCCGCCAGATGTGCACATAGTAGGCGGCAGGCTGCACGGTGGCGCTGCGGCCGTAGATGGCATTAGACTTGGATGCATCCAGACTGAACTTATATACATCAGAAAAGGAATTGTATTCGCCCGTAGATGCGATCAGGTCGCCGGCAGTGAATGCGCCGGATACCTTATGTTCACCCTTTTTTACATCCGCGACAAAAGAGCCTGTGATGTTCGGCAGTCCGGCCTTTACTGTGGTGCCCGCTGCGTGGCTGCTGCTGGCACCCATCAGCACGCGCTCCGATGCGATCTGCTCCCATGTGCCGCCAAACAGGGCGGCAGGGCTGGTGGGGTTGGTGCTCTGGTAGATGCTGCCCACCGGGTAGGCAGCGGAGCTGGGTGCGGCCAGCAGAGCATCGACATCTTCCTTTGTATAATAGGAAGAAAAATCGGCACCGAAGGTGCGCAGGGCGTTTGCCTTTTCGGCAGCGGTCCATTCCCCGGCGGCTGCGGCGGTGGTCAGAGCCTTCTTCACGCCATAAGGCAGCAGGGCTGCGGTCAGCGGCAGAAGTGCATCCGTCATGCTGTCCAGCTGTTCGCGGGCAGCTGGTGCGATGATCAGGGTTCCGTCGCTGCGCACGTTGATGCCGCAGGCGGGGTCCACCCGCACTGCGCCGGGGGCCGAAGCCGTGGGCACCGTGCTGCTGCGCAGATAGGGCGACAGATCCGGCATGGCGGCAGTATCGGTCAACACGGCCCCGGTGTTGGGGTCCACGCTCAGCACCCGAAGCAGCTGGCCGGAGACCGGAACTGCCGGGCAGGGAAGCGCCCCCACATCCTGCGCCGTCAGTTTTACGATGCCGCTTTTGCCGTTCACGCTCACTACCTGACCGTCGGTAGGCACAAGCTCCTCTGCCCGTGCGGCAGCAGCCTCGGCACGGGCTGCACAGCGGGATGCAGCGGCACTGTCGGCGCTGGTGCGCTGTGCCGCGGTCTGGGCCTGTGCCGCATTGGATGCCGTGCTTGCAGCACTGGCTGCGGCACGCTGCGCGGCGGTGGAAGCGGTACTGGCACTTTCCAGCACACGCGCCACGAACTGCTCATACTGCGAGGGCGGCAGCTCTTCCGCGCCGCCGTCGGTGGGCAGGATGGCGTAGGTGTCGTAGCTGCCGGGCCGGGTATAGGCGGCGTAGCCGCTGGCATCGATGGCTGCCAGCATCCACTGTCCGCCGGTGCTTCCGGTCAGGCGGCGGTCCACGGTGACGCAGTGCTGCGTGTCCAATGAGACCGGTGCCAGCAGGGTGCCGTCGCTGCGGCGCAGGTAGAGCGCAACGGTGCACCCGGCCCATGCTTCCGGCAGCGTAAAGCACAGCTCGTCCACACCGGCAGCGTTCTGTGCACCGAGGTGCAGGCGGTGCGGCTGGGACAGAAATTCGGTGCCGCCGCACTGCCTTTGAATGATCTTGATGTTCACTTGAAAACCTTCCTTTCTGTTTTTTGTTTGATTGTACAGCCGCTGCCCGGCAGCTGCCAGTGTGGTCTTTTGCTGCACAAATTTCTGTGCTTCGGCATTTTGCCGGAAGGCGCTTTTCATGGGTAATTCGCACAGTTCTTTGTGGGTGAAAAATGGGATGAAAAAGAGGTGGCTTTGTACGGAAAACCAGCGATTTTTGGCCGCTTGCCGCATGGGAAAACGAACCCAAAAGTGCAGTTTCCGGTGCAAAAAGTCCAAAATAAATGTTAAAAATTCGTGAACAAAACACCCCAGAAAACAGGTCGAAAATCGGAAGGAAATAACCGAAAAAACAATATTTTGGAGAAAACAATGTTAAAGTTGCACAAAAAATAACGTCAAAAAACTAACAAAGTATGAGAAGGTGATTTGACAAATGGCCATTGGGCTGGTAAAATAAGACTCGCTCAACGGAACCAACAGACGTTGCAGCGTTTAAAATTTATCTGGATGAAGTAAAAAGCCGTCTTATATACGGCGCGGCGCGGGCAGATGGGGTCCGGGCCGGGAGGGCAACTGCACCCTCCGCAGCGGAGTCCAAATTGTATACGATGCTCGATTTTACCAAAAAGAGGGCATCGTATTTGATTGTGGGGCCAGATGGCTTCTGCCCGCCCCGCAGTCCGGGCGGCCGGGGCATGAAAAACATGTCCGCAGCCGCAGCCAATTTTGAAAAGAGAGGAGTTGTCTCGTATCGCTTCCGTAAAATTGAAGAAAGCATTGTCTGACTGCAAGCATGCAGTCTCTCCCCGTGTGCTGGCGTTTTGTGTCATGGTCGTGTGCCTTGTGGCTACACTCAGTGTGACCGCTGCGAATCTGCGGCTGACCTACGTCACAGACTCCAATGGTGCCCGGCAGGTGATCCTCACCTCCGAGACCGACCCTGCACAGGTTATGAACCTTTCCGGCATCCAGTCCGAAGAGGGCGATCAGGTCTATTACACGGCCTACAGCGGCAACCTTGCCGCCCTGAACATTGAGCGCGCATTCTCCGTCAGCATCACTGCCGACGGTCAGGAGTACCCCGTCAAAATGGTGTTCGGCACCGTGGCGGATGCCCTGAAGCGTGCCGGTATCACCCTGGAGGGTGACGACTACACCGAGCCTGCTCTGGACCAGCTGGTGAGCGCAGGTTCCACCATCACGGTGCACCGCGTGGACTACACCGACCGTGTGGAGACGCAGGCCATCCCCTACGATACCGAGTACGTCTACACCAGCCTGTATTTCCGCAACACCGGCCGCGCCACCACGGTGCGCCATGGTGCGGAAGGCCAGCAGACTATCACCACCCGCGACCGCTATGTGGACGGCGAGCTGGAAAACAGCATCGTGGTGGATTCCACCACCACTGTGGAGCCGACCAACCACATCGTAAAGACCTATGGCGCAGGCGCGCCGGTCTCCCCGCTGACCGGACCGGACGGCACCACCAATGCACCCGCCTCTTACAGCAAGGTGCTCACCGGAAAGGCCACCGGCTACTATTCCAAGACCGGCAAGGGTTCTTCCGGTCTGGGTCTGGGCTACGGCACTGTGGCTGTGGACCCGGACGTGATCCCCTACGGCACCAAGCTGTATATCACCTCCACCGACGGCAAGTTCGTGTACGGCTATGCGGTGGCTACCGATACCGGCATTGCCGTGCAGAAGGGCCAGATCCTTGTGGACCTGTTCTACGAGACCTACGCCGAGAGCGTGATCAATGGAGCCATTCAGGTGAACGTCTACGTGGTGGACTGAGCAGGCCGAAAAGAACCAGGGAAACCGGAACTGAAAATTTTCAACAGAAACAGAGAGCTTCTGTACACCTTCCTTTTGGGAGGGTGCGCAGAGGCTCTTTTTTATTGTCAGATTGGCAGGATTCACCATAAAATTTGTAAAAATTTAGCGGGTATGTATATAAGAGAAAAATATCAATGAAAAGATTATGGTAAATTTTACAGTAAAATGCGGCGAAACTCTTGAAAAACAGACCGAAATTCTTTAATATAAAAGGGTAAAAAGCTACAGGTGCGCTTTGTGCATCTGTACGGGGAGGAGCAGTCTATGAAACCGACCGAGGAGAAGATCCAGAGCAATGCATCGGACCTGCCGGTGTATCTGTTCAAACAGGGCAATAACTGTGAAGCATACCGCTACTTTGGCGCACACATGGAAACACGTGCCGGTGAAGCAGGTGTGGTGTTCCGCGTGTGGGCACCCCATGCTGTAGCCATCAGCGTGGTGGGCGACTTTAACAGCTGGAAGCCGGGCAGCCACCCGATGCGCAAGGTGGATGGCGATTCCGTATGGGAATTGTTCATCCCGGGCATGAAGGAATATGATGTTTATAAATACTGCGTGACCACCCGCGCAGGTGATCTGGTCTATAAGGCCGATCCCTATGCGTTCCACGCCGAGACCCGCCCGTCCAACGGCAGCAAGGTCTACGATATCAGTGGTTTTGCGTGGCACGATGATGCATGGCAGGCAGCACAGAAAAAGGCTGATGTGATCAACAGCCCGATGAATATTTACGAGATGCACGCCGGCAGCTGGAAGATGAAGGAGGGCGGCAAGCCCTACAATTATTCCGAGCTGGCAGACGAGCTGATCCCGTATATCACAGAGATGGGCTATACCCATGTGGAACTGCTGCCGGTCATGGAATATCCGTTTGACGGCAGCTGGGGCTATCAGGTCACCGGCTATTTTGCACCCACCAGCCGCTACGGCACCCCCAAGGACCTGATGGCTTTTGTGGATAAGCTCCATGCCGCCGGCATCGGTGTGATCATGGACTGGGTGCCTGCTCACTTCCCGAAGGATCAGTTCGGCCTGTACAACTTTGATGGCGAAGCCTGCTACGAGGACCCGAATCCGAAGCGCGGCGAACATAAGGAGTGGGGCACCATGGTGTTCGACTTCGGCCGCAGCGAGGTGCAGAGCTTCCTGATCTCCAGCGCACTGTATTGGCTGGAGCAGTACCATATCGACGGTCTGCGCGTGGACGCGGTGGCATCCATGCTGTATCTGGACTATAACCGCAAGCAGGGCGAGTGGGAGCCGAACAAGAACGGCGGCAAGGAAAATCTGGAGGCTGTTGCTTTCCTGCGCAAGCTGAACGACACCGTGCTGGGCCGTCACCCCCACAAGTACATGATCGCGGAAGAATCCACTGCATGGCCCATGGTCACAAAGCCTGCTTCGGACGGCGGCCTTGGCTTCAACTTCAAGTGGAACATGGGCTGGATGAACGATATGCTCAGCTACATGAAGACTGACCCGCTCTTCCGTTCCGGCAACCACAACAAGGTCACCTTCAGCTTCTTCTACGCCTTCAGCGAGAACTTTGTGCTGCCCATCAGCCACGATGAGGTGGTGCACGGCAAGGGCAGCCTGATCAACAAGATGCCCGGCGAGTACGACGCCAAGTTTGCAAACCTGCGCACCTTCTTTGGCTACATGATGGCCCACCCGGGCAAGAAGCTGCTGTTCATGGGTCAGGAGTTCGGCCAGTTCGCCGAGTGGAATGAGACAAAGCCGCTGGACTGGATGCTGCTGGGCTACGATAAGCACACCGAGCTGCAGACCTACGTCAAGACCCTGAACGCCTTCTACAAGGAGCATCCCGCCTTCTGGCAGGTGGATTACAGCTGGGAGGGTTTCCAGTGGATCGTGCCGGATGACTCGCAGCAGAGCGTCATCGCCTTCCTGCGCAAGGACACTTCCGGCAAGCAGATCCTTGTGGTGTGCAACTTCAACCCCGTCCTGCGCGAGGGCTACACTCTGGGCGCACCGGTGGCAGGCTCCTACAAGGAGATCCTGAACAGCGACGATGCAGAGTTCGGCGGTTCCGGCGCAGTCCACAACAAGGCCGTGCGCACCCACAAAAAGCCGATGCACGGCTTTGAGCAGAGCATCACGATCACCCTGCCGCCCATGAGCACCCTGTATTTTGAAGTGCCCGCCAAGCGCACCCGCAAGGCCGCAGCGGACAAGACCGATAAGGCGGGAAAAAAGACCGCAGCCAAAAAGGCAAAGACCGCTGCGGAGAAAGCTGCAGCAAAGGTGGTAAAGAAGCCGGGCCGCAAGCCCAAGGCAGAAGCTGCCGCTGCAGAGGAAAAGCCAGTGAAAAAGACCGCCCGCAAGCCCAAGGCAGAGGCAGAACCCAAGGCGGAAAAAGCACCCGCAAAAAGCACCCGCAAACCGAAAGAGCCCAAGGAATGACCCGGCACTTCGGCCGACCCATACCGCACATGTTGACGCTCATTTCCGAACAACGGAAATGTTAATGTTAAAGGGGAGAATAAAGCTATGGCAAAAGAAATTGTGGCAATGATCCTTGCCGGTGGACGTGGCTCGCGCTTGTACGCGCTGACACAGAAAACGGCAAAACCCGCAGTGTCCTTCGGCGGTAAGTACCGCATCGTGGACTTCCCGCTGTCCAACTGCGTGAACTCCAACATCGACACCGTTGGCATCGCGACCCAGTATCAGCCCCAGAAGCTGAACGAGTACATCGGCAACGGCCAGCCCTGGGATCTGGATCGTCTGCACGGCGGCGTGCACACCCTGCCGCCCTACGAGCAGGCAAAGGGCACCGACTGGTACAAGGGCACTGCAAACGCCATCTACCAGAACATTGGCTTCATCGACAGCTACGATCCCGAGTATGTGATCATCCTGTCCGGCGACCAGATCTGCAAGCAGGACTATGCCGACTTCCTGCGCTTCCACAAGGAAAAGGGCGCAGAGTTCTCTGTGGCTGTTATGGAAGTGGACTGGAAGGAAGCCTCCCGCTTCGGCCTGATGGTGGCTGACGAGAACGACCGCATCACCGAGTTCCAGGAGAAGCCCCCGGTACCCAAGTCCAATCTGGCTTCCATGGGCATCTACATCTTCAACTGGGATGTGCTGAAGAAGTATCTGGAAGAGGACGAAGCAGACCCCAACTCCAAGAACGATTTTGGCATGAACATCATCCCCGCCCTGCTGCGCGACGGCCGCAAGATGTACGCCTACCGCTTTGCCGGCTACTGGCGTGACGTGGGCACCATCGACAGCCTGTGGGAAGCCAACATGGAAGTGCTGGATCCCGAAAACTCCGGCATCGATATCTTCGACGAGAAGTGGAAGATTTACAGCCGCAACCCGGTCCTGCCTCCGCAGAAGATCGGCCCCCGCGCTGTGGTGCAGGATTCTCTCGTCACGGAGGGCTGCAAGATCTACGGCAATGTGCATCACTCTGTGCTGAGCGCAGGCGTTGTTGTGGAAGAGGGCGCTACCGTTGAGGACGCAGTCCTGATGGACGGCGTTGTGGTCAAGGCTGGTGCTGTTGTCAAACGCTGCATCCTGGCGGAGGATGTTGTGGTCGGTGCAGGTGCACGAGTGGGCGGCGATGGCCCCATTGCCCATGTGGGCACCGGCCTGACCGTCGGCGCAGGCGCAACCGTCAAGGAAGGTGCCAAAGTCTTTGAATCCGTCAAGGAGGGTATGGAAGTATGCTGAGCCAGAACACCAATGCGTTGGGTATTATTTTCCCCAACAGTTATGATAATACCGTCCCCGAGCTGGTGACCGAGCGCGCAATGGCTTCGATCCCCTTCGCGGGCCGCTACCGTATGGTGGACTTTGTTCTGTCCAGCATGGCAAACTGCGGTATCTCCAATGTCTCCATCGTGGTGCGCAAGAACTACCACTCCCTGATGGATCATCTGGGCACCGGCCGTGAGTGGGATATGGCCCGCCGTCACGGCGGCCTGAACATCGTGCCGCCTTTCGCTGAGAAGGGCGTGCGCATCTATTCCGGCCGTGTGGAAGCTCTGGGCTCCATCATGAACTTCCTGGAGAACCAGAAGGAAAAGTACGTGGTCATGAGCGATGCCAACGTTGCCCTGAACTACGACTTCAACGCCCTGCTGGCCGCTCATCAGGCAAGCGGTGCCGATGTGACCGTCGCTTACCAGAAGACCGAGATCCCCGAGGGCCGCAAGAATGACAACTACACCCTGACCGTTGATGCCGACGGCCGTGTGACCGAGCTGCTGTTCAACGATTACCGCCCCGGCGTGCAGAATCTTGACCTGAACATCTATGTTCTGGAGCGCGAGACCCTGCTCAAGCTGGTCCGGGATGCGACCTCCCGCGGCCTGATCTACTTCGAGCGCGATATTCTGGCCCACAATGTCAACATCCTGAACATCCACGCTCTGGAGTACACTGGCTATGTGGCACATGTCTGTGACATGAAGAGCTACTTCGACGAGAACCTCAAGCTGACCGATGACGAGAATCTGGAAAAGCTGTTCCCCAAGAAGAGCCCGGTCTACACCAAGATCCGCGACGACAACCCCACCCGCTATGTGCCGGGCTGCAAGGTGACCGACTCCATTCTGGCCGACGGCTGCGTCATCGAGGGCACGGTGGAGAACTGTGTGCTGTTCCGCGGCGTCAAGGTCAAGAAGGGTGCCGTCGTCAAGAACTGCGTGCTCATGCAGGACACCGTTGTGGAAGCCAATGCCGAGCTGGACTGCGTTGTTACCGATAAGAACGTGAAGATCACTGCCGGCAAGAAGCTGTCCGGCACCGAGAGCTTCCCGGTGTACGTGCAGAAGAAGCACACCGTCTGATTTTACTGAGTTATCCATAGGGGCGGCTTCCTCCCCGGTAGCCCCTCTTGAGAGGGGCGGGGGCATCTGTGTGCCCCCGCCTGCTCTTTTGTAAAAATGGTTCGTGCTGCCTGCAAGGGCGGTGGGGGAGAACGAAAATATCCCACTATATGGAAGGAGCGATCCTATGAGAATCCTGTATGCTGCTTCGGAAGCTGCCCCTTTTGCAAAGTCCGGCGGTCTGGCCGACGTTGCGGGTGCCCTGCCCAAGGCTCTGGTCAAGGACGGCGTGGATGCCCGCGTCATTATGCCCCTGTACGGCGACCTGAAGTTCCGTGATACGCTGGAGTACGTGACCAATTATTCCGTCCCCGTGGGCTGGCGCAGCCAGTACTGCGGCCTGTTCAAGACCGAGCGGAACGGCGTGACCTACTACTTCCTGGACAACGAGTATTACTTCAAGCGCCGCGGCCTGTACGGCTTCTACGATGACGGCGAGCGTTTCGCCTTCTTCTCCCGCGCCGTTTTAGAGACCCTGTTCTACATCGATTTCACCCCCGATATCATCAACTGCAACGACTGGCAGACCGCTCTGGTGCCGGTGTACCTGAACCTGTACTATCGCCATCTGGATAAGTTCAACCGCATCAAGACCATCTTCACCATCCATAATATCGCTTATCAGGGCAAGTACGGCACCGACATTCTGGAGGACACCTGCGGCATCGGCCGCCGCGACCAGCACATCGTAGAGTACGACGGCTGCGCAAACTTCATGAAGGGTGCTTTCGAGACTGCCGATAAGATCACGACCGTCAGCCCCACCTATGCCATGGAGATCCTCGACCCGTGGTTCAGCTATGGTCTGGACGCTCTGCTGCGCGAGAAGCAGTACAAGCTGTGCGGCATCCTGAACGGCATCGATACCGATTCCAACGATCCCGCTACGGATAAGAACATCCCCTTCAACTACGACATCACCAACTTTGAAGAGGGCAAGGCAAAGTGCAAGGAAGCCCTGCAGGATAAGTTCGGCCTGAACAAGGACGGCAGCCCCGTCTTTGCCATGGTCAGCCGCATGGTCGGCATGAAGGGCTTTGATCTGGTGCAGAGCATCGCCGATGGCCTGGTGGATCGCGGCATCGAGCTGGTCATTCTGGGCAGCGGCGAGAGCCAGTACGAGAACTTCTTCTCCGACCTGTGCGCACGCCACCCGGGCCGCGTTGGCACCTACATCGGCTTCGAGCCGGCCCTGTCGCAGGAGATCTACGCAGGCGCAGATGCCTTCATCATGCCTTCCAAGAGCGAGCCCTGCGGTCTGGCACAGATGGTGGCCTGCCGCTACGGCACGCCTCCCATCGTCCGCGAGACCGGCGGTCTGCGCGACTCCATCCACGACAGCACCATGGGTGAGGGCAACGGCTTCACCTTTGCGGGCTACAATGCCCACGAGCTGTATGTGGCCTGCTGCAACGCACAGAATGCTTACTATGACAAGGAGAACTGGAAGAACCTCGTGCACCACTGCATGGAGTGCGATTTCAGCTGGGATGTCTCCGCCAAGAGCTACGAGGGACTGTACAACGAGACCGCAAACCTCTGGTAATATCCTGAAAACTACATAACGGCTGCCGCCCGGTTCCCAAAGAGCCGGGCGGCTTTTTTGTGTGACCCTCTCAGCTTCGCTTCGCTCAGCAGCTCCCCCGAAAGGGGGAGCTTTATTTGTGCTGCCCGAAAGATGCATAAAAGCTCGCCCTTCGGGAGAGCTGGCGCGTCAGCGCCTGAGAGGGTTCGCCCGTTTTTTTTTGCATTCTGCACAACAGATCCATCAAACTTTTGGTATTGATGCGCCCGCAGACGCACAAACTCCATACAGGGCGTACAGTTACGGCATTAGTGTAAACAAACTATGAAATTTTACTAGAAAACAGTGGAAAATTGATTGAAAAAACGGCCGGTTTGAATTATACTATCGTTATAAGATTTTTTGCTGACTGCAAATCCTTGGCAAAGAATCCAGAATCTGGCTTTTGCAAAGGCACATCACACAGGGAGGAAACGCAGGTTGAAGGGCTGGTATAAGGCACTGGAGGATCTTGTCTGGCTGACCCAGCTGGGCCTGAATATGCTGCTGCCGCTGGTCATGTGTCTGGGCGGTGCATGGTGGGCGGTGAACAACTGGAGCTGGCCGGAATGGGTGTTCCTGCCGGCCATCCTGCTGGGGCTTGCTGCCGGGGCACAGAACTTCTGGTATTTTGCAAAGGAACACATGGACCGCACCAAAAAGGAAAAACCAAAGCGGGTGGGGTTCAACTCGCATCAGTAAACTTAACAGGAGGTTTCCCTTTATGAAACTGCAGCCGGAATCCAAAAAGGAGCTGACCCGCATTGCCTGCGGCACGGCCATCTGTACCGCCGTCATGTGGGTGATCTTTGCAGCTCTGCACCTGGTTGGCTGGGTGAAATTTGATTACACTGTTGTTCTGGGCAGTCTCATCGGCGCGGCCGTGGCCATCGGCAACTTTGCGGGCATCTGCCTCGTGTGCCAGAAGGTCATCGACGAGCAGGATGAGAAACGGCGCAAAGCGACATTGCAGGCTTCCTACAATGTCCGGATGCTTTTGCAGGCGGTGTGGATCATCGTTGCCATCGGGGCACCGGTGTTCCAGCCGTTTGCCGGTGTTCTGCCCCTGCTTTTCCCGCGCGTTACGATCTACTACCTGCAAATAACCGGCAAGTACAAGCCTCTTGCACCGGCCGGGCCTTCGGTGGACGTCTCTGTGGAGGACGACCCCGAACCCGCACCGGAGCCGGAAGCTGAACCCCGTGACGAAGGGGGTGAAACGTAACAAATGGAACTGAACGGCGCAAAGATCCTGTATACCATCCATACGGACATCCCCCTGCTGGGTGATTTCAAGATCTCCCAGACCTTAGTCAGCACCTGGATCGTCATGGCGCTGCTTTCGGGTCTTGCCATCTGGCTGGGCAGCAACCTCAAGCTGGAAAATGTCTCAAAGCGGCAGGCCGCCGCCGAGTTCATCGTAGAACGGCTGGACCAGTTCGTGCACGACAACATGGGCTATCACTTTGATAAGTATATCCCGCTCATCGGCGCGATCTTCGCTCTGAGCATCGGCTGCAACCTCATCAGTGTCATCGGCCTGTGGAGCCCCACAGCCGACCTGAACACCGAGGCGGCGTGGGCCATTGTGGTGTTCGTGCTGATCATGTACTACAAGATCAAGACCAACGGCATCCTTTCCTACCTGAAAGGTCTTTTGGACCCCATCTTCATCATGGCACCCATCAATGTGCTGTCGGAGGTTTCCACCCCCGTCAGTATGGCGTTCCGTCACTTTGGCAACATCTTGTCCGGTACGGTCATTTCCACACTGCTGTACTGGGCGCTGGCAAGCCTGAGCCACGTCATTTTCGGCTGGCTGCCGGGTGCCTTGAGTCAGATCCAGCTGTTCCAGATCGGCATCCCGGCCTTTACGGGCCTGTATTTCGACTGGTTCGGCGGCTGCATTCAGGCGTTCATCTTCTGTACCCTGACCGCAATTTTCATCAAACGTGCTGCCGGTGAGGAATAAGCCCTCACAACGGCATCTCCCAAAACAAAAAACTTTTTTGGAGGACAAATCTTATGACTGACTTTCAGTACCTCGCTCGTGGTATCGCTCTGGCAGGCTGCGGCATCGGCGCAGGCTGCGCACTGATCGCAGGTATCGGCCCCGGTATCGGCGAAGGCAACGCAGCAGCTGCTGCCTGTGAAGCTGTGGGCCGTCAGCCCGAGTGCAAGAGCGACGTTACCAGCACCCTGATTCTGGGCGTTGCACTTTCCGAGACCACCGGTATTTACGGCTTCGTCACCGGCCTGCTGCTGATCTTCCTGGCACCCGGTATGTTCATGAAGTTCCTGGCATAAGCGGAACCTTTTACAAAATAACGAAAGGAGACGCTTATGGAACTGTACCAGGCGTTGATCACGCTGGACGGCTGGACCTTTCTGGCCCAGATCTGCAACCTGATGATCCAGCTGTTCATCTTCAAAAAGTTCCTGCTGAATCCGGTCAAAAACGTGATCGCAGAGCGCAAGGCGAAGGCAGACAGCCAGATCGCCGATGCCACCAAGCTGCGCACTGAAGCCGAAGCCATGAAGGCAGAGTACGAGCAGAACCTGCAGAATGCCCGCGCCGAGGCCAACGAGATCGTTGCCAATGCGCAGAAGACGGCCACCGCCCGCGGCGAAGAGATCGTGGGCGAGGCCCGCGCACAGGCTGCTGCCCTCAAGCAGAAGGCCGAAGCCGACATTGCGCAGGAGCGCAAGAAGGCCGTGAACGAGGTCAAGGACGAGATCGGCGGCATCGCCATGGAGATCGCCTCCAAGGTGGTGGAGCGTGAGATCAGCGAGAAGGACCACAAGAATCTGATCGACGAATTTATCAAAAATGTGGGTGAAGCATCATGACCGAGACTGCAAGGATGTACGGCGGAAGCCTGTACGATCTGGCGGCGGAGGAAGGGCTGGAGGCCCGCATTCTGGGTGAGCTGGACGAAGCCGTGGCGCTTTTTAAGGCAAACCCGGACTACCTGCATCTGCTCAGCACCCCCAGCATCCCGAAAAGAGAGCGCTGCGGCCTGCTGGATGAAGCACTGCGGGATCAGGTCCACCTCTATGTGCTGAACTTTTTGAAGATCCTGTGCGAGAAGGGCACCCTGCGGGAGCTGTCCGGCTGCGCACGGGCTTACCGTGTGCGCTACAATCAGGCGCACGGCATTCTGGAAGCAACGGCGACCACTGCAGTGGCAATGACGGAGCAGCAGGCAAAGAGCCTGCACGAAAAGCTGGAAAAACTCACCGGCAAGACCATCGACCTGAAAACAAAGGTCGATCCGGCAGTGCTGGGCGGCATCCGGCTGGATATTGAAGGCACCGAGCTGGACGGCACGGTGCAGAACCGTCTGGCGGCCCTGCGCAGGGACATTGCTTCCGTGACACTGTGATCGAATTTCCACCCGAAAGATTTTTAAGAATTGAGTGGTGAACAAACAAAGATGCAACTGAAACCTGAAGAGATCTCCAAGATCATCCGTGCGCAGATCAAGCATTACGAAAATGCCATCGAGCAGAGCGAGACCGGCACGGTCATTATGGTGGGCGACGGCATCGCCCGCGCCAGTGGTCTGGAAAAGTGCATGGCAGGTGAGCTGCTTCAGTTTGATAACGGCGAATACGGCATGGCCCAGAATCTGGAGGAGAACACTGTCTCCATCGTTCTGCTGGGCTCCGACGTCGGTATCAAGGAAGGCAGCACTGTCAAGCGCACCGGCAAGGTGGTGTCCGTGCCGGTGGGCGAAGCCATGATCGGCCGCGTGGTCAACGCGCTGGGCCAGCCCATCGACGGTGCAGGCCCCATCGAGACCACCGAGTTCCGCGCCATTGAAAGCCGCGCTCCCGGCATCATCGACCGTCAGCCGGTCAAGGAGCCGCTGCAGACCGGCATCAAGGCCATCGACTCCATGATCCCCATTGGCCGCGGCCAGCGCGAGCTGATCATCGGCGACCGCCAGACCGGCAAGACCACCATCGCCTCCGATACCATCATCAACCAGAAGGGCAAGGACGTCATCTGCATTTACGTTGCCATCGGTCAGAAGCGCTCTACCGTGGCAAACCTTGTGCAGAGCCTGACTGAGGCCGGTGCTATGGGCTACACCATTGTGGTGTCCGCAACGGCATCCGAGCTTTCGCCCCTGCAGTATATCGCACCCTACTCCGGCTGTGCCATGGGCGAATATTTCATGCATCAGGGCAAGCACGTCCTCATCATCTACGACGATCTGTCCAAGCACGCCGTGGCCTACCGTGCACTGTCGCTGCTGATCCGCCGTCCCCCGGGACGTGAGGCTTACCCCGGCGACGTGTTCTATCTGCACTCCCGTCTGCTGGAGCGCGCGGCCAAGCTCTCCAATGAGCTGGGCGGCGGCAGCCTGACGGCTCTGCCCATCATCGAGACGCAGGCGGGCGATGTTTCCGCCTATATCCCCACGAATGTCATTTCCATCACCGATGGTCAGATCTTCCTGGAGACGGAGCTGTTCCACTCCGGTGTCATGCCGGCAGTCAACCCCGGCATCTCGGTGTCCCGCGTGGGCGGCAATGCCCAGATCAAGGCCATGAAGAAGGTCGCCGGTACCCTGAAGCTGATCTATTCCCAGTACCGCGAGCTGCAGAGCTTTGCACAGTTCGGTTCCGATCTGGATGCCGACACCAAGGCCCGCCTTGCACAAGGCGAGCGCATTGTGGAAGTGCTCAAGCAGAACCGCTCCGCTCCCGTGCCTGTGGAAAAGCAGGTGGCCATCCTGTATGCGACCATTCACGATCACCTTGTGAAGGTCAAGGTGCCGGACGTGGCCGAGTATGAGAAGGGACTGTACGAATATCTAGACAACAATGCTGCGGGTGCCGCCGTCATGGAGACCATCCGCACCACCGGCAATCTGGATAAGGACACTGAGGAGCAGCTTAAGAGCGTGCTCACAGCCTATACCGACAGCTTCGTCAAGGCGCACTAAGGAAGGAGGCGTAACGCATGGCTGGTTCCATGAAGGACATCAAGCTGCGCATTAAAAGCGTAGAGAGCACCATGCAGATCACCAAGGCAATGGAACTGGTGGCTTCCTCCAAAATGCGCCGCGCCAAGGAACGGGTGGAGCACAGCCGCCCCTACTTTGAAACGCTGCATGAGACTTTGACCAAGATCGCCGCGGCCGACCCCCGCGCCCGCAACCCCTACCTGCGCCGTGACGAAGTGAAGCGCACCCTGCTCATCGTCATTGCAGGCGACCGCGGCCTTGCCGGTGGATACAATTCCAACGTGCTCAAGCAGGCTGGGGCCGAAGAAGGCGAAGTGCTGGTGCTGCCCATCGGCAAGCGCTCGGCAGAGTATTTCGTCCACCACGAGGTGCCCCTGTTCACGCAGGAGGTGCTGCTGGCGGCAGATGTCTCGGTGGGCGAGTGCTTCCAGCTGTCCCGCCAGATCACGGAAGGATATCTCAAGGGCGAGTACGATGCGGTGAAGATCTGCTACACCCGGTTCGATTCCATGATGACCCAGACCGCAGCCACCATGGAGGTGCTGCCGCTGTCCATCGAACCTACCGAGCAGCAGAAGGCGGATGCCCGCCGCAGCCAGATCCTGTACAAGCCCAGCAGCGAGGAAGTATTCAGCGCGATCATCCCGGAGTATGTGGCAGGCATCGTCTACGGTGCCGTGTGCGAGAGCGTAGCCAGTGAGCTTGCCGCCCGCCGCACTGCCATGGATGCCGCCACCAAGAACGCCGGTGAGATGATCGACCATTTGAACCTGTATTATAACCGTGCCCGTCAGGCTGCCATCACGCAGGAGATCACCGAGATCGTGGCCGGCGCGGAGATTTAAAACCTATCAAAAAGGAGTTGTAGCCTATGTCCGAAAAACATATCGGCAAGGTGCTCCAGGTCATCGGCCCGGTGCTGGACATCCAGTTTGAGGATGGCCAGCTGCCGGAGCTGCTCAACGCCATCGAGATCGACAACCACGGCGAAAAGCTGGTGGTCGAGGTGGCACAGCACACCGGCGATAACGTGGTGCGCTGCATTGCAATGAACAGCACCGATGGTCTGGTGCGCGGCACCGAAGCCGTGGATACCGGCGAACCCATCAAAGTGCCCGTGGGCGACCAGTGTCTGGGCCGCGTGTTCAACCTGCTGGGTGAGCCCGTGGACAACAAGCCCGCCCCGGCCCCGGAGGCCTACTGGCCCATCCACCGCCCTGCTCCCAGCTACGAGGAGCAGCAGTCCACCACCGAGATCCTCGAGACCGGCATCAAGGTCGTGGATCTGATCTGCCCCTACGCAAAGGGCGGCAAGATCGGTCTGTTCGGCGGTGCAGGCGTCGGCAAGACGGTCCTGATCCAGGAACTGATCTATAACATCGCCACCGAGCACAACGGCTACTCGGTGTTCACCGGCGTTGGCGAGCGCACCCGTGAGGGCAACGACCTGTACGGCGAAATGACCGAGAGCGGCGTTATCAACAAGACTGCGCTGGTCTATGGCCAGATGAACGAACCCCCAGGAGCCCGTATGCGCGTGGCACTGTCCGGCCTGACCATGGCAGAGTATTTCCGCGATGTGAAGAATCAGGATGTGCTGCTCTTCATCGATAACATCTTCCGCTTCACCCAGGCAGGCTCTGAGGTGTCCGCACTGCTGGGCCGTATGCCCTCTGCCGTCGGCTACCAGCCCACGCTGGCCACCGAGATGGGCGCTCTGCAGGAGCGCATCACCTCCACCCGCAAGGGTTCCATCACCTCGGTGCAGGCCGTCTACGTGCCCGCCGATGACCTGACCGACCCGGCCCCTGCCACCACCTTTACCCATCTGGATGCCACCACGGTCCTGAGCCGTGACATTGCTTCGCAGGGCATCTACCCCGCTGTGGACCCGCTGGATTCCACCAGCCGCATCCTCAGCCCGGAGGTCGTGGGTCAGGAGCACTACGAGATCGCCCGCGCCGTCCAGAAGGTGCTGCAGCGCTACAAGGAGCTGCAGGACATCATTGCCATCATGGGCATGGACGAGCTGAGCGAGGAAGACAAGCGCACGGTCAGCCGCGCCCGCAAGGTGCAGCGCTTCCTGAGCCAGAGCTTCCACGTGGCAGAGCAGTTCACCGGTATGCCCGGCCAGTATGTGCCGCTCAAGGAGACCCTGCGCGGCTTCAAGATGATCCTGAACGGCGAGTGCGACGAGCTGCCCGAGAGCGCATTCCTGTTCGCGGGCACCATCGATGACGTGTTCGCAAAAGCGAAGAAAGGGTAAACCATGACGACCTTTCATCTGACGGTGGTCACGCCGGACGGCTGCGCCTTTGACGGGCAGGCCGAGCGCATCGTCTGCCGCGCCATTGACGGCGATCTGGCCATCCTTGCCAAACACGGGGATTACTGCACCGCGCTGGGCATGGGCGAAGCCCATATCGTGGATGCCGAGGGCCAGCGCCGCCGCGCCGCCTGCATGGGCGGGCTGCTGAGCGTGCTGGATGGCGAAGTGCGTCTGGTCGCCACCACATGGGAGTGGGCCGAGGAGATCGATCAGGCCCGCGCCGAGGCTTCCAAGAAGCGCGCGGAGGAGATCCTTGCGCAGAAGAACCTCGACAAGCGGGACTACGAGCTGGCTCAGGCACGCCTCAAGCGCGCACTGGTGCGTACCTCTATCCACTAAAACAAAAAGAAAAGGAGCCATTGCACAACCTGTGCAGTGGCTCCTTTTGCGTGCATGATGAAACTAAAAATAAGATTTCCGCTGAATATGCCCAGAGCGAATGCGGAGGGCATTTAAATCGTAAAGACGTTACATCATATTGGCCTTCTCGATCAGGTTGCGGATGTGATGGGCCAGCATCTCCACCGCAGCGGTGTTCTCGCCGCCGTTGGGCACAATGATGTCTGCGTTGCGCTTGCTGGGTTCCACAAAGGCTTCGTGCATAGGCTTGACGGTGGTCAGGTACTGATTGATCACGCTGTCCAGACTGCGGCCCCGCTCCTTCACATCCCGCACCAGACGGCGCAGGATGCGCTCGTCGGCGTCGGTGTCCACATAGATCTTGTAGTCGAACAGGGCGCACAGCTCCGGCTCCACAAAGGGCAGGATGCCTTCCACGATCAGCACCGGTGCGGGCTCAATGTGCTGCACCTTGTCGCTGCGGTTGTGGTTGGAGTAGTCGTACACCGGGCAGTCGATGGCGCGGCCTGCCTTCAGCTCCTGCAGATGGTAGATCAGCAAGGCGTTGTCAAAAGCATCCGGGTGGTCGTAGTTCAGCTTGCAGCGCTCCTCAAAGGGCAGCTCGTCGTGGCGCTTGTAATAGCTGTCGTGGGAGATCAGGCGCACTTCATCCTCGCCAAAACGCTCCTTCAGCCGCAGAGCAAGGGTGGTCTTGCCGCTGCCGGAACCGCCTGCAATGCCAATGATCAGATTATTCATAGGGATCCCTCCTGCATCATCCTGCCGCTTTGGGTGGAAAAAAGGGCAGGAATGGATTATAATAGGTGCAAAGCTGCCTGTCCGGGACACAGCGCCGGGCGGGCTTGTTCCTGTACATCATAACACAAACCGGCACATTTTTACAGCCCCAGGGCTGCAAATGTGTGAGATAAGGGAAAATGCCATGCAAAAAAAAACAATTTCAGCAAAATATGAAGGACAAGGTCCGGGTGTTTGAGGATGGCGGCATCCGCCTGCTCAAACGGGGACAGAAGGGCGTGGTACACGCTATTTTCAGTCGTTTTGGCCTAGTGCTGGTTCTGCTGCTTTTACAGGCGTTCGCGCTGTTCAGCCTGCTGCAGTGGTTCGGCGAGCTGCTGCCGCATTATTTTGGCGGCACCCTGCTGGTAACAGCGGCAATGATGGTCTATCTGCTCAATCAGGACATGGACAACAGCGTGCGCATTACATGGCTGGTGGTCACAGCGCTGATGCCGGTGCTGGGCGTGCCGCTGTTCTGGTACACCAAAAGTGATGTGGGCCACAATGCCCTGAAGCGCCGCCTGCTGGATCTGGAGGGCCAGACCCGCGCCCAGCTGCCGCAGAATGAGCAGACCGTGGAGCTTTTGCAGGCGCAGGCACCCGAAGCGATGCCGCTGGCACGGTATCTGCGGGGCAAGGGCGGCGGCTTTCCGGTCTATGCCGACACGGTGGCCACCTACTTCAACGGCGGCGAAGCTATGTTCGATGAAATGCTGCGCCAGCTGGAAACGGCAAAAAAATACATCTTTCTGGAATATTTCATCGTGGATGAAGGCCTGATGTGGGGCCGCATTCTGGAAGTGCTGGCCCGCAAGGCGGCGCAGGGGGTGGATGTGCGGGTGATGTATGATGGCACCTGCGAGTTTTCCACCCTGCCGCGGGATTACCCCAGCCGGCTGGAAGCGCTGGGCATCCAGTGCAAGGTGTTCTCGCCGGTCACGCCTTTTGTTTCCACTCACTACAACTACCGCGACCACCGCAAAATTCTGGTCATTGATGGCCAGGTGGGCTTTACCGGCGGCGTGAATCTGGCAGATGAGTACATCAACCACATAGAAAAGTATGGCCGCTGGAAGGACTCGGCCCTGATGCTGGAAGGCGAAGGCGTGCGCTCCATGACGGCACTGTTTTTGCAGATGTGGAGCATCCTGCGCCAGCCAGAGTTTGAGCAGTTCCTGTCCGATCCCATCCCGGCGGCAGCAAACGCCAAGGGCTTTGTGGTGCCCTACGGAGACTGCCCGCTGGACGGTGAGCGGGTGGGCGAAATGGTGTACATGGATATGCTCAACCGCGCCCGGAAGTATGTGCACATCATCACGCCGTATCTGATTTTAGACGGCGAGCTGGAAACGGCCCTGCGCTTTGCGGCAGAGCGCGGTGTGGATGTGCACCTGATCCTGCCCGGCAAGCCGGATAAGTGGTTCGTTTATGCACTGGCCAAGACCCACTACAAGGCGCTGATTTCTTCGGGTGTGAAGATCAGCGAGTGGCAGCCCGGCTTTACCCATGCGAAGATCGTGATCGCCGACGGTGTGGAAGCCGTGGCAGGCACCATCAATCTGGACTACCGCAGCCTGTACCATCACTTTGAAAACGCGGTCTGGATGCGCGGCACCGACTGCATTGCCAACATGGAAGCGGATTTTCAGGATACGCTCACCCGGTGCCGCAGGGTGGAGCAGACGAAAGAAAGCATCTGGCAGGGCAAAAAGCTGCTGCATCTGGCGGGCATCCTGCTCAAGTTTATTGCGCCGCTGGTGTGAAAGACTTCCTCCGTTATGGCTGCGTAATCAGACTGGAGAAGCTCTGAATACAAAAAGGCCCGCTGCCTTTCGACAGCGGGCCTTTTGTTACCGATTTAAATAAAAATCAGCGCTTAGTTCTGCTTCATGCGAGCGAAGCAGTCAGAGCAGTAGACCGGACGGTCCTCACGGGGCTGGAAGGGAACCTTGCAAGCCTTGCCGCAAGCTGCGCAGACAGCATCGAACATCTGACGCTCACCGCTGTTGCTGCGTGCGCCGCCGTTCTTGCGGGCGTCACGGCAGGGCTTGCAGCGCTGGGGCTGATTCTCGAAGCCGCGAGATGCGTAGAACTCCTGCTCACCAGCAGTCCAAACAAATTCCTTACCGCAGTCCTTGCAGACCAGAGTCTTGTCTTCAAACATAGTAGTATCTCCTCTTTAGTTAGTTCTTGCCCACGGAAGGATTGTAACCATACCTTTGGTTTTGGGACCATCGCGCTGATCAGTAAGCTTACCAGGGGCTTGAATGAATGGACGTCCTCCAATTGAGGACTTTTCTATTGTACCGTTCTTTTTGAAATTTGTCAACCAAAAAACAACCATTCGCCTTGTTATTTGTATAGATAGCACAATCCGACAGGGCTGATTTGGGTAAAATAACTGCCGGAAGATGAAAAAGGGGCTGCCGCACATTCCGTGCAGCAGCCCCTGCAAAGCCCTTTGGAAAACGGTTACTTCTCAATGACTTCCTTGGTGTCGCGGGCGATCATCAGCTCCTCGTCGGTAGCGATGACCAGAGTGCGCACCTTTGCGCCCCAGGCAGTGATCTCGCACACATCGCCCACGGGGTGCTTGTTCTTCTCGGTATCGATGCGGATGCCCAGCCAATCCATGTGGTGGCAGACCTTTGCACGGGCAATTGCATCGTGCTCGCCGATGCCGCCGGTGAAGACGATGGCATCCACGCCGCCCATTGCAGCGATGTAAGCGCCAACGGTCTTCTTGATCTGGTAGTTCAGCATGTCGGAAGCCAGCTGTGCGCGCTTGTTGCCGGCAGCAGCTGCCTCTTCCACGTCACGCTTGTCGCTGGAAACACCGGAGATGCCCAGCAGGCCGGACTTCTTGTTCAGGATCTCGTCCAGCTCGTGGCCGGTGATGTTCAAGGTGTACTTCAAGTAGTTGACCACAGAGGGGTCCAGGTCGCCGCAGCGGGTGCCCATCATCAGGCCGGCCAGCGGGGTCATGCCCATGGAGGTGTCCACGACCTTGCCCTGATCCACAGCGGCAATGGAGGAACCGTTGCCCAGATGGCAGGTGATCAGCTTCAGGCGCTCAATGGGCTCTTCCAGATACTCGGCAGCCTTGTGCGCAACGTACTTGTGGCTGGTGCCGTGGAAGCCGTAGCGGCGCACGCCGTACTTCTCATAGTACTCATACGGAATGGCGTACATATAAGCCTTCGGAGGCATGGTGCTGTGGAAAGCGGTATCGAACACAGCCACCATGGGGATGTTGCCGAACACCTTGCGTGCGGCCTCGATGCCCAGAATGCCGGCGGGGTTGTGCAGGGGAGCCAGAGGGCTCAGCTCGCGGATGGTCTCGATGACCTCGTCGGTGATCAGGCAGCTCTCCTTGAACTTCTCGCCGCCGTGCACGACACGGTGACCGATGGCATCGATCTCGCTGACGTCGTTGATGCACTTGCCTTCGCCGGTGGTCATCTTCTTCACGACCTCGGCAAAAGCCTCGGTGTGGGTGGGGAAGATGGCGGGCGTGGTGGCCTTGTGGCCGTTTGCCTCATGGGTGATCATGCTGCTTTCCATGCCAATGCGCTCGCACAGGCCCTTGCACAGCACCTTCTCGCCGTCCATATCGATCAGCTGATACTTCAGGGAAGAAGAGCCGCAGTTAATAACCAGAACTTTCATCTGTGTTGCCTCCTGTATGTTTTTGGTCTGCCCTCTTTTTAAACCTGAGGACAGAATTTTACAGATTCCTGTGTTTATTATATAATAGGGTGGGCGGCTTTTCAAGCCGCAACCCGGGCAAAGCGGTAAAGCTTGTGTACAAGGTTTTTGTACATCCTGCCCACAAATGCGCAAAACCACTGCAGTTTTCTGTATATACGATATAAATTTAACAATCTTTCCGAGGGCGCAGCAGCCCTGCAGAGGAGCTTATCTATGAAATTTGCCGGTATCATTGCAGAGTACGACCCCTTTCACAACGGCCATGCATGGCAGTTGGCGCAGGCAAAAGCGCTGGGAGCACAGCATGTGGCGGTGGCCATGAGCTGCGGGCTGACCCAGCGCGGCGCACTGCCGCTACTGCCGGAAGCGGTGCGGGTGCAGGCCGCCCTGCAGTGCGGGGCAGATCTGATATTTGCGCTGCCTGCGCCCTGTGCCTGTGCGGGGGCAGAGGCTTTTGCCCGGGCGGGGGTGCGCATCCTTGCCGCCGCCGGGTGCGATGCACTGGTGTTCGGGGCAGAGACGCCGGACGCAGCCCTGCTGATGGAAGTTGCCCGGGTACTGAACAGCGCAGCCTACCGCACCGAGCTGAAGCGCCAGCTTGCAGCCGGTGCCCGCAGCTTTGCGGCGGCGCGGCAAGCGGCGGTGGAAGCGCTCTGCCCTGGCACGGCACTGGCTGCGCTGTTGGATAAGCCCAACAACAATCTGGCAGTGGAATACTGCAAGGCCATTCTGGAACAGGAGGCACCCATGACCCCGGTGCCGCTGCCCCGCGTGGGGGCGGGCCACGGGCAGGCCCTTGCCGAAAGCGGCCACACACAGTTTGCCAGCGCCAGCGCGCTGCGCGCCCTCTGGGCAGAGCAGGGCGCGGATGCGCTGACTCCTTATGTGCCGGAAAAAGCACTGGAACTGTATAAAAAAGCGGAAATCGACGGAATGTATACGGATCATGCCGCTGCGGGCCGGTGTGAGCTGGCTCTGCTGCGGGCGGCCTGTGCACGACCGGAACCTTTTGCCGCAGTGCGGGGCGTTTCCGAGGGGTTGGACCACCGGTTGGAGAACGCCGTGCGCAGCTGCACCGGCCTGCCCCAGCTGCTGGACGCGCTGACCACTGTGCGTTACCCCCGGGCGCGGATGCGCCGCCTTGCCATGGATGCGGCGCTGGGCTATACGGCAGATACCGTGCCTGCCCTGCCGCCCTATCTGCATTTGCTGGGAGCCCGGCGGGAAGCTTTGCCGATGCTCAAAAATACGGCCCTGCCGGTGAGCCATTCGCTGGCAAAGCTGGAAAAAGAAAATGCAGACTGCGCCCGCATGGCGGCGGCACAGGCAGGAGCCAGCGATTTTGGCGCACTGTGCCGCCGGGTGCCCGGGCCGATGGGGGGAGTATATCGTCAAAAAATTATCTTTTTGACGAATTGACAAAAAATAATCGAAAAAAATTTATGCAGAAACACTTGTGTCCGGACGGTTTGTGGTGTATGATTAAAGCAATGCAATGTTGGATACAACAAAATGAGAATGGAATCAGAAAACCGCACGCAATAAGGAGGAAACTTCATGGCACTTCACGTTCTGGACGAAGCCAACCGCTGTCTGGGCTGCAAAAAGCCGCTGTGCCAGCAGGGCTGCCCCATCCACACCAACATCCCGGAGGTCATTCGGCTGCTCAAGGCAAACCAGATGGACGAAGCTGGCAGAATGCTGTTTGAGAATAACCCGCTGACCACCGTTTGTGCGTTGGTGTGCAACCACGAGAACCAGTGCGAGGGCCACTGTGTGCGCAACCGGATGCCCAGCCACGACCCGGTGCACTTCTCCATTATTGAGGACTACATTTCCACGACCTACGCCAACAAAATGACCGCCGGCCCTGCCCCCAAAAACGGCATGAAGGCGGCAGTCGTTGGCTCCGGCCCGGCGGGCCTGACCATTGCGGTGCTGCTGGCACGCTGGGGCTACGATGTGACCATCTTTGATGCCCGCGATAAGATCGGCGGCGTCATGCGCTACGGCATCCCCAACTACCGCCTGCCGGACAGCGTGCTGGACGATTTCCAGTACCGCCATCTGGAGCTGAAGGGCATCAAGGTGCGGCCCAACACCACCATCGGCAAGACCATCACCATCGATGATCTGTTCCGCGACGGCTACAAGAGCGTGTTCATCGGTGCCGGTCTGTGGAAGGCCAACGCTATGCATATCAAGGGCGAAACTTTGGGAAATGTAGCCTTTGGCATCGACTATCTGGCAAACTCCAAGGCGTTCCGTCTGGGCGATGATATTGCCGTGATCGGCGTGGGCAACTCTGCCATGGACTGCGCCCGCACCGCCATCCGCAACGGTGCCCGCCACGTCACCTGCTATGCCCGCCGCGACGAGAGCTGCATCAGTGCTTCCGAGTACGAGGTGAGCTATGCAAAGCTGGAGGGCGTGGGCTTCCGCTTCTGCAAAGCACCGGTGGAGATCCGCGAGAACGGCCTGATCTGCCGCGATACCGTCAAGGGCGAAGATGGCAGGTTCACTCAGGTGGAGGGCAGTGAGATTTTCTACCCCCACACCGGCGTGATCGTGTCGGTCAGCCAGGGCTCGGAGAGCAACCTCGTCAAGACCACTACCGGCATCGAGACCAACCAGAAGGGTCTGCTCACCGTCAGCGAGGACGGCAGCACCACCCGCGAGGGCGTATTTGCCGGCGGTGATGCCGTGATGGGCGCACGCACCGTGGTGGAGGCGGTAGCTGTGGCCAAGAAGGTGGCCGAGAGCATGGATGCCTACATGAAGAGCCTGCCTGCAGAAGAAGTGGCTGACCCCTATGCCAATATCCCGGTGTTCCAGACCCCCACCTCGGACGTGCTGGCAAAGCAGGAGATCTGACGAAATAAAGACAAACTTGGAAGAAACTGTAAAGCTTTTGCGTCTTTGCCGATCTTTGCCGCTCCGTTTGTTGACGGGGCGGCTTTTGCCTTGTATACTATTCATATACTTGTTTATGATTTGTACAAACTGGATATAAAACGGCGAAAGGCGGTGGACGCTATCCTGAAAGCATCCCTCCCGAAACTGCGGGAAAAACTATTGGAAGCGCTGCAGGCAGTGCTGCCCATTGCAGCCATCGTGCTGGTGCTCTGCTTTACCATTGCGCCGGTGTCGCCCAGCATCCTGCTGTGCTTTTTGCTGGGGGCCGCCATGATCGTGGTGGGCATCATGTTCTTCACACTGGGCGCGGAGATGAGCATGACCCCCATGGGCGAGCGCGTGGGTGCGGTGATCACCAAAAGCCGGAAGCTGCCGGTGATCTTGGGCATCGGCTTTCTGCTGGGCTTCCTCATCACCATTTCGGAGCCGGACCTGCAGGTGCTGGCAAATCAGGTGCCCTCCATCCCGAACCGCACCCTTATTTTATCGGTGGCGGCGGGCGTGGGCCTGTTTCTGGTGTTTGCCTTCCTGCGTATGCTCATTGGCATCTCGCTGCCAAAGCTGCTGGTGCTTTTCTACGGCATGATCTTTCTTCTGGCGGCGTTTGTGCCCAAGGAATTTCTTGCTGTGGCTTTTGATTCCGGCGGCGTGACCACCGGCCCCATGACGGTGCCCTTCATCATGGCACTGGGCGTGGGTGTGTCAGCTATCCGCGGCGACCGCCATGCGGCGGACGACAGCTTTGGTCTGGTGGCCATGTGCTCCATCGGCCCCATTCTGGCAGTGCTCATTCTGGGCATCGTGTTCCGCGCCTCGGACAGCACCTATATCCCGCCGGTGCTGCCGGAGGTGAGCGACTCGGTGGAGCTGTGGCAGCTGTTCCATGTCAGCCTGCCTACGTATCTGGAAGAGATCGCTGTCTCGCTGCTGCCCATCATCGTGATGTTCGGCATTTTTCAATTTGTGGCTCTGCACATGGACCGCCTGTCGCTGGGCCGCATTGCGGTGGGTCTTGCGTATACCTACGTGGGCCTTGTGCTGTTCCTCACCGGCGCAAATGTGGGCTTTATGCCCGCCGGTAATTATCTGGGTCAGGTGCTGGCCGGGCAGAGCTTCCGCTGGATCATCATTCCCATTGGAATGCTCATCGGTTACTTCATCGTCAAGGCCGAGCCGGCCGTCTATGTGCTGAACAAACAGGTGGAAGAGGTGACCGACGGTGCCATTTCGGCCAAGGCCATGGGCATGGCACTCTCGGCAGGCGTTTCCATCTCGGTGGGCCTTGCCATGGTGCGGGTGCTCACCGGCGTTTCCATCCTGTGGTTCCTCGTGCCGGGCTATGTGTTTGCCATCGGCATCTCCTTTGTGGTGCCAAAGCTGTTCACCGCCATTGCATTTGACGCGGGCGGCGTGGCATCCGGCCCCATGACGGCCACCTTCCTGCTGCCGCTGGCACAGGGTGCCTGCGTGGCCGTGGGCGGCAATATCGTCACCGACGCTTTCGGCGTGGTGGCCATGGTGGCCATGACCCCGCTCATTACGGTGCAGCTGATGGGCCTTGTGGCACAGCTGCGCACCCGCAAGGCCCGGCGGCTGCAGCCTGCGGCCATGGGTGCGGCCTTTGCCGGTCTGCCGGACGATGATATCATTGAACTGTAAGGAGGGCTCGGCATGAGTTCGTTGTTTTTGATGGTGACCATCACCGACCGCCGCTCCACCGATGCCTTTTTGCAGCTGTATGAGCAGCGCGGCGTGGATGTGAACCTGCGCACGGTGGGCAGCGGCACAGCGGTGCGGGAAACGCTGGCCACGCTGGGTCTGGAAAAGACCGAGAAGGCCGTGCTGCTGGCGGTGGTGACAGAGGATATATGGAAGGCCGTCCGGACAGACCTGCGCCGCAAAATGCGCATCGACGTGCCGGGCACCGGCATTGCATTCACGGTGCCGCTGAGCAGCATCGGCGGCAGAAGGGCGCTGATGTTCCTCACCCAGCACCAGCCGCTGACATTGAAGGAGGAGAGCACCTTGAAGGATACCCGTTACGAACTGCTGCTGGTAATCGCCAATCAGGGCCACACCGGCACCATTATGGATGCCGCCCGCGCAGCAGGTGCCGGCGGTGGCACGGTGATCCACGCCAAGGGTACCGGCATGGAAGGCGCAGCCCAGTTCCTTGGCGTGGAGCTGGTGAATGAAAAAGAGCTGGTGCTCATCGTGGCCCGCACGCCGGAAAAGAACCGCATCATGAAAGCCATCATGGACGGTGCCGGGCCAAAGGCGGGCGCGATCGTGTTCTCGCTGCCGGTGACGGATACCGCCGGTCTGCGTCTGCTGGAGGACGAAGAACCGGTGCAGGAAACCTCTGCGCAGTAAACAACAAAATGTAATTTATTCCGGGATTATTCCGCATTTATGGGCGAAACGCTTGATAAATGCGGATTTTTTCGTTATCATAGAAGAAAGAAATTCAAGAATGAGGGACAAAAGATGATAAAGCTTTCATATGAGCAGCAGATCGCATTCAATTCGCTGTCCATCATCGCGGGCAATGCACTGTATGCGCTCACGGTGGTGCTGTTTCTTGTGCCGTCAGGCCTGATCACCGGCGGTGCCACCGGCATCGCACTGGGCATCAACCGTGCATTGGGACTGCCGGTGTCCGGTGTGCTGTTCGTCATCAACATGACCATGCTTACGGTGGGCTGGGTGCTGCTGGGGCGGCGCTTTGCCATCACCACCATTGCCAGCACCGTGCTCAGCCCCCTGTTTCTGGCCCTGTGGGAGCGGGTGTTCACAGGCTTTGTGCTCACCGATGATCTGGTGCTCAACACCATTTTTGCAGGCCTCGGCGTAGGCATTTCGCTGGGCATCACCATCCGGGCAGGCGCATCCACCGGCGGCATGGACATCCCTCCGCTGGTGCTGAACAAATATTTCCACATCCCGGTGTCGGCCAGTATGCTGGTGTTCGATATGCTCATCCTTTGCATGCAGGCGGCGTTCAGCCCGCTGCAGCAGTGTCTGTACGGCATCGTGATGGTGATCGTGTATACAGTGGTGCTGGACAAGGTGCTCATCTTCGGCACTACCCGCACCGAGGTAAAGATCATCAGCCAGCACGCCGATGATATCCGCGAGGCCATCTTCACCCAGCTGGACCGCGGTGTGACCGTGCTGCATGGCGAGGGAGGCTACAGTCACGAGCCGGAGCAGGTGCTGCTGAGCATCGTGAGCAACCGCCAGCTGCCGAAGCTGGAAAAGCTGGCCCATGCCATCGACCCCACCTGCTTTATGATCGTGAGCCATGTGACCGAGGTGAGCGGGCGCGGCTTCTCGCTGGATAAGAATTACCAGTAAACGCTGAAAATCCCAGCAGATACTTGAAAAACAGTACCGGTTTAGGGTATAGTATAGAAGAACGGTAGGTGATGCCGTGATTTTACCCAACAGGAAAGGAAAACCATCATGTTTGATATTTTCAATATGCTCAAGAAGGAAGAACACAAGGACGCAAAGCAGGTGACCCGCGAGACCATCATCGGCGATATCCTGGATATGGACCAGACCACCGCTCCCTACTTCATGGAGATCGGCATGCACTGCCTGGGCTGCCCTGCATCCCGCGGCGAGAGCATCGAGGAGGCCTGTGCTGTCCACGGCGTGGACTGCGATGAGCTGATCGAGAAGCTGAACGAGCATCTGGCCGCAAAGAAGGCATAAATTGCTGCCCACACTGGATGCGCGTCTGGCTGCCGCTGCAGAGCTTGTGCGGCCGGGAGAGCCGGTGGCAGACATCGGCTGCGACCACGGCAAGCTGACGGCGGTGCTGGCGGCTTCGGGAAAATACCCGAAGGTGATCGGTGCCGACCTGCGGCCCGGCCCGCTGGCAAAGGCAGAGCAGACGCTGGAACATGCAGGCTGTAAAGACCGCGCTGAGCTTCGGCTTGGCGACGGTCTTTCTGTGCTTACGGAGAACGAAGTAGGCAGCATCGTGCTGGCGGGCGTTTCCGCCCAGACCACTTGGGAAATTTTAGAGAAAGCCCCGTGGGTGTTCACCGTGGGAGGGCCGCGGATCATCATGATCCCGGCCACCCGCCACGACGCGCTGCGCCGCTGGTTGTGGGAGCATGGCTTCTCCTTTGCAGCCGACCGCCCGGTGCAGGCGGCGGGCCGCTGGTACGCGGTGATGGCGGCGGAGTACACCGGCAGGGTGTATGCGCCCACCTTTGCCGAGTGCCTGTTTGGCAGTACGGGAGAGTGGCCCGAGGGAAAAGGCTACGCCGACTGGCAGAAGGCAAAGCTGCCCCGGATGCGCCTTGGCGTGCCGGATGGCAGCGAACTGGCGCAGGAAATCGATAGTTTATTAGCTGGCTTGCCCTCTCAGGCCGCTTCGCGTCCAGCTCTCCCAAAGGGAGAGCCTTTGGCAAAATGATGAACGCTGCATGGAATGCCAAGGCCTCTCACCATGGGAGAGGTGGCATTGCGTAAGCAATGACGGAGAGGGCGAGGATGGTGAAGATATGATAACAGTTAATCAGGTATACGAAGCAATGCAGGCCATCGCGCCGCTGGAACTGGCCGAAAGCTGGGACAATCCCGGCTTGCTGGTGGACTGCGGCGGGCAGATGCACCGGGTGCTGGCAGCACTGGACATCACCCCCGAGGTGGTGGCCGAAGCCGCCGCAAAGCAGTGTGAGATGATCGTGTCCCACCACCCGGTCATTTTTGATCCGCTCAAAAAGATCGGCCCGCAGGATGTGCCTTTCCAGCTGGTGCAGGCGGGCATTTCTGCCATCTGTATGCACACCAATCTGGATGCTGCCGAGGGCGGCGTGAACGAAGTGCTGGCAGGCATCTTTGACATGAAGAATATGGAAACCTTTGCCGAGGGCTGCGGCCGTGTGGGAGCCATTGAAGAAATCGCGGTTCCGGAGCTTGCCCGCAAGGCACAGCAGGAGCTTGCTGCGCGCTGCAACCAGCCGAAGAACGGCCCGGCGGTGCAGGTGAAGTTTGTGGATGCGGGTAAGCCGGTCAAGCGCTTGGCGGTCATCAGCGGTGCGGGCGGAAGCCTGTTTGCAGATGCCATTGCTATGGGCGCGGACTGCCTGCTGACCGGTGAAGCCAACCACCACCACGCCATCGATGCCAAGCGGCTGGGCCTTTCGCTCATTGCGGCGGGCCACTACGCCACCGAATTTCCGGTGACTGCCGCCGTGGCTGCAAAGCTGCGCGCCGCCCTGCCGGAGCTGGACGTGCTGGTGAGCACTGAAAACCGGGACCCGTATACGTATTTATAAGGGAAAGCTGCTGCTTTTTCTTGCGGCGATTTTCCGGCTGAGATGAAGATTGCCGCTGCAGCCTCTTCTGTGAAAGAGTAATTCGGCAAAGCCCGCAGGCTTGGCCGAATTACAAATACAAATAAAAATTCCGCTGATTATGGCCAAAGCGAATGCGGCGGCCATTTAAAATCGTTAAATGAGGTAAACACTATGGCATTGGATGCCGCGACACTGGCCCTTACGGCAGCAGAGCTCAAAGCAACGCTGACCGACGCCAAGATCGCAAAACTATTTGAACCCACCCGTGATGAGCTGGTGCTCACCCTGCGCACCCGCACGGATACCTATGCGCTGCTGCTTTCGGCCCGCAGCGGTTCCGCCCGCGTGTGCCTGACCGAAGAAAGCTTTGAAAACCCGGAAACGCCGCCCTCCTTCTGTATGCTGATGCGCAAGCATCTTACCGGCGGCAGGCTGCTGGACGTGCACATGGAGCCGGGAGACCGCATCGTCTATTTTGATTTTCAGTGCACCAACGAGATGGGCGACCTTGTGCGCAACACCCTGTGTGCCGAATTGATGGGCCGCTACTCCAATCTGGTTCTGGTGCAGAACGGCAAGATCATTGACGCACTCAAGCGCGTGGATTTTGAGGACAGCGATGTGCGCCAGCTGCTGCCGGGCCTGCCCTACACCACGCCGCCCAAGCCTGCAAGACCGGACTTCCTGCTGGTGAGCAGTGCGTCCATCGTGGCAGCAGCCTGCCAGAGAGATCTGCCGGTGGCAGATGCCCTCAACAAGACCGTGGCCGGTGTTGGCCCGGTGGTCTGCCGCGAAGCTGCATGGCGTGCCTTTGACGGCGAACATCTGCCCGCCAATGAGCTGACCGAGGAACAGAAGCGCAAGCTTATGGCCGCCATCGACGAGCTGAAGGAAGAGCACGCAACCGGCGGTACGCCCTGCAGCGTCACCGACCCCAGCGGCAAGCCCATCGAGTATACCTTCTTCCGTCCGCAGCAGTACGGCGAAAAATATATTATAAAGGAGTGGCCCTCCTTCAACGCCATGCTGGAGGGCTACTACGCTGAGAAGGACCGCGCGGAACGCCTGCGCACCAAAAGCAAGGAGCTGCACAAGGCGGTGCACAATATGTACGAGCGCGCCGTGCGCAAGCAGGCCGCCCGTCAGGAAGAGCTTGCTGCCAGCGGCAAGAGCGAAAAGCTGCGTCTGTACGGTGAGCTGCTCTCGGCAAACCTCTATCTGGCCCAGAAGGGCATGAAGAGCATCACCGTGCCCAACTGGTACGACGAGGGCAAAGAGGTGACCATCCCGCTGGACCTGCGGTTCACCCCCAGCCAGAACGCTCAGAACTTCTTCAAGAACTATAAAAAGAAGCAGACCGCCGCCCGGATGCTGGTGGATCTGCTGGCAGAGGGTGAAAAGGAGATTGCCTATCTGGAAACGGTACTCTACGAGGTGGAGTCGGCTTCCGGTGAGGCGGCCCTCAACGAGATCCGGGCAGAGCTGAAGAGTCAGGGCTACCTGAAATACTACAAGCAGCGGGATAAGCGCCAGAAGCCTGCAGATTTCCTGCGGTTCACTTCCACCGATGGCTTTGAGATCCTGGTGGGCCGCAACAACGCCCAGAACGACAAGCTCACCCTGCACACCGCCCGGGGCAAAGACCTGTGGTTCCATGTGCAGAAGGCCCCCGGCAGTCACGTTGTGGTCATGAGCCGGGGCGAGGAGATCCCGGACACCACCAAGCAGGAGGCCGCGGAGCTGGCAGTCATCTACTCCAGCACCTACAAGGCAGGCACCGGCGCCAAAGTGGCGGTGGACACCACCGAGGTGAAGAACATCTGGAAAGCCAGCGGTGCCAAGCCCGGCATGGTGCTGTACGAGGTGTACACCACGGTCTACATCACGCCCCGGGATGGGCTGGCGGAACAGCTGAAAAAGAAATGATCTAAATGGCCTCCGCTTTGCTCTGGCCGTCTTCAGCGGAAGAATTATTTATATTTTCGGCATACCGGAGCGTCTGCGGACGCTCCGGTATGCCATTTTCACGGGTGGGGTCGTAAAGGCGACCGGCATCTGCAGCGCCTGCTTCCTGCGGAAGCAGCAGCGCGGCAGGAAAGCAGCCTCGCCCTCTCCGTCTGCTCACTACGTTCGCATCCACCTCTCCCAAGGGGAGAGGCCTTGGTAAAGAAATGAAGTTTGCGTGGACTGCCAAGGGCTCTCCCTTTGGGAGAGCTGGCACGAAGTGACTGAGAGGGTGAGGCCGCTTCCTTTTGTATAATAGGTATAATCCGCAGCAAAACCGTCCATACTACCTCTGCAAAAGCGGGGTAGGGGAGTTTTCCACCGGCAGAAAAGCCTGCGGATTGTGCATCTTGCACAGAAAATGCGCGCTTTGACAAAACGGAGAAAATAAAAAAGAAAATTCGTTCTTTTTTCTAAAAAACACTTGCCAAATGCACGAAGGTGTGATAGAATAACTCTCGGCTGCAAAGGGCTTGTGCGATACAAGTCGTGCAGGCCAGCGATATGCGTAGATGCGGGAGGTTGTCATCCGGCGATAGCTGCGATGGGTTATTTCCGCGGAGTATGTCCGATCTTAGAACCGGGCGAAAGAATTACTGACAGCGATGGAATACGTTCCCTCGGCAGAGAAGTTACTCCTCTGCGAAACGGGCGGAACCAATGTTCGGATTTGATTTGCTAATATGTTTCCGGGAGAACTGCCATGCGGTTCACCGGTTTTTATAGTGCCAAATCGAGGAACACCCGGAACTGTGTAGAGCAATTTATCGGCTCGCCTAGGGCAAAATCAATTTTTTCAGGAGGCGTAAGCAATGGCAGTCAAAGAGAAAATCAGAATCCGTCTGCAGAGCTATGATGCTCAGCTGATCGATGCCGCAGCAGAGAAGATCGTGGAGACCGCAAAGCACACCGGTGCACGCGTGTCCGGCCCCATCCCCCTGCCCACCGATCGTGAGATCGTTACCGTTCTGCGCGCTACCCACAAGTACAAGGATAGCCGCGAGCAGTTCGAGAGCCGCACTCATAAGCGTCTGATCGACATTCTGAAGCCGTCCAACAAGACGGTCGAGGCTCTGATGAGCCTCCAGCTCCCCGCTGGCGTGGACATCGAGATCAAGCTGTAAAAGACACTCGATCAAATTCGATGCCCTCGTTTCCCGAGGGGTCATGTTGGCAGTGACGTGCGCTGCCAACCAATAACCTTTACAGGAGGAAAAGAAAATGGTTAAAGGCATTATCGGCAAGAAAGTCGGTATGACCCAGCTGTTCGACGCGAACGGCAAGGTCGTTCCCGTCACCGTCATCGAGGCTGGTCCCTGCACCGTCGTGCAGAAGAAGACCGTCGAGAGCGATGGCTACCAGGCTGTTCAGCTGGGCTTCGGCGAGGTTTCCGCCAAGAAGGTCAACAAGGCAGCTGCAGGCCACTTCAAGAAGGCAAACGTTGCCCCCAAGAAGACCCTGCGCGAGTTCCGTCTGGAAGATGTTTCCGCAATGAACGTTGGCGACGTGCTGAAGGCTGATGTCTTCGCAGAGGGCGACAAGGTGGACGTTGTGGGCGTTTCCAAGGGCAAGGGCTACCAGGGCGTTATCAAGCGCTACGGTCAGCACCGTCTGCGTGAGAGCCACGGCACCGGTCCTGTTGCTCGTCATGCAGGTTCTAACGGTTCCACTTCTACCCCTGCTCGCGTGTTCCCCGGCAAGCGCCTGCCCGGCCACATGGGCTTTGTGCGCGTCACCGTGCAGAACCTGACTGTTGTCAAGGTTGACACCGAGAACAATCTGATCGCTGTCAAGGGTGCGGTCCCCGGTTCCAAGGGCACCATCATCACTCTGGCCAACAGCGTGAAGGCGTAAGGAGGAAAGCTACAATGGCAAAGTTTAACGTAGTCGATATGAACGGTCAGCATGTTAGCGAGATCGAGCTTTCCGACGCCGTGTTCGGTATCACCCCGAACGAGAAGGCTGTCCACATTGCTGTGGTGAACTTCCTGGCCAACCAGCGTCAGGGCACCCAGAACACCAAGATCCGCATGGAAGTTTCCGGCGGCGGCAAGAAGCCCTGGCGTCAGAAGGGCACCGGCCACGCTCGTCAGGGTTCCATCCGTGCACCGCAGTGGACTCACGGCGGCGTCGCTCTGGGCCCCAAGCCCCGCAGCTACAACTACCACATCAACAACAAGGTCAAGCGCCTGGCTCTGCTGAGCGTTCTGTCCGACAAGGCTGCCAATGGCAACATGGTCGTTGTTGACAAGTTCGCTTGCGATGAGTACAAGACCAAGACCGTGGTTGCAATGCTGAACGCTGTTGGCGCCGGCAAGAAGAACCTGCTGGTCAATGAGACTGTCGATGCAAAGTTCGTCAAGAGCGCTGGCAACATTGCCGGTGTGAAGACCACCTTCGCAGGCAGCGTGAACACCTACGATGTGCTGAACGCCGACAAGCTGATCATCAGCGTCGACGCAGCTAAGAAGCTCGAGGAGGTGCTTGGCTAATGAAAACCGCACATGATATCATCCTGAAGCCGGTCATTACCGAGAACTCCATGGCTGGCATCGCTGACAAGAAGTACACCTTCAAGGTCGCTACCGATGCTACCAAGGTCGAGATCGCTCAGGCCGTTGAGGTCCTGTTCCCGGGCGCTAAGGTCGCAAAGGTCAACACCATCTCTGTGCGCGGCCGTTTCCGCCGCCAGGGCATGCACGCCGGTTACACCGCTGCATCCAAGAAGGCTATCGTGACCCTGACCAAGGACTCCAAGGAGATCGAGTTCTTCAACAGCATGGTCTAAGCCGAACCCGCCGAGGGTTCCTCTATGGGGATATGACCCCGATAATAATTCATAAGATAAACAAAGGAGAATAGCACTATGGCTATCAAGAAGTATGGCCCCACTACTCCGGGCCGCCGCGGCATGACCGTCACGGATTACAGCGTCCTGTCTAAGGTCGCTCCCGAGCGCAGCCTGCTGGAGCCCATGAAGAAGCACAGCGGCCGCAACAACACCGGCCGCATCACCGTCCGTCATCAGGGCGGCGGCAACCGCACCAAGTATCGTGTCATCGACTTCAAGCGTCAGAAGACCGATATGCCCGCTACCGTCAAGACTCTCGAGTACGATCCGAACCGCAGCGCATTCATCGCTCTGGTCGAGTACACCGATGGCGTCAAGAGCTACATCATTGCTCCCGATGGCCTGAAGGTGGGCGATGTGGTCATCAGCAGCAAGTCTGCCGACATCAAGCCCGGCAACTGCCTGCCCTTCGAGAACATCCCCGTCGGTACCATCATCCACAACATCGAGCTGTATCCCGGCCGCGGCGCTCAGCTGGTTCGTTCCGCTGGCAACATGGCTCAGCTGATGGCTAAGGAGAATGGCTACGCTCTGGTTCGTCTGCCCTCCGGTGAGATGCGCAACGTGCCCGTGAACTGCACCGCAGTCATCGGTCAGGTTTCCAACATCGACCACGAGAACGTCAACCTGGGCAAGGCTGGCCGCAAGCGCCACATGGGCGTCCGTCCCGGCAGCCGTGGTACCGTCATGAACCCCTGCGACCATCCCCACGGTGGTGGCGAGGGCCGCGCACCTGTTGGTCACTCCGGTCCTATGACTCCCTGGGGCAAGCCCGCTCTGGGTCTCAAGACTCGCAAGCATCATAAGCGCTCCGATAAGCTGATCGTGAAGCGTGCAGGTAAGTAAGAGAGGAGTTTAAGACAATGGGTAGAAGCATTAAAAAAGGACCTTTCGTCCAGGCTGCTCTTATGAAGCACGTTGAAGCGATGAACGCTTCCGGCAAGAAGCAGGTCATCAAGACCTGGAGCCGCGCCTCCACGATCTTCCCCGAATTCGTTGGTCACACCTTTGCCGTTCACGACGGCCGCAAGCATGTGCCTGTGTATGTGACTGAGGACATGGTTGGCCACAAGCTGGGTGAGTTCGTTCCCACCCGTACCTTCAAGGGCCACACTGGTAATTCTAAGTAATAGAGGGAGGAACACAACATGGAAGCTCGGGCAATTCTTCGTTATGCCCGCATTAGTCCTCGTAAGGTGTCTATCGTTATGGATCTGATCCGTAACAAGCCCCTGGACGAAGCGCTGGCAATCCTGCAGTACACCCCGAAGGCAGCTTGTGAGCCCCTTCTGAAGCTGGTGAAGTCTGCAGCCGCTAATGCGGAAAACAACTTCAATATGGACAAGAACAACCTCTACGTCGCCGAGTGCTACGTCTGCCCCGGCCCGACGCTGAAGCGCATGATGCCTCGTGCACAGGGCCGCGGCTACCGCATCCTGAAGCGCACCAGCCACATGACCGTTGTTCTGAAAGAGAAAGAGTAAGGAGGGAAAACAATGGGCCAGAAAGTAAATCCGCACGGCATTCGTGTCGGCGTTATTAAAGACTGGGACAGCCGCTGGTTTGCCTCCAAGAAGGATTTCAGCGATAACCTCGTCGAGGACCACAAGATCCGCACTGAGCTGAAGGCTCAGCTGAAGGATGCTGGTGTGCCCAAGATCGAGATCGAGCGTACTGTGGACCCGTCCACTTCCGCTCCTCGCGTAACTGTCAACATCTACTGCGCTAAGCCCGGCATGGTCATCGGCAAGGGCGGCGAAGAGCGCGTTGCTCTGCAGAACAAGCTGACCAAGGAGTATGGCAAGACTGTCATCGTCAACGTCATCGAGGTCAAGAGCGCTGCTACCAACGCTCAGCTGGTTGCTGAGGATATCGCTCGTCAGCTGGAGAACCGCGTGACCTTCCGCCGTGCCATGAAGCAGTGCATGCGCAATGCCATGAGCCCCCGCGATCGCGCAACCGTTCCCGCAAAGGGCATCAAGGCAATGTGCTCCGGCCGTCTGGGCGGCGCTGATATCGCTCGTACCGAGAGCTATCACGAGGGCACCATCCCCCTGCAGACCCTGCGTGCTGACATTGACTACGGCTTTGCAGAGGCTGCTACCACCTACGGCCGCATCGGCGTCAAGGTGTGGGTCTACAAGGGCGAAGTCCTGAAGAGCGCTAAGACCGCTCAGAAGAAGGAAGGAGGCAACAAGTAATGTTACTGCCTAAGCGTGTTAAGTACCGCCGCGTCCAGCGCGGCCGCATGACCGGTAAGGCTACCCGCGGCAACGTGGTGTGCCAGGGCCAGTACGGCCTTGTTGCTCTGGAGCCGGCATGGATCTCTTCCACCCAGATCGAGGCTGCTCGTGTTGCCATGACTCGTTACATCAAGCGTGGCGGCAAGGTGTGGATCAAGATCTTCCCCGATAAGCCCGTGACTGAAAAGCCCGCTGAGACCCGCATGGGTTCCGGTAAAGGCTCTCCCGAATACTGGGTCGCTGTTGTGAAGCCCGGCCGCGTTCTGTTCGAGCTGGCAGATGTCGATGAGGCAACTGCTCGTGAGGCACTGCGCCTGGCTATGCACAAGCTGCCCATCAAGTGCAAATTTGTTGTCCGTGAGGACTCCGTGAAGGAGGATGGCACCAATGAAGGCTAATGAACTCCGCGAAATGCAGACCGCAGAGCTGACCAGCAAGCTGGCAGACCTGAAGGCCGAGCTGTTTAACCTGCGCTTCCAGCATGCCATCAACCAGCTGGAGAACCCCGGCCGCATCGAAGCAGTCAAGAAGGACATCGCCCGCGTGATGACCGTTCTGGCTGAGAAGCAGTAAGGAGGTTAAACGATGGAAGAACGTAATCTGAGAAAGACCCGCGTCGGCGTCGTCGTGTCCGACAAGATGGATAAGACCATCGTGGTTGCCGTTAAGGATAGCGTGCAGCACCCCCTGTACAAGAAGATCCTGAAGCGTACCGCCAAGTTCAAGGCTCGTGATGAGCAGAACGAGTGCGGCATCGGTGACCGTGTTGAGATCATGGAGTGCCGCCCCCTGTCCAAGGATGTGCGCTGGCGCCTGGTCCGTATCGTTGAGAAGGCAAAGTAATTTGCCCGCTGCTTTGAACAGTTTGAAAGGAGATATCTGATATGGTTCAGATGCAAACTTATCTCAAAGTTGCCGACAACACCGGTGCCAAGGAGCTGATGTGCTTCCGCGTGCTGGGCGGCACCCGCAAGAGATACGCAAACATTGGTGACGTCGTGGTCTGCTCTGTCAAGAAGGCAGCCCCCGGCGGCTCCGTTAAGAAGGGCGACGTTGTGAAGGCTGTCATCGTGCGCAGCAAGCATGGCGTCCGCCGCGACGACGGCTCCTACATCCGTTTCGATGAGAACGCCGCCGTTATCGTTATGGCCGACAAGAGCCCCAAGGGTACCCGTATCTTTGGACCCGTTGCTCGCGAGCTGCGTGATGCCGGCTACACCAAGATCCTGAGCCTGGCTCCGGAATCGCTGTAAGGAGGTTTTAAAAATGAATAATCTTCATGTTAAAACCGGCGACAACGTTATGATCATCAGCGGCAAGGACAAGGGCCACACTGGTAAGGTCCTGCAGGTCAGCCCCTCTGAGAACAAGGTCATCGTTGAGGGCCAGAACATGGTTACCAAGCACGTCAAGCCTCGTCGTCAGGGCGAGCAGGGCGGCATCGTCAAGGCTGAGGGTGCTATGTACGCATCCAAGGTCATGCCCATCTGCCCCAAGTGCGGCAAGGCCGTGCGTGTGGGCCACGTCGAGAAGGACGGCAAGATGGTTCGCGTCTGCAAGAAGTGCGGCGCTGAGCTGTAAGAAAGGAGTAAGGAACAATGGCTCGTTTGAAAGAACAGTATGTCAATGAAATTGCTCCTGCTCTGAACTCCAAGTTCGGTTACAAGAGCGTTATGCAGATCCCCAAGCTGGACAAGGTCGTCATCAACGTTGCCTGCGGCGAAGCCAAGGACAACGAGAAGATCCTGGAAGCTGTCATGAAGGATCTGGGCCAGATCACTGGCCAGAAGGCAGTTGTGTGCCGTGCCAAGAAGAGCGTTGCTAACTTCAAGCTGCGCCAGGGCACTCCCATCGGCTGCAAGGTCACCCTGCGCGGTGAGCGTATGTATGAGTTCGTCGATCGCTTCTTCAACATCGCACTGCCCCGTGTCCGCGACTTCCGCGGCATCAACGGCAACGGTTTTGACGGCCGCGGCAACTTTGCATGCGGCATCAAGGAGCAGATCATCTTCCCCGAGATCGACTTCGAGAAGGTCGATGCAGTCCGCGGCATGGATGTCTGCTTTGTCACCACTGCCAAGACTGACGAAGAGGGCAAGGAGCTGCTGAAGGCTCTGGGCGCTCCGTTCGCAGAGAACAACTAAGGGAGGAGATTTCTACAATGGCTAAACTGTCTATGAAGCTGAAGCAGTCTCGTCCTGCTAAGTTCTCTACCCGTGCATACACCCGCTGCCGCATCTGCGGCCGTCCCCACTCCGTGCTGCGCAAGTACGGCGTGTGCCGTGTGTGCTTCCGTGAGCTGGCCTACAAGGGCGAGATCCCGGGCGTGAAGAAGGCTTCCTGGTAATCAAGCCAGAGGGCCGGATAATTTGTCGGATATCCGCCCCGGGGCAACGATGTTTCGGGGCGGTATCATTATAAAACAAACGAGAGCTAATCTAAGGAGGTTAGTGGCAAATGCAGATTACTGATCCTATCGCGGACCTGCTGACTCGCATCCGCAACGCTAGCACTGCCAAACACCCTTCTGTGGAGATCCCCGCTTCCAACATGAAGAAGGCTATCTGCCAGATTCTGGTTGACGAGGGCTACATCAAGGGCATGCAGGTCAAGAACGACACCGTTCAGGGCACCATCGTTGTCACCCTGAAGTATCAGGCTAACGGCGAGCCCGTTATCGCTGGTCTGCGCCGCGTGTCCAAGCCCGGCCTGCGCATCTACACCAACTGCGAGGATATGCCCAAGGTCATGAAGGGCCTGGGCACCGCAATCATTTCCACCTCTAAGGGCATCATGACTGATAAGGCTGCACGTGCTGCACACGTCGGCGGCGAAGTCCTGGCCTACGTGTGGTAAGAAAGGGGTAAAAGACAATGTCGAGAATTGGAAGAAAACCCATCGTCATTCCTGCCGGCGTTACTGTCACTGTCGATGAGGCAGCACATCACGTCGCCGTCAAGGGCCCCAAGGGCAGCCTGAATTCCAACTATCATCCCCTGATGACCGTCAAGGTCGAGGGCAATGAAGTTCTGGTTACCCGCCCCAATGACGAACCCCAGGCCCGCAGCCTGCACGGCCTGACCCGTACCAACATCGCCAACATGGTGAACGGTGTTGTGAACGGCTACGAGAAGAAGCTGGAGATCGTGGGCGTTGGTCTGCGCTGCCAGAAGCAGGGCTCCAACCTGGTCATGAACCTGGGCTTCTCTCATCAGGTGAACATTCCTGATACTGAGGACTGCACCATCGTGTGGCAGGATCCCAACCACTTCACCGTTACCGGTATTGACAAGCAGAAGGTCGGCCAGTATGCTGCCGAGATCCGCGCCAAGAAGCCGCCTGAGCCTTACAAGGGCAAGGGCATTCGCTACGAGGGCGAGGTTGTCAAGCACAAAGAAGGCAAGGCCGGCAAGGGCAAGAAATAAGGTAAGGAGTGAAAGACAATGGTTAAGCAGATCGACAAGAACGAAGCTCGTCTTCGTCGTCATCGCCGTGTTCGTAACAAGATCAGCGGCACCGCAGCACGTCCTCGCCTGGATGTTTTCCGCTCCGCCAAGCACATTTACGCTCAGATCATCGATGATGAGCAGGGCGTGACTCTGGTGTCGGCTTCTACTATGGACAAGGACTTCAACGGCAACGGCGGCAACGTCGAGGCCGCTGCTGAGATCGGCAAGAAGATCGCAGCAAAGGCTCTGGAAAAGGGCATCACCGAGGTCGTGTTCGACCGTGGTGGCTACGTTTATCATGGCCGTGTTAAGGCCCTGGCTGATGGCGCCCGTGAGGGCGGCCTGAAGCTGTAATGAGAGGAGGAAACACATTATGGCTATGAGAAACCGTGAAGACGACGGCATGATCACCAAGGTTGTCTCCATCAACCGCGTTTCCAAGACTGTCAAGGGCGGCCGCATCATGAAGTTTGCCGCTCTGGTTGTCGTGGGCGACGGCAAGGGCACCATTGGTTACGGCATCGGCAAGTCCGGCGAAGTGCCTGAGGCAATCCGCAAGGGCGAAGCTGCTGCTAAGAAGAACATGCACAAGGTTGCCCTGAAGGGCACCACCATCCCCCACGAGATCGTCGGCAAGTACGGCGCAGGCGCCGTTCTGCTCAAGCCGGCTGCACCTGGTACCGGTATGATCGCCGGCGGCCCTGTGCGTGCCGTCATTGAGGCTGCTGGCATCAAGGACATCCGTGCGAAGTCTATGCGTTCCAACAACCCCATCAACGTTGTTTCTGCTACCTTCGCAGGTCTGTGCGGCCTGGTCAGCGCTGAGTCTGTCGCTGAGAAGCGCGGCAAGACCGTGAAAGAAATTCTGGGTTAAGGAGGTAACAAACCATGGCAGATAAGATGCTCAAGATCGAGCTGAAGAAGAGCCTGATTGGCCGCGGCGCTAAGCAGATCGCTACCGCTGAGGCTCTGGGCCTGAAGAAGCCGGGCGACGTTACCGTTCAGCCTGACAATGCCGCTACGCAGGGCAAGATCGCAAAGATCGGCTTTATGCTCAGCGTCACCGAAGCCTAATAGCAGGGGGTATACGCATAATGAAACTTCATGAATTGCACGCGATTCCCGGCGCAAACAAGGCTGTGACCCGCAAGGGCCGCGGCATTGGCTCCGGCAATGGCAAGACTGCCGGCTTCGGCAGCAAGGGCCAGAAGGCCCGTTCCGGCGTGAAGCACGCTGGTTTCGAGGGCGGCCAGATGCCTCTGGCACGCCGCCTGCCCAAGGTTGGCTTTAACAACATCTTTGCTACCCAGTACGCCATCGTCAACGTGGCTGATCTGGAAGCTGCTTTCAATGCCGGCGATGTCGTCGATACCGAGGCTCTGAAGGCAAAGGGTCTGGTCAAGAAGACTCTGGACGGCGTTAAGGTTCTGGGCAACGGCGAGCTGACCAAGGCTCTGACCGTGAAGGCCGCAGCCTATTCCGCTTCTGCCAAAGAGAAAATCGAGAAGGCAGGCGGAAAGGCTGAGGTGATGTAAGGTGTTCCAGACATTCCGTAACGCATGGAAGATCCCCGAGCTTAAAAATCGTCTCCTGTTCACGCTGGCGATCCTCGTGGTGTACCGTCTGGGCTGTGCCATCCCCGTTCCGTTCGTTTCCGGCTCTGCGCTGACGCAGATGTTCGCAAACGGCGACATGCTCTCCTATCTGAACATGATGAGCGGTGGTGCTCTGGCCCGTTGCACGCTCTTCGCGTTAGGTGTGACACCCTATATCAACGCCTCCATTATTGTGCAGCTGCTCACCGTGGCAATTCCCGCGCTGGAAAATCTGGCAAAGGAAGCCGACGGCCAGCAGAAGCTGCAGCAGATCAACCGGTACGCAGGTGCTGTGGTCGCTCTGATCATGAGCATCGGCTACTACTTCGTGATCCGCAATATGGGCGCACTGAAGTACGTTTCCGGCGGTGCCGGCATCTTTGCCGCCATCGTCATCATCGCAACCTTTGTGGCCGGCGCACAGCTGATCACATGGTGCGGTGAGCAGATCGATGACAAGGGCATCGGCAACGGTGTCTCGCTCATCATCTTTGCTTCGATCGTCTCCAACTGGTCTTCGCTGTACACCTCTGTCAAGGGTCTGCTGACTCAGGCAGCGTCCGGCAAGCCCCAGTACTACTTCTTCCTGCCGCTGCTGATCGTGCTGGCACTGGTGGCTGTGGTCTTCGTGGTCGTCATGACCAACGCAGAGCGCCGCATCACCATTCAGTACGCAAAGCGCGTGGTAGGCCGCAAGCAGATGGGCGGTCAGAACAGCTATCTGCCCCTGAAGCTGAACATGAGCGGCGTCATGCCCATCATCTTCGCTTCGGCTCTGGTGTCCATCCCGGGCACCATCGGCAGCTTCCTGCAGATCGACCAGCAGGCACACCCGGTGTGGTATGCATTCTTCCACACCTTCAACTACACCTCCTGGCTGTACGTTGTGATCTACCTGCTGCTGATTCTGGCATTCAACTACTTCTATGTGGCCATCCAGTACAACCCCGTTGAGATCGCCAACAATCTGCGCCGCAACAACGGCTCGATCCCCGGCTTCCGTCCCGGCAAGCCGACCAGCGATTTCATCACCCGCACCCTGAACAAGATCACCCTCATCGGTGCCATCTTTCTGGCTGCGGTGGCTGTGCTGCCGATCATTCTGGGCAACCTGACCGGTATGAGCATCCAGCTGGGCGGTACCAGCCTGCTGATCGTGGTTGGTGTGGCACTTGATACCACCCGCAGCCTCGACAGCTTCATGACGATGCGCAACCACAAGGGCTTCCTTGGTTGATCCACAATAATTAAGATGTGAGAAAGCACTGGAAAGGAGAGTACGCTCGAACTTTTCAGTGCTTTTTTACTTTTTTGGAGTTTACATCCTCTAGCAAAGGAAAGGAATGATCCTATGAATCTGATCCTGTTGGGCGCACCTGGTGCTGGTAAGGGCACTCAGGCCGAGATCATCTGCGCCAAGCTGAACATCCCCTCCATCAGCACCGGCAACATTCTGCGCGCTGCTGTCAAGGAAGGCACCGAGATGGGCCTGAAGGCAAAGAGCTTTATGGACGCTGGCGCTCTGGTGCCCGATGAGGTCATCATCGGCATCCTGAAAGAGCGTCTGGCTCAGCCGGACTGTGCAAACGGCTTTATCCTGGACGGTGTGCCCCGCACCATCGCTCAGGCCGAGGCCATCGAGACCATGGGCATCCGTATCGACAAGGTGCTGGAGCTGCAGGTCGAGGACAATGTGATCGTTGACCGCATGAGCGGCCGCCGCGTCTGCGAGAAGTGCGGCGCAAGCTACCACATCGTCAACAAGAAGAGCAAGGTCGAGGGTGTGTGCGACCTGTGCGGCGGCAAGACCGTCATCCGCAAGGACGACCAGCCTGCCACCGTGCTGGATCGTCTGAAAGCATATCATGAGCAGACCGAGCCGCTGGTGGAGTTCTACCGTACCCGCGGCAAGCTGGCAGAGATCAAGTTCTGCCCCTCCATCGAGGAGACCACGGCTGAAGTCATGAAAGCTTTGGAGGCATAATCGTGATTCAGATCAAAAATGCGAAAGAGCTGGACGGCATGCGCAAGGCAAATGCCCTGAGCGCAGCTGCCCTGAAGTACGGCGGTGAGCATATCGAAGCAGGTATGACCACATGGGAATTGGATAAGCTGATCTACGACTTCATCGTGAAGCACGGCGGCACCCCTAATTTCAAGGGTCTGTATGGCTTTCCGGGCACGGCCTGCATCAGCCTGAACGATACCATCATCCATGGTATCCCTTCGCATGACATCGTCATTCGTCCCGGTGATATCGTCAGCATCGACACCGGTGCCAAGATCGACGGCTTCAACGGCGACAATGCCTGCACCTATGCGGTGGGCAAGGTCGATCTGGAAGCACAGCGCCTGCTGGACGTGACCAAGGCTGCTCTTTATAAAGGTATCGAGCAGGCTGTGGCCGGCAACCGCATCGGCGACATTGGCTATGCCGTGCAGAGCTACTGCGAGGATGCCGGTTTCTCGGTCGTCCGCGAGTTCGTGGGCCACGGCACCGGCCGTGAGCTGCACGAGGACCCGGAAGTGCCCAACTACGGCCATCAGGGCCGCGGCCCGCGCCTTGTGCCCGGCATGACCATTGCCATTGAACCCATGATCTGCCAGTACGACTGCAAGATCACCCAGTCCAAGGACGGCTGGACCGTCAAGACCAAGGACGGTGGTCTGGCTGCGCACTTTGAGCACTCCAATGCGATCCTGAAGGATCACACTGAGATCATGACCCGCTTCTGGGATGACCCGGATTTTGACCCGGAAAAGTTCAGCCTGAAGTAAGCTGATCCCTGAAATATGAGAAGCGCCGCCTGTGAAGAGCAGAAATGCTCCGCCGCAGGCGGCGTTTTTGCAGGGACAGACCTGCTGTTTGTGCAATTATGACAACTTTTGGTGAAAAAGTTTCATCTTTGCGGTGGAGAAAAACCAAGACCGGGGAGAGAAAGGACAGCTTTTGAATTTCGAGAATTTTTTATCGGAAATACGGAAAAAACCTCTTGCAAATTGACAACAAAAGGTGTATAATCTATAAATGGCTGTGGAAGCCAGATACTTCCTCGGCGGACAGGGATTTTCTGCCCGTTTTGCGGATTTTGTGCCGCGAAAGATGAAGTATGTGGCGATCATCGCCGCCTGTCCGTCTGTGGACCGGCACTGGAACTGGAGAACGCTGAAGCGGCAAGCTGCGGTCAAACGGGCGCAGGCACGTGAAAACCGCGGCGCTTTCAGGGTTCCAAGGCAAAGGCACCGGTTCAGGTTCAACGACAAACTGAGCAGATCCAATGAGGAGGCAAATAGCTTGTCTAAGGAAGACGTTATCGAGATCGAAGGCATTGTGCGTGAAGCCATGCCCAACGCCATCTTTAAGGTGGAAATGTTGAGCGAGGATAAGAACACCGGGAAGCTCACTCCCAGCGGTCACATCCTCTTAGCGCACATCTCCGGCAAGCTGCGGACCAATTTCATCCGTATCCTGCCCGGGGACAAGGTTACCGTGGAAATGTCGCCCTATGATCTTTCTAAGGGCCGCATCACCTGGCGCTCCAAATAAGCACCAGGGTATCAACCAAAAGGAGGTTCAACATCATGAAGGTCAAGCCTTCCGTGAAACCCATCTGCGAAAAGTGCAAGGTCATCCGCCGCAAAGGCCGCGTGATGGTCATCTGCCAGAACCCCAAGCATAAGCAGCGCCAGGGCTAATTCGGGCGCCTGGGGGTCAAGTGCGTAGAGTCCCGGCGCAGACCCCGACACTGACATGGGATGATTTTTGGAGGAAACTACTATGGCACGTATTGCCGGCGTTGACCTGCCCCGCGAGAAGCGCGTTCAGGTGGGTCTCACCTACGTTTATGGTATCGGCCAGACCACTGCTAACAAGATCCTGGAAGCAACTGGCATCAACCCCGATACCCGCGTCAAGGACCTGACTCTGGAAGAAGAGGCTAAGATCCGTGACTACATCGATCAGGCTAACATCATCGTTGAAGGCGACCTGCGCCGCAACGTTGCTCTGGACATCAAGCGCCTGGTTGAGATCCAGTCCTTCCGTGGCACCCGCCATCGCAAGAATCTGCCCTGCCGCGGCCAGCGTACCAAGACCAATGCACGTACCTGCAAGGGTCCCAAGCGCACTGTCGCTAACAAGAAGAAGTAAGGAGGATTTGAGAAATGGCAAGTGCAAATAATGCCAAGAAGGGCGCTAATGTCCGCATGAAGCGCAAAGAGCGCAAGAACATTGCTGCTGGTCAGGCTCATATCCAGTCTACCTTCAACAATACTGTTGTCACCATCACCGACCTGCAGGGTAATGCAGTGTCTTGGTGCTCCTCCGGCTCCCTGAACTTCCGCGGCAGCCGTAAGAGCACTCCGTTTGCAGCCCAGTCTGCTGCTGAGACCGCAGCCAAGGTTGCTATCGAGCATGGCATGAAGACCGTTGAGGTCTACGTCAAGGGCCCCGGCGCTGGCCGTGAGTCCGCTATTCGTGCGCTGCAGGCTACCGGCCTGGAAGTCACCCTGATCAAGGACGTGACTCCCATCCCCCACAATGGCTGCCGTCCCCCGAAGCGCCGTCGTGTCTGATCGAAGGAGGAAATTGAATTATGGCAAAGAATACGCAGCCTATCGCAAAGCGTTGCAAGGCCCTGGGCATTTCTCCTGCGGTCATGGGCTATGCAAAGAAGAATACCACCCGCAACTCCAATGGCAACATGCGCAAGAAGCAGTCTGAGTACGCATCTCAGCTGAAGGAGAAGCAGAAGGTCAAGTTTATCTACGGCGTTCTGGAAAAGCAGTTCCACAATGCTTACCTGCGTGCTGAGGCCCGCCCCGGCAAGACTGGTGAGAACCTGCTGCAGATCATGGAGTGCCGTCTGGACAACGTCGTGTTCCGTCTGGGCTTTGCTCAGACCCGCCGCGACGCTCGTCAGCTGGTGTCCCACGCTCACTTCACCGTCAACGGCAAGAAGGTCAACATTCCTTCTTATCAGGTGAAGGCTGGCGACGTGATCGAAGTGCGCGAGTCCAGCCGCAGCTCTGCAAAGTTTGCAAAGCTGACCGGCCCCGAGGCTCCCGTTGTTGCTCTGCCCGCATGGCTGAACCGTGAGACCGGTTCTCTGAAGGGTGTTGTCGCAAAGCTGCCCGAGCGCAGCGATATCGACTACGAAGTCGCAGAGCACCTCATCGTCGAGCTGTACTCCAAGTAATCCATTAAGAAGGCTGGGCCTTCCCCGTGGACGGCTCACTTTCGCATTCTTTTCTTTGAAAGAATTTAATAATGGGCCGGCGGCAGCGCCGGTTTGACAAGGAGGGCATAGATATGATGGAGATTGAACGTCCCAAAATCGAAACGGCAAGCCTGTCCCCGGACGGCCGCTACGGCAAATTCGTGGCAGAACCGCTGGAGCGTGGCTTTGGCATCACACTGGGCAATAGCCTGCGTCGTGTGCTTCTTTCCTCTCTGCCCGGTGTCGCCGTGACCAGCGTCAAGATTGATGGCGTGGTTCACGAGTTCTCCACCATTGAGGGCGTCAAGGAAGACGTTACCGAAATTGTCCTGAACCTGAAGGGTATTGCTGCAAAGCTGTACACCGATGGTCCGAAGACAGTGCGTGTTGAGGCAGTCGGCCCCTGTGAGGTCACCGCTGACAACATCAAGCAGGGCGACGACATCGAAATTCTGAACCCTGAGTGGCACATCGCAACCCTGGGCGAGGGCGGCAAGCTCGTCATGGAGCTGACCTTCGATAAGGGCCGCGGCTATGTGCCCGCAGAGCGCAACAAACAGGCTATCATCGAGAAGAACGATATCAACACTCTTCCCGTTGACAGCATTTACACCCCTGTGCTCAAGGTGAACTACAACGTCGAGAGCACCCGTGTTGGCCAAGCGATCGATTATGACAAGCTGACCATTGAGGTTTGGACCGATGGCACGATCAATGCGCAGGAAGCCGTTTCTCTGGCTGCCCGTGTGCTGACCGAGCACCTGAACCTGTTCGTCAACCTGTCCGATGAGGCAGCCGGCGCTGAGATCATGGTGGAGAAGACCAACGACGACAAGGAAAAGGCTCTGGAAATGACCATTGAAGAGCTGGATCTGAGCGTGCGTTCCTTCAACTGCCTGAAGCGCGCAGGCATCAACACGGTGGAAGATCTGGTCAGCAAGAGCGAGGACGAGATGATGAAGGTCCGCAACCTCGGTCGCAAGAGCCTGGAAGAGGTCATGGCAAAGCTGGATTCTCTGGGCTTCAAGCTGAACACGGATGACGATAACTAAAAATAATTAAGGAGTGAAACGGGATGCCCGGTACCAGAAAGCTCGGTAGAACCAGCGACAGCCGCAACGCTATGATGCGCGCTATGGTTACCTACCTGTTAGAGAATGGCAAGATTGAGACCACTGTCACTCGCGCTAAGGACGTTCGTTCCATGGCCGAGAAGATGATCAGCCTTGGCAAGGCAAGCGACCTGCACACCAAGCGTCAGGTTTATGCCTACATCACCAAGGAAGATGTTGCAAAGAAGCTGTTTGATGAGATCAGCCCCAAGTACGCTGACCGCAACGGCGGCTACACCCGCATCATCAAGATCGGCGCTCGCCGCGGCGACGCTGCTGAGATGGCAGTTCTGGAGCTCGTCTGATCTGCTCTGACTGTTTGATACAGTGTTCAAAAGCCCTTTCCCAGCAATGGGAGAGGGCTTTTTTTGCGTGGCATTTTCATTGCTTCTGAATGTTACCGGGAATATCAGGCCAAGCCGTAAACATTTTAACAATTCCACTAAAAACTCGAACCTATTTTCTAGCAAAATGCCTCTTGATATGTTGTATGGGGGGGGGGGTAAACTTAAAGAGCAGACGGTGCCTTTTGGGGTGGGTGCCTGCAAAATAACAAACGAAAAGGGGAAGAGAACATGAGAAAAAAGAGTACGAGACTTCTCAGTGCAGCACTTGCGGTGTGCATGATGCTGTCAGCCCTGCCGGTGGGCGCGTTTGCGGCACAGCCGGCTGCGGCCAGCGCAGAAAGCAGCGTGAGCACGCAGGCGGAGGAAGACGCTGTTGCTATTGATGCGACAAACTTCCCGGATGGAGCATTTAGACAATATGTAGCAGATAATTTTGACAAAGATAAAGATGGTGCGCTGAACCAAACGGAAAGAAATGCCGTTAAGGAAATTAGGATAAGCAATAGCGGATGCACAAGCCTGCAGGGACTCAAATACTTTTCGAAGTTGACCGACCTATTCTGCAGTGACAATAATTTAACGGAACTGGACGTGAGTGAAAACCCGGAACTGAAGCGGTTGATATGCTATAACAACAGTTTGACGTCATTAAATTTGAACAAAAACACAAAACTTGAAAGCTTGAATTGCAACAAAAACAAGTTGACAGTTCTGGATTTAAGGGAAAATAAAAGCTTGTGGTGGTTGCGGTGCAATAATAATTGCCTGACATCGCTGGATTTGAGAAACAACCCCAAAATCAGGGATTTGCAGGTTGGTTCCCAACGCTACCAAATTCTGGCGAACGACGATCGGACATATGATCTGCATCAGCTGCCGGGGAAATTTGAGTTAGATGGCGTTACCACCGGCAGCTGGAAAGGCGGTACGGTTGACCCGGCAACATGGATTTTGAAAGCGAACAGCACTACAGTTACTTATGATTACGAAGTCGATGATGATGGGTTTGAGTTTTCTGTTACGCTGGATGTGCATTGGCATAATTACAAGTGGAACCATGACGGTACCAAACACTGGAGGGAGTGCACTACTGCAAACTGCCCGGGCCTGACGGCTGAACAGGTGGCGAAAACTACCCATGATTACACCGATGCAAAAGACAATGACTGCAATACATGCGGTTATGTGCGTCCGCTGTACACTGTGACCACAGACAATGCCACAGCAAAGCTTGAGGACAAAGTGCTGGATGCCCCTGTGGCCGCAGGCACTGAAGTGACTTTGACTGCCGGAGATGCTCCCGTAGGAAAGACATTTGCAGGCTGGAAACTGTATAAAGTCGTAAATGGTACTGAGACTAAAATCACGGACGAAACAGAACTTGCCGAGCTGTTGAAGAATGGCACCGACACCACCGCGACCCTGACCATGCCCGCTTATAATGTTAAGGCGGAACCGTATTATAGCAATATTCCGTATAACATCAAAGCTGTAGACTGCACTGTGGATAAGACCGAAGCTGCTAAGGACGATACTGTAACAGCAACGCGCAGGGCGCTGAAAGCCAACGAGCGCTTTACCGGCTGGACGGTGACGGTGAATGGTGTTGAGCAAGACACGGACACCTTCCTGAAACCGGACGCGGACGACCCCGCCAAAGTGAGCTTTACCATGCCGGCTGAGAACGTGGAAATAAAGGCAAACTTTGCGAGCAACCCCACTCTGAACCCCACTCTGAGGGTCGGCGACCATGTGACGGCGACCATTGAAGGCAGCGATGCGTCCGTACCGAGCGGCAGCACTGTGCCGGTGGGTGAAACCGTGCACCTGACAGCCACTGTGCCGGATGGACAGCACTTCATCAGCTGGACGGTGCTGGTAGGCGGTGAGGAACAGAAAGCAGACACCTTCCTGACGACCCCGGACGAGAACGACCCCACCAAGGTGACCTTTACCATGCCGGATAAGAACGTGGAAGTAAAGGCAACCTTCGAGAATGACCCCATTCCTGAACCCGACCCGGTTGGACCCAGCGATACCGGCAACATTCAGGGCGCGCTCTCTGCTGTGGTCGTGGGTGCTGCCGCGGGCGTCATCGCTTACGAAGCCGGCACCGGCATCTACCGCGTCATCAATATGCCCGGCATCCCCATGCCCTCCAACCGCATCGAGCTGGCCGAGCTGCTGTGGGAGCACGCCGGCAAGCCTGAGCCTGTAAGCACCGCCCTCTACAGCGACATCGACGAGGGCGATACCGACGCACAAAAGGCCGCCCGCTGGGCAGTGGAGCAGGATCTGATGAAGGACGATGCGGACAACAATAAATTCCACCCGGCCTTCCCCGTCAGCAAGCTGCGCACCTGCCTGACCTGGAACGCCGCAAAAGAAAAAGGCTTGTTTGACAAGACCGAAGAATAAAAATCAGGACCCCGAGGGGGCTGCTGCACCAAATGTGGTGCGGCAGCCCCTTTTCTCGTTTTCGGGTGTTGGAATTGCGCCCGCCCCGTGGTATACTGACAATAGCATGTTTTCGGCCTTTGGCCGGACAAGTTTTCCACACAGAGGAGGCGCAGCGGTTGAAACGTCCGAATTATTTTGGCCGGTGGTTGGCTTGCGTGCTGCTGTGCCTGCTTCTGGCAGGCTGCAGCATGCCCGGTGAACAGGTGCAGGTGGAAGAGCTTCTGCGTGCGCCCAAGCTTTCCGGCGATTACGGCGATGTGCAGACTGCCCTGAACGACTGGCTGGGGGAGAGCGCACAGCTCAAATATCCCATGCAGGGCGACCTGCTTTCGCCTTTCCTGCTGCAGGATCTGGACGGTGACGGCAGGCAGGATGCCGCCGTGCTTTACACCACCGCCCAAAGCTCCAACGTGTGCATTGCCATCCTGCAGAAGGATGATGCCGACATCTGGCATGTGCGCCAGAATGTAGAGGGCCTTGCAGACACGGTAGAGTCGGTGGGGCTGGCCCAGCTGCAGCCCGGCGATGCCACCCAACTGGTGGTGGGTTATACAGCGGCACAGGGCGACCATTATCTGGCTGTGTATTCCTACACCGACGGCGTGCTTTCCACGATCCTGGAGCAGCAGTACCAGCAGTATCTGGTGGAGGATATCACCGGCGGCGGCAATCAGGATCTGATCCTGATGTCTACGCTGGAGGACGGCGGTGTGCAGATCGAACTGCTGACCGTGGATAAAGAGGGCAGCTTCCAGCAGGTGGCTGTTATGGGCCTTTCCGCCAATCGGTTCGCCGGCTGCGCCTCGGTGGCGGCGGGTGTGGGTGCGGACGGCAGGCATTATCTGGTGCTGGATGGCTGGACCGGCATTTCCGGCAACAATCTGGCCAGCGTGCTGCTGCGTTTTGACGAGGACACGCAGCAGATGGTGCCTGCCGATCAGATCAGCACCGAAAAGCTTTACACCGCATCCCTGCGCAATGTGCCCAGTCTGGTCAGTCAGGATCTGGACGGCGACGGCATCGTGGAGATCCCCACCCAGCCGGACGAAGCGGGCCTGCTGAACATGAGCCAGAGCCGCCGCATGGATTTTATCGTGTGGATGGACTATACCAGCCCGCACCCGGAAAAAAGCTTCGGGCTGCTGGACGAAGAGACCAACTGCTATATCGAGCTGCCCATGGAGTGGGAGGGCAACCTCAAACTGACCGACAGCGAACAATATGATGGTGCAGTGGAGCTGCGCACGGTGGACGAAGACCAGCTGATAATGACCCTGCGTCTGGTGCGCACCACCTCCAGCCTGAAGGGCTGGACCCGCCTTGGCATCGTGGCATCCCGCCAGATGCAGGCGAAGCTTGCCCCGGATGTGGAGATCCGTGATAAAAATTACCGCCTGTCCAAGGCGCTGTATCTGCTCAACTAAAGAACGGAGGAACAGTTCATGGTACGAGTGCTTGTCGTTGAAGATGAAGCCAACATCCGCGAGATGATCGCGCTGAACCTGCGCCTTGCGGGCATGGAGGCTGTGGAGGCCGAAAGCGCCGAGGCGGCTCTGCCGCTGCTGGAGAAGAAGCCGGGCTGCGATGCGGCCATTCTGGATGTGATGCTGCCGGGCATGAACGGCTTCTCCCTGTGCGAGACCATCCGCCGCACCGATCAGAAGATCGGCATTATCATCCTCAGCGCCAAGGGACAGGAGCAGGACAAGATCCGCGGCCTTTCTATTGGTGCCGATGACTATATGACCAAGCCTTTCAGCGTAAGCGAACTGCTGGCCCGTGTGAAAGCGCTGTGCCGCCGCGTCGGCCGTACTGCAGGCGGGGACGAAAAAGAAAAGGAAAACCCGCTGGGGATGCTCACCAGCGGCGAATTTGTGCTGGACGAGAACCGCCGCGTGCTGCTCAAGGCAGGCCAGCCGATTGAGCTGACGCAGGTGGAATTCCAGATCATGGAGCTGTTCTTCCGCAACCCCGGCATTGCGCTGGTGCGCGAGAAGATCTTGAAGGGTGTCTGGGGCGAGAACTATTTTGGTGACGTGAAGATCGTGGATGTGAACATCCGCCGTCTGCGCATGAAGGTGGAGGATGAACCCAGCCATCCCACCCATATCCTTACTGTGTGGGGCTACGGCTACAGATGGGAAGAATGAGAAGCGGGATCACCCGCCGGTGGCTGCGGGGCAACCTGCTCATCACCGTGCTGCTGGTGCTGCTGGCCGAAACCATGTTCCTGTACAACTACACACGCAGCTATTATAACAGCGTGCAGCAGACCATGTACCGGCGGTTCTCTTCGGTGTCCGGCCAGCTGAAAATGTACACCGGCGATACGGTGCAGAGCACGGCGGCTACCCGCAGCGTGGCCCTGCGCCGCATGGTGGAGCAGTTTGCCGATAAGGACAAATACGAGTTCATGCTGCTGGACAGCTATGGCGGGGTCATTGCGTCCTCCAGCGGCACAAATGCGGACGGCATTGTGACCGGCATCGACTTTGAGCAGGCGCAGGAGGCTTCTGATGGCCTTGGTGTGGCGGTCTACCGCACCCAGTCCGGCGAGCTGGTGATGGCGGCCTGTTATCTGGTGCCCTATGCCGCCGAGGATGTGGCGGCGATGCGTCTTGTCACCAGCCTGACCCTTGTGGGAGCGCAGATCAAGAACGCCCTCGCGGTAAGTGTTGTGATCGCGGCGGTGATCCTTGCTTTCACCGTGATGTCCGGCCTGTACTTCATCCGCAGCATCGTGGTGCCGCTGGGGCAGGTGGAGCGCACCGCAGCCAGCATCGCCCGGGGTGAGCTGGATGTGCGCCTGCCGGTCACCGGCAACGAGCACGACGAGGTGGACCGCCTGCGCGGCACCATCAACCAGATGGCCGAAGGGCTGGAAGAGACCGAGAAGATGAAGAACGAGTTCATCAGTTCCGTCTCTCACGAGCTGCGCACGCCGCTCACCTCCATCCGGGGCTGGGTGGAGACCCTGCGTACACTGGACGACCCGGCAGACGAGAACTACCGCAAGGGCCTTGAGATCATCAACAATGAGACGGGCCGCCTGTACAACATGGTGGAAGAGCTGCTGGATTTCAGCCGTCTGCAGAACGGCCGCATCCGTATGGACTGCCGCCCGCTGGACCTTGTGGCAGAGCTGACCGATGCGGTGCTGTTCTGTGAAGCACGCATCCAGCGCGAGGGCCTTGTGCTCAGCTACACCGAGCCGGAGGAGATGATCCCGGTCTATGCCGACCCGGACCGTCTGCGGCAGGTGTTCATCAACATCATGGACAACGCCATCAAGTACTCGGCCCCCGGCGGGCGCATCACGGTCAAGCTGTGGGCGGGCGAATACAAGGCTTTTGCGGAGATCATCGATCAGGGCCGCGGCATCCCGCCGGAAGACCTTGAAAACGTCAAGACCAAGTTCTACAAGGGCAGCAATTCGGTGCGCGGCAGCGGCATCGGCCTTGCGCTGGTGGATTCCATCATGACTGCACTGGACGGCACCATGGACATCAAGAGCACGCTGGGCCGCGGCACAGTGGTCACACTGGGCTTGCCGCTGTACCATAAGGCGTGAAGATTTTGTCACAATTCTGTGGTAAAATGGTCGGGAAAAATATGATCCGATAGGAGAAACCAATGAATCAACCCAAAAAGGAACGTTTCAAGACCAGCGTCGGCGGGCAGGCGCTGATGGAAGGCATCATGATGCGCGGCCCGAAGCTCATCTGCTGCGCCGTGCGCAAGCCGGACGGCACCATTGAGACCAAGATCGACCCTGTGAAGAACCACGGCATCTGGACAAAGATCCCGCTGGTGCGCGGTGCCATCTCCATGATCGAAAGCCTGATCGTGGGCTACCGCTACATGATGTACTCGGCTCAGGTGAGCATGGGTGACGACTACGACCCCGAAGAGGAAGAGACTGCCTTTGAAAAATGGGTGGGCGACCACTTGGGCAAAAAGGCAGAGGACGCACTGCTGGCCTGTGCCGCCGTACTGGGCGGCCTGCTGGCGATTTTGCTGTTCACCGTGCTGCCCACCCTCATCGTGGGCGGCGTGAACCACTTTGTAACATTGGGCCGCTGGGCCAAGGTGGTGCTGGAAGCGGTGCTGAAAGTTGGCATCTTCCTCACCTATATGGTGGCCATCTCCAAGATGAAGGAGATCCACCGCGTGTTTGAGTACCACGGTGCCGAGCACAAGACCATTGCCTGCTATGAGGCCGGTGATGAGCTGACCGTGGAGAATGTGCGCAAGTACACTCGGTTCCATCCGCGCTGCGGCACCAGCTTCCTCATTCTGGTGGTCATCGTCAGCGTGTTCCTCTACAGCGTGCTGCCGTGGGGCAGCATCGGCCTGCGGGTGCTGTTCAAGCTGCTGCTTCTGCCGCTGGTCATGGGCATCAGCTATGAGCTGCTCAAGTGGTGCGGCCGGTCCGATAACATTGCTACCCGTATCATCCGCCAGCCCGGCATCTGGGTGCAGCACCTGACCGTGTTTGAACCGGACGACAGCATGATCGAGGTGGCCATTACCGCTGTGACCCCTGTGCTGCCCGAGGACCCGGAGGATGGCAGATGGTAATTGCTGGTTTGACTCCGCGCGAAGCGGTGCGGGCCGTGGAAGCCCGGCTTTCCGCTGCAGGGTGTCCGGATGCCGATTACGATGCACGGGAGCTGTTCCGCGTGGCAGCCGGGCGGGATGCCCGCCTTTCCGACCGGGTGCTGACCACGGAGGAAGCGGAAAAGCTGGAAGCCCTCTGCACGCGCCGTGAGCAGCGGGAACCGCTGCAATACCTGTGCGGGATCTGGAGCTTTCTGGATTTTGACCTTGCCGTTGGCCCCGGGGTGCTCTGCCCCCGGGCAGACACTGAGGTGGTAGCGGAAGCGGCTGCCAATACCCTGACGGGCATTGCAGCGCCCCGGGTGCTGGATCTCTGCGCGGGGACCGGCTGTCTGGGGCTGGGCGTCAAGCGCTTCTGCCCGGCGGCGCAGGTGACCTGCGTGGAAAAAAGCCCGGAAGCCTTTGTTTATCTGGAAAAGAACTGCCGCTGCGCCCTGAAAGGGCAGGGCGGGCAGACGGAGGACTTGCTGGAGCCTACCGCGTTTGAGCAGGCAGATGCCCCGGCCTTTGACTGGGGGCCGGCGCTGAACGCTCTGCGCGCAAAGGCAAAGCCAGCCTATGCGGTGCAGCCTGTGGAGGGCGACCTGTTCACATACTGGCAGGGCCTGCCGGAAGGGCAGCTTGATCTGATCGTATCCAACCCGCCCTACCTCACCGCCGAGGAGATGCGGCACCTGCAGCCGGAGGTGGCACAGGAACCGGCCATGGCGCTGGAAGCAGGAAAGGACGGCCTTGTGTTCTACCGTGCCCTTGCAGAGCATTACCAGAATGCACTGCGGCCCGGCGGAGCGCTGGTGCTGGAGATCGGCTGGCAGCAGCGGCAGGCTGTGGCGGCACTGCTGGCTGCAAACGGCTGGGCAGACATTGAGTGCCGCAAGGATTTTGGCGGCAACGACCGGTGCATGATCGCCCACAGACCCGAAAAATAAAAGTGAAAATAGAAACAACTTCTTGTTGTAATATTTTGATTTTGTGGTATACTATACTGGAAAGTATACGGACAGCCCGCGCACGGCGGGCAGCAGGAAGAAAAGGAGCAGCACGCTATGGCAAAAAATCAGAACAACAACACCGTTGCCCCGGCGACCAAAAAGACCGAGCCGGAGGCCAAAAAGGATGCGCTGGCCACTGCGCTGGCCCAGATCGAAAAGCAGTTCGGCAAGGGTGCCGTGATGAAGCTGGGTGATAACGCCTCCATGCAGGTGGATGCCATTTCCACCGGCAGTCTGGGTCTGGATCTGGCTCTGGGCGTGGGCGGTGTGCCCCGCGGCCGCATCATTGAGGTGTACGGCCCGGAATCCAGCGGTAAGACCACGCTGGCTCTGCACATTCTGGCCGAAGCCCAGAAGCAGGGCGGCGAAGTGGCCTTCATTGACGTGGAGCACGCACTGGACCCCACCTATGCCGAAGCGCTGGGCGTGGACATCAACAATCTGCTGGTCAGCCAGCCGGACACCGGCGAGCAGGCCATGGAAATCTGCGAAGCACTGGTGCGCTCCGGTGCCATCGATGCCATCGTGGTGGACTCGGTTGCCGCCATGGTGCCGAGGGCTGAGATCGAGGGCGAAATGGGCGACAGCCATGTGGGCCTGCAGGCCCGCCTGATGAGTCAGGCCATGCGCAAGCTGACTTCGGTCATCGGCAAGACCAACACGGTCTGCGTCTTCATCAACCAGCTGCGTGAAAAAGTGGGCGTGATGTACGGCAACCCGGAGGTCACCACCGGCGGCCGCGCCCTGAAATATTACGCCTCGGTGCGCATCGACATCCGCCGCGTGGAGGGCCTGAAGGACTCTTCCGGCCAGTTCATCGGCAACCACACCCGCGCCAAGATCGTCAAGAATAAGGTGGCACCTCCGTTCCGTGAGGCAGAGTTCGATATCATGTTCGGCGAGGGCATTTCCAAGATGAGCGAACTCATTGATGTGGGCGTGAAGCTGGGCATCGTGCAGAAGAGCGGCGCATGGTTCAACTATGGCGATATCCGTCTGGGTCAGGGCCGCGACAACGCAAAGCAGTTTCTGAAGGACAATCCCGAGATCGCAAACGACATCGAGGGCCAGATCCGCGCCAATGCCGATAAGCTGTACGCATCCCGCCGCCCGGCAGGCAAGGGCGCTGCGGCCAAGGCCGAGGAACCCGCCAAGGCTGCAGATGCCAAGGAGCCAGTGGTCAAGGCTCCTGCCCGCAGCAGCGAGAGCGAACTGGATATCATGGTGGAGGACTAAATGTCCTTTTATAAACGCCGCCGCCCGAAGCAGGAAGAAGAAAAGTGCGCCGACCCGGCCAAGGCCCGCGCCCGCGCACTGGATGCGCTGGCCTCGCGCGAGATGTCCTCGGCACAGCTGTATGAACGGCTGTGCTATGGCTTTACCGAGCAGGCTGCAGCGGCTGCTGTGGCTGAGATGGTGGAGCTGGATTACGTAAACGATGACCGCTATGCCGAAGCCCGGGCACACAGCCTGCTTGCCGCCCGCAAGAGCCGCCGTGCGGCGGCTCAGAACCTGCGGCAGAAGGGCCTTTCCGGCGCACAGATCGAGCAGGCGCTGGAAAGCGTCTATGCCCCGGACGCAGACGGCGAAAGCCCGGAGCTGGAAGCTGCCGCCGCTCTGGTGCGCAGCCGCTACATGAAAAAGCTGGCCGATGGCCGCCGCGACCTTGTGGTGGCCGCCCTGCAGCGCCGCGGTTTTGCGTATTCGGTCATAAAAGAAGCGATAAAAAGAGCGGAAGAAGAATAAAAAGCACCCCTCAAAAGAGAAAGAGAGTATCATCCCCTATGAAAATTGCGTGTATTTCCCTTGGCTGCCCCAAGAATCAGGTCGATCTGGATGTGATGGTGCACATCCTGCTGTCTGCCGGCCACGAGACCGTGGCCGATCTGGCCGAAGCAGATGTGATCCTTGTGAACACCTGCGGCTTCATTGAGAGCGCCAAGACCGAAGCCATTGAAAACATTCTGGAAGCCTGCTCCTACAAGCAGCAGAACCCGGAGCTGAAGGTCATCGTCACCGGCTGTCTTGCCGAGCGCTACCGCAGCCAGATCGAGGAAGAGATCCCCGAGGTGGACGCGGTGGTGGGCTGTGCCTCCAACAAGGCCATCGACACCATCGTGGCCCGCCTGTTCCATGGTGAGGATCATCTGGAAAGCTACGGTGCCAAAAAGGACTTTCCGCTGGGCGGCAAGCGTGTCATCGGCACGCCTGCCCACTATGCGTACTTAAAGATCGCTGAAGGCTGCAACAACCGCTGCCACTACTGCGCCATCCCCGGCATCCGCGGCCCGCTGCACAGCCGCGATATGGCCGACTGCGTGGCCGAAGCCCGCTGGCTGGCCGGTGAGGGCGTGAAAGAGCTGATCGTGGTCGCACAGGACCCCACCGCTTACGGCGAGGACTGGGGCAAACCCGGCAGCATCTGCGAGCTGCTGGATAAGCTGAACAAGGTGCCGGGCCTCGAGTGGATCCGCATTATGTACGCTTACCCGGAGCGCATCACGGATGAGTTCATTGCCGCCATGAAGCGCAATGAGAAGGTGGTGCCCTACCTCGATCTGCCCATCCAGCACTGCAATGACACCATCCTCAAGAATATGAACCGCCGCTCCAACCGCGCCGAGCTGCTGGAGGTGATCGGCAAGCTGCGCCGCGAGATCCCCGGCATCACCCTGCGCACCACTCTGATCGCAGGCTTCCCCGGCGAGACCGAGGAGCAGTTCGAGGATCTGTGCAATTTTGTCAAGGAAGTAAAGTTTGACCGTCTGGGCTGCTTTGCCTACTCTGCCGAGGAGAACACCGTTGCTGCCAAGATGGACGGCCAGATCGATCAGGAGACCAAGGACAAGCGCGCCGAACTGGTGATGCAGATCCAGACCGGCATCATGGCCCAGAAGCAGGCCGAAAAGGTGGGCCAGACCGTGCATGTGCTTTGCGACGGCATCGACGAGGAGAGCGGCCTGTATCTGTGCCGCACTACCGGCGATGCTCCTGAGGTGGACGGCAATGTGTGTGTTTCCAGCGAGGAGCCGCTGTACCCCGGCCAGTTCTACGATGTTCTGGTGGACGACAGCGACCTTTACGATCTGTATGGTACTGTTGCAAAATAACAAATTGGAGGAATCTGTATGAATCTGCCCAATAAACTCACTTTGACCCGCATCCTGCTGGTGCCGGTGTTCATGGTCTTTGTGTCCCTCACCAGCCTGAGCGGCATCGCGGCTGGCTCCTTCCAGCCGACGTATTACCTGATCGCAGGCATCGTCTTTGCTGTTGCCAGCTTTACTGATTTTCTGGACGGCCATCTGGCCCGCAAGTGGAACATGGTAACGGACTTCGGCAAGTTTGCCGACCCGCTGGCCGACAAACTGCTCACCACTGTGGCCTTCATTTACATGATGCGGGACGGCGTATGCAGCCCGGTGGTGCTGTGCATCATTCTGGCCCGCGAGTTTGCCGTGTCCGGTCTGCGCATGGTGGCCGCCGGTGCCAAGGACGGCAAGGTGATCGCCGCCAACATGTGGGGCAAGGTGAAGACCGTGCTGCAGATGCTGAGCATCATCTTCTACTTCTTCGGCATGTCCATTGCAAGCATGTCTGCTTCCGGTACGGAGCAGGGCGTGCGGCAGATCATGGTGGTCAGCATCTCCATGGTGCTGTGCTGGCTGGTGGCTGCCGTGACGGCCATTTCCGGCATCAAGTACCTGTGGGACAACCGTAGCTTCATCAACACCGCAAAATAAAGCGTTTTTTGAAAAAGGGCAGGGAGACCTGCCCTTTTTCAAATTTTCGAGGAAATATTACAAGACGGAAAGGCTTTCCATGAAAAAATTTGCTGATACAGTGCGCCGCCTGCTCTCCATCGCACTGAACCTGTTCATCGTCTGGGCGGAGCCCATTGCCCTGCCCATGAGCTGGGATTGGGGCAAAGAGCAGATGTTCATTTTTTACACCGAGGATTCCAACATCCTTTCGGCCTGCATCTGCGCCATGGTGGCGGTGGGCCAGCTGGTGTGCATCTTTACCGGCAGGGAACTGCCGCGCTGGCTGCACACCCTCAAGTACATTGCCACCTGCTGCCTGACCATGACCTTTCTCACGGTGGTGTTCGTGCTGGGTCCCATGTATGAGGACGGCAACGGCTGGTACATCATGCTGTGCACCAGCTCCATGTTGTACCATCATCTGCTCAACCCGCTGGCGGCCATCTTCTCCTTTGTGCTTCTGGAGCGCTCACCGCACCTGCCCCGCAGTACGGTCAAGTGGGCGCTGCTGCCCACGGTGCTGTACGGCGGCATCATTTTGTGGCTGAACATCCAGCGCGTGGTAGATGGGCCATATCCCTTCATGAAGGTGTATGACCAGAGCGTGCAGGCATCGGTGCTGTGGTGCATCGCCATCCTGCTGATGAATTACTTCTATGCATGGCTGCTCTGGAAGCTGAACGGCGGGAAGAAAGAAAAAGCCTGACGATTTGAAATGCCCTCCGCTTCGCTCTGGGCATAAATAGCGGAAATACTATTTTTTATTAGAGCAATACCGGACAGACTGCGGTCTGTCCGGTATTGCATTTTTCACAGAAGGGGCCGCAAAGAAAAACAGCATCTGAAAGCTCCGGCCCTTCCTGTGAAAAAGCAGCTCCGAAAAGCCCGCAGGCTTTTCGGAGCTGCAAATTAAAGATAAATTATCCTCTGAATATGCCCAGAGCAAAGCGGAGGGCATTCTAAATGGTTCTTGTGTTTTTACGCTACGGTGGAATTCTCTTCCAGCCAGTCCAGCACACAGGACTGCAGGGCGTTCAGGTGCGCACGGTTCTCACCGTAGGTGTCGGCATAGGTGCTCTCGGCATCGTCCAGCTCTTCCTGCGTGGGAGCAAGGCTCTTGGTCTCGGCCACGGCCTGAAGGATCAGGTCCTGCTTTGCCAGATGCTCAAAGTAAGCGTCGGATGCGGCCAGCATGGCATCGGCATCGGTGTAGCCCTGCGTCTGGGCAAAAGCATTCAGATCCATGCCGTAGGCGGTGGCGTACTGGTTGTAGTAGTTCAGGAACATGCGGATGTAATAGCTGGTGATCTCGCTGGGCAGCTCCTTGAAGGTGGAGTTCGACATCAGGTAGTCCACGATGGCGTTCTCATAGTTGGTGGCATACAGCGCATCGTTAAGGTAGCTGCGCAACTGGTCGGCGGTGTGCAGATCATCGCTGATGCCAAAGTTGGAGTCCACCCACTCGTCGGTCAGCTCGGGGGTCACGCTTTCGGAAATGGAGTTCAGGGTCACGCTGAACACGGCTTCCTTGCCGCTGAGGGTGATCGTGTTGCCCTCGGCATCGGTGGAATCGCCGTAGCCGTCCGGGAAGGTGACGGTCACATCAAAGGTATCGCCCACATTGTGGCCGATGATCTGGTCCTCAAAGCCATCGATGAAGGAACCGCTGCCAAGGGTCAGGTCGTAGCCGGTGGCAGTGCCGCCGGTAAAGGCCACGCCGTCCACGGTGCCGGTGTAATCGATGTTGGCAACATCTCCGCTCTGGGCGGCACGGCCGGTAACGGGCTGGGAAGAGGTGTACTGGTTCAGCAGGTTGTCCACCTGCTGCTGCAGTTCATCTTCGGTGGGGGTCAGGTCGTTCTCCTTCAGGGCGATGGAGCCGAAGTCCTCCGGCAGGGTCACATAGTCCAGCGCTTTGATGCCGCTCCAATAGCCGTTTTCGTCCAGACCATCGCTGTAATCAAAGGCCTTGTAGTCGAAGTCGGCAACAGAGCCAAACTGCGAGACGGATGCGGCAGCCGAAGAAGCGCTGTCGGTCTGCTTGTGCTTTGTCAGCATGAAACAGGCAAAAATGACGCACACCGCTGCGGCGATGGCCAGCAGGATGCACAGGAGTTTTTTGGTGTTGTTTTTCAAAAGAAATACCTCCATAAAAATCGGCCTGATGCACAGCAAAAGACCGGTACAGGCAGAACAGATACTCATTTATTATATACGTTCTGACGGCAAAAGGAAAGTTCTTTGCAAAATTTCCACAAATCCTGCGGCGGGTTTGTATCACTTTTGCCCGTCTACAGGCGCAAAAGTGACCAAAACCGGTGGAAATGGGCGGGCGGTTCTGTTACAATAAAAAGAGTGAAGTAACGTAAATGGAGGATAAAACCATGGATTACAATAAAGCTGCTCTGGAAATGCACGAGACCCACAAGGGCAAGGTGGGCATCGTAAGCAAGGTGGAGGTCGCCACCCGCGATGACCTGTCCACCGCCTACACTCCCGGTGTGGCCGAACCCTGCCGCAAGATCAAGGAAAACCCCGACGACGTGTATAAGTACACCTTCAAGGGCAACATGGTGGCGGTCGTTTCCAACGGCACCGCCGTGCTGGGCTTGGGCGATATCGGCCCGGAAGCCGGTCTGCCGGTCATGGAGGGCAAGGCGGTTCTGTTCAAGGAGTTCGGCGGCGTGGATGCCTTCCCCATCTGCATCGATGCCCACGACGCTGCCAGCGTCATTACTGCCTGCAAGGCCATTGCGCCCACCTTTGGCGGCATCAATCTGGAGGATATCAAGAGCCCTGAATGCTTTGAGATCGAAGAAACACTGGAGCGTGAGCTGGACATCCCTGTGTTCCACGATGACCAGCATGGCACCGCGATCGTCGTTACTGCTGCCCTCATCAACGCCCTGCGTGTGGTGGGCAAGAAGATGGAAGATGTGCACATCGTGCTGAACGGCCCCGGTGCTGCCGGTACTGCCATCATCAAGATGCTCATGACCGCCGGTGCAAAGGACATCATTGCAGTGGACCAGTTCGGCACCCTGTACAAGGGCTGCAACAGCGCCGAAGCCCACAAGAACTGGCTGGGAGAGGTGACCAATCCCCGTCAGGTCAAGGGCGGCCTGAAGGAAGCACTGGAAGGTGCCGACGTGTTCATCGGCGTTTCCAAGCCCGGCATCCTGACCACTGAGCTGTGCAAGACCATGAATAAGGATGCCATCGTTTTTGCCATGGCCAACCCCACCCCGGAGATCATGCCGGACGAGGCCAAGGCCGGCGGCGTGCGGGTGATGGCCACCGGCCGCAGCGACTTCCCCAATCAGGTGAACAACGTGCTGTGCTTCCCCGGCCTGTTCAAGGGCGCACTGAGCGTCCGCGCCCGGGACATCAACAATGAGATGAAGCTGGCTGCCGCCTACGCCATCGCCGACCTCATCACCGATGCCGACCGCAGCGAGGAGAACATCATCCCCGGCGCGTTCGACCCCCGCGTGGCCGAAGCTGTGGCAAATGCCGTGGCAAAGGCTGCCCGCGAGACCGGCGTTGCCCGTCTGTAAGCGGAGGAAGCGTTTATGAGAACCATTTCCGCACAGGAGATCACGGATACCGTTGCACGGCTGTGCATCGAAGCCAACACCCGCCTGCCGCAGGACGTGCAGGCGGCGCTGGACAAGGCCCGGCAGGAAGAGCCGTGGCCGCTGGCAAAGAGCACTCTCGACCTTTTGTGGTCGAACCTTTCCGCCGCAAAAGAAGAAAACCTGCCCATATGTCAGGATACCGGCATGGCCTGCGTGTTCGTGGAGCTGGGCACCGATGTGCACATCGACGGCAGCTTTGAAGCTGCCATCCATGAGGGCGTGCGCCGGGGTTACACCGACGGCTACCTGCGCAAGAGCATCGTGGCAGACCCTTTGCGCCGGGGCAATACCGGCGACAACACCCCAGCGGCCATCACAGTGCATCTGGTGGATGGCGAGGGCTGCCGCATCACGGTGGCACCCAAGGGCTTTGGCAGCGAGAACATGAGCCAGATCAAAATGCTCAAGCCCGCCGACGGCGTGGAGGGCTTCAAAAAGTTCGTGCTGGACACGGTGAAGCTGGCAGGCTCCAACCCCTGCCCGCCCATCGTGCTGGGCATCGGCGTGGGCGGCAGCTTTGACAAGGTGGCGTATCTGGCAAAGAAGGCCCTGCTGCGTCCGCTGGATGTGCCGAACCCCGACCCCTATTACGCACAGCTGGAGCAGGAGCTGCTTGCCGCCATCAACGAGCTGGGCATCGGCCCGCAGGGCTTTGGCGGCAGGACCACCTGTCTGGGCCTTGCCATTGAGCAGATGCCTACCCATGTGGCGGGCCTGCCTGCGGCGGTGAATGTTTCCTGCCATGTGACCCGCCGTGCAAGCGCGGAACTGTAAGAGTCTCCGCCCTCTCAGGCCGCTTTGCGTCCAGCTCTCCCAAAGGGAGAGCCCTTGGCAAAGACGTAAAGTTTGCGTGGACTGCCAAGGCCTCCCACTTTGGGGGAGGTGGCATCGCGTGAGCGATGACGGAGAGGGCGAGGATGCCAAAGGAGAATTGCTATGGAATACAAAATTACCACTCCCTGCACGGTCGAGGACCTTGCCCCGCTCAAGGCGGGCGACACCGTGCTGCTTTCCGGTGTGGTGTACACCGCCCGCGATCAGGCCCACAGGCGGATGACCGAAGCACTGGAAAAAGGCGAACCGCTGCCCTTTGATCTGACCGGCAGCGCCATCTACTACGTTGGCCCCACGCCGGAACGCCCGGGCCAGGTGATCGGCTCGGCGGGACCCACCACCAGCGGCCGTATGGACGCCATGAGCCCGCGTCTGCTGGACCTTGGCAACAAGATCATGATCGGCAAGGGCAAGCGGGACGATGCCGTAAAGGCGGCTGTGGTGCGCAACGGGGCTGTGTATCTGGCAGCGCTTGGCGGGGCCGGTGCGCTGATGGCAAAAAGCGTGCAGACGCTGGAAGTGATCGCGTGGCCGGACCTTGGCTGTGAAGCCGTGCGCCGCCTGATTGTGAAGGATATGCCGCTGACGGTGATCCTGGATGCCCACGGCGGCGACCTGTACCAGTCCGGCCCGGCGGCATATCTGGAAGCAAAATAATTTATCGCCTTTGCACAAAACGCGGCCGACTAAAAAACGGCAAAACAGCAGATTTGCGCAGGATAAATTTAGTTTGTTTTAACAAACTTCCGCGAATTGCTTGCACATCGGCAAAAAGTGTGATATCTTGTACTATATGAAACCGTGGTGCTTTGCATCCCGGCACAGACAGGAGGCAAACATACCATGCAGATCCACCAATCCGCAGAAGATTATCTTGAAACGATCCTGATGCTGAGTCAGCGTATGGGCAAAGTGCGCTCCATCGATGTGGTCAATGAGCTGGGCTTTACCAAAGCCAGCGTCAGCATTGCCATGAAGAAGCTGCGCGAGAACGGCTATATCGCGGTGGACGGCGAGGGCAACCTGACCCTGCTGGAACCGGGCCGCGAGATCGCAGAGCGCATCTATAGCCGTCACCGTCTGCTGACCCACTTCTTTATGCAGCTGGGCGTGGACGAAAAGACCGCCGCCGAAGATGCCTGCAAGGCAGAGCATATCCTCAGTGAGCAGACGCTGGAAAAGATCCGTGAGCGCGCCATTGAGACGGATGCTGAGCTTGGCAAGACTGTCAAGTGATCCCCGCAGCATTCCAAGATCGTAAAATGATCCCGTTCCTGAAAAGGAGCGGGATTTTTTTGTATGGAAATTGGGCGGCAGATCCCTCTTGCATCCGGGGTGCGGGTGCGGTATTCTTATAAGATAAGAAGGTTTTACAGCCAAACCGGGAGGAAACAGCCATGGATGCAGACGAGATCCGCACGCTTTTGGGCGATAACATTTTTGAGCGGGCCAAGAAGTACCGCAAGCGCATCCAGCAGAGCACCTGCACCGTGAACGCCGATGGCGTGCGCCATATTTCGGCCATGGTACAGGGCAGCGGCGGCAGCTATTACTATACGCAGGCATGGCTGCGGGAGAACGGCAGCTTTGTCAGTGCGTCCTGCAGCTGCCCGTATAACCAGAACGGCGAGGGCACCTACTGCAAGCATATCGGTGCATTGCTGCTGGACGATGCCGAAAAGAATGCCCCTGCACCGGCGGCAAAGCCGGATGCGATTCCCGGTGTTGTGCGCGGCGCGGCGGGCCTTGCCCCGGAACCGGCCCGGCGGGACAGCTATGCCTCCGGGCTGGAAATGCTATTTGGCAAAAAGTGGCACGGCGAAACGCCGGTGTCGGATCACGAGGCCCGCAGGCTGCTGGATACCTACAAGGAAGCAGCCCTTGAAAACCTTGGTGTGGACGAGACCGCCCAGCGCACCGGCTTTGCCCATTTGGAACCGGAGCTGACCCTCGTACCCGGCGCACAGCCATGGCTGCGGCTGCGCATCTCGGACGGCGGGCGGCAGTATGTGGTAAAAAGCATCCCGAACCTGATGGAAGCCGTCGAGATGGGCAAAAGCGTCAGCTACGGCAAGGCACTGGCTTTTGTGCACCGGTGGGATGCCTTTGATGAAGAGTCCCGTGCGCTTTTGCAGCTGCTGCGCCGTCAGGTGAACGCAAGGCAGAGCATGGACAAAGCCGCCGTGCGGGTGTACGGCGGGGCCGAACAAGGCCCGGCGGGAGGCATGATCCTGACCGGCGAGATCTTTGATGACCTTGTGCAGCTGTACGAGCATACCGGTTTTTTGGGCGGGTACGAGCTGCGGGAAGGTCTGCCCGTCATTACCATGACCGTGGAGCGCCGCCGCGGCGGTGTGCAGGTGGAAGGCGAACCCGCACTTTCCGCTGTGCAGGGCCTTGACTATGATTACCTGTTCAGCGAGGATACGCTCTGGCGGCTGCAGCGGCCCGGGTGCACCCGCATCCTGCCCGCATTGCAGGCGCTGGGCGGCAAAAGCCTGTTCTTTACCAGCGCAGATGCCACGGCCTTTTGCAGCTATGTGCTGCCGGAGCTGGGCAGCAAGCTGAACATCGTGGACCCGGAACGTCTGCTGCTGAACCAGATCCCGCTGGAACCGGTGGTGCAGTTCTATCTGGACGCACCGGACAGCTTCCGCATCGAAGCACACGCGGAGTTTTTGTACGGGGAGGATAAGGTCACGCCGTTCGTGCCGTCTCCGGCAGGGCTTTTGCGGGATGTGCGCGCCGAGAGCCGGGCAAAGCGGCTGCTGGCCTCTTATCTGCAGCCCGGTGTGGGCGGCAGAGAGGAAGTGTACGGCACCGCTGACGAGGACGAGATCTACCGCATGTTGGAGGAGGGCGTGCCGGCCCTGCTGGCCGAGGGTGAAGTATACCTGACGGATGCCTTCCGCAGCCTGCAGGCCGCGCCGCCCCGCATCACGGTGGGCGTTTCGGTGCACGGCAGTGTGCTGGATCTGGAAGTGGATACCGGCGAGTTCCCGGTGGCAGAGCTGAAAGACCTGCTGCGCTCCCTGCACCAGAAAAAGCGCTACCACCGCCTGCGGGACGGCCGTCTGCTGCGGCTGGACGACAGTCTGGAAGGGCTGGACGAACTGAACGATACACTGGAACTTTCCGGGGCCAAGCTCAAGAGCGGCCACGCCGAGCTGCCGCTCTACCGTGCACCCAGTCTCGACTGGGCGCTCTCGGGCCAGAACGGCCTGCGTTTCAACCGCGACGATGCGTTCCGCCGCATCAGCCGCAGCTTTCACGCCGTGAAGGACAGCGAGTATACTCCGCCGGAAAGCCTGCACAATGTGCTGCGCAAGTACCAGCGGGATGGCTACCGCTGGCTGCGCACGCTGGACGGCTACGGCATGGGCGGCATTCTGGCCGACGATATGGGCCTTGGCAAGACCGTGCAGGTGCTCAGCTACCTGCTGGCCATGAAGGAAAGCGGCCAGCGCCTGCCCAGCCTCATCGTCTGCCCGGCATCGCTGGTGCTCAACTGGCAGGAGGAATGCCAGAAGTTCACGCCGCAGCTTTCCTGCGTGGCTGTGGACGGTGACGCTGCTCACCGGGCAGAGCTGGCAAAGCAGTGGGCGGAAGCCGACCTTGTGGTGACCAGCTATGACCTGATGCGCCGGGACGAGGAGCTTTACAGTGGGCAGCAATTCTACGCCTGCATTCTGGACGAAGCACAGGCCATCAAGAACCACACTACCCAAAAGTACAAGGCGGTGTGCGGGGTGAACAGCAAAGTGCGGTTTGCCCTTACCGGCACCCCGGTGGAGAACCGCTTGGGCGAATTGTGGAGCATCTTCTCCTTCCTGATGCCGGGGTATCTGCCGCCCTACAAGACCTTCTGCGCCCGGTTTGAAAAGCCTATCGTGCAGGAGGACGACAAAGACGCACTGCGCCGTTTGAACCAGCTCACCGGGCCGTTCATCCTGCGGCGCATGAAGTCCGAGGTGCTCAAAGAGCTGCCCCCCAAGACCGAGAATCTCCACCGCATCGAGCTGGACGAGCAGCAACGCAAGCTCTACCTTGCCGCTGTGGTGGACGCGCGGGAAAAGCTGCGCGCTGCAAAGCCGGAGGATAAAATGGCGGTGTTCGCAGTGCTCATGCGCCTGCGGGAGATCTGCTGCGACCCGCGCCTTGTGGCAGACAACTGGGACGGCGGCAGTGCCAAGCTGGAAGCCTGCATGGAGCTGGTGACGGCTGCTGTGGAGGGCGGACACCGCATCCTGCTGTTCAGCCAGTTCACCTCCATGCTGGAACTGCTGGCAAAACGGCTGGACGAAGCGGGCGTGAGCCACTTTACCCTGCAGGGCTCCACCCCAAAGCCGGTGCGTGCAGAGCTTGTGCGCCGGTTCAACAGCGGCGAAGCGGACGTGTTCCTCATCTCGCTGCGGGCGGGCGGCACCGGCCTGAACCTGACGGCGGCAGATATCGTCATCCACTACGACCCGTGGTGGAACGTGGCTGCGCAGAATCAGGCCACCGACCGCGCCTACCGCATCGGCCAGCGCAATCCGGTGCAGGTGTACAAGCTCATTGCGCAGGACACCATTGAAGAAAAGATCGTGGAGCTGCAGCAGGCAAAGCAGGACCTTGCCGAGACGGTCACCGGCTCGGCAGACGGAGCGATCCTGTCCATGAAACCAGAGGAATTGCTGCAGCTGCTGCAAGAGGAATAAAGAGGAGAAAACATCATGAAAGTCTGGGATCTGCACTGCGATACCCTCAGCGAGCTGCGCAAAGCCGAACATGCGGGCCGGCCCAAGAGCTTCGCGCAGAACGATCTGCATATCGACCTTGAAAAATTACAGAAAGGCGACTATCTGCTGCAGTGCTTTGCAGCATTCGTCAATCTGGGTGATAAGACGCCCGGAGCGGACCCGCTGGTGACAGCGCTGGAAGAGATCGACCAGTTCAAGCGCATCATGGCGGCATACCCGGAAAAAATTGCTCCGGTGTACACGGCGGCGGACATCCGCCGGAATGCTGCGGCGGGAAAGATCAGCGGGATGCTCACCATCGAGGAAGGCGCCTGCTGCAAGGGCAGCGTGGGGGTGCTGCGCCGGATGTATGAGCTGGGCGCGCGCATGATGACCCTGACATGGAACCACGAAAACGAGCTGGCAAGCCCGCAGCGGAACCCCGGCGGGGTGCTGGTGCCCCAGACCGAAAAGGGCCTGACCGGGAAGGGCTTTGAATTTCTGGCCGAGATGGAACGGATGCACATGATCGTGGATGTGAGCCACCTTTCGGACAAGGGCTTCTGGGATATCGTGGAGCACGGCACCCGGCCTTTTGCGGCCAGCCACTCCAACTGCCGCGCACTGGCACCCCACACCCGCAACCTGACCGATGAGATGATCCGCGCCCTTTCGGAGCGCGGCGGCATTGCTGGCCTGAACTACTATGCGCCCTTTCTGGACACCGACCCCACCCACCCGGAAAACTGCCGCAGCACGGTGGAGCTGATCGCAAAGCATGCGGCCCACTATAAGCAGGTAGGCGGTGCACAGATGATTGCCCTTGGCAGCGATTTTGATGGCATCGATGGCCCCCACCAGCTGGAAAATGCTGCCTTTCTGCCGCTGCTGGCGGATGCCCTGCGCAAAGAGGGCTTTACCGAGGACGAGGTAGAAGGCATCTACTACCGCAATGCCATGCGCTTTTTTGAGGAGAACCTGTAATAACAACGGAGAATATGCCGATATGGATAAAAACATGACGCTGGAAAAGCGCATTGCTGCGGAGCTGTACTGCTATCAGGGCAAAATGAGCGTGTTCGTGGACGATCTGCAGGGCCATACCGTGGAGGTGGGCGCGGACGAAGAATTTGAGACGGCATCCACCATCAAGGCGTTCATTCTCGCTGCATTGTATTTGCAGGCGCAGCGCGGCAAAGCAGACCTTGCCGAAGAGATCACCTATGAGCAGAGCCAGTTCGTGGACGGCAGCGGTATGCTGCGCGCGCTGGGCGTGGGCGCAAAGCTCAAGGTGAAGGACACCGCTACCATGATGATCATTTGCTCGGACAACATTGCCACCAATATGATCATCGACTATCTGGGACTGGACACCATCAACGCCTGCATCCGGGAGCTGGGCTTTGCGCATACTGTGCTGCACAATCCGCTGCACTTTGACCGCTACCGCCGGCTTGGCACCACCACGCCGCGCGACTACGCGGCGCTGTTCGCCCGCATTGCAAAAGGGGAGCTTGTCAGCCGGGAAGCCAGCGCGGAGATGCTTGCCATCCTGCGCCAGCAGCACTACAACACCATGCTGACCCACGACTTCCCGCAGTATTACCTCGACTGCGAGGAGACCGGCGCGCCGGAGCTGATCTGGGTAGCCAGCAAGAGCGGCAGTATGAACGCCTGCCGCAACGACGGCGGCATCGTCCACACCCCCTACGGCGAGTATGTCATCGTGCTGATGAACAAGGACTTTCACGATATCATCGAGTACAATGAACACCCCGCCATGGTGTACGGTGCCCGCGTCTCGCGGATGATCCTGGATCAGGTGCTGGCCTGTGAGGGACGGCTATCCCTGTCCTGAAATGCACGTGCAAAAAACAAAAAACTGGAAAAATATAGGAAATTATAACAATGGGGATCACGCTCTCGCCATGGATGATGGCGTTTCTCGTTCTGATGACGGGCTTTGCAGGCTTTGTGGATTCGGCAGCCGGAGGCGGCGGTCTTATCAGCCTGCCGGCCTATCTGTTTGCCGGGCTGCCGCCCCACTACACCTATGCTACCAACAAATTCAGCGCCGCCTGCGGCACCACTTTTGCCACAGTCAACTTTTTCAAAAACGGTGCAATGAACCTGAAGGTGGGCATCCTTGCAGCCATTGGCAGCTTTGCGGGCAGTGCACTGGGGGCACATATCGTGCTGCTGCTCAGCGATGAACTGCTGCGCACCATGATGTTCCTCATCCTGCCAGTGGCGGCGGTGGTCATTTTGTGGCAGCGCGACCTGCCGGACAAGAACCGGGACGACGGCACCCTGAACCTGAAAAAGATCCTGCTGGCGCTGGGCATCGGCTTGGGCATCGGCCTGTACGACGGCATCGTGGGCCCGGGCACCGGCACCTTTGCCATCATTGCCTTTACCACCCTGATGGGCTTTGACCTGCGCACCGCCAACGGCAACGGCAAGGTGCTGAATCTTGCCAGCAACTACGCCAGCCTGTTCACCTATCTGATGAACGGTCTGGTGGTGTTCCACATCGGCATCCCCTGCGCCGTCAGCAACATTCTGGGCAACCTGCTGGGGTCCCATTTCGCCCTGAAAAAGGGTGCGCGCTTCATCCGTCCCATGATGCTGGTGGTGCTGGTGCTGCTGCTGGGCAAGCTCATCTCGGACGCAGTGCTGTGAGCGCCGGGCGCGCCAGAGGCTCCCTCTCCGAGGAAGCTGGCAAAACCGTCAGGTTTTGACTGGGGGAGCTTGCGCCCGTTTCCCGCTGCAAAAAACAAGCCGGGCAGCCCGCAGGCTGCCCGACTTTGCTCGGATGATCTTTTTTCGGTGGTCGCTTATTCCAGCACCAACCCTTTGTCAAAGAATGCCAGACCAAATGCACCGGGGCCTGCGTGGGTGCCGATGACGCAGCCGATCTGGCGCACCAGCGGTTCGCCCATGTGCAGATTTTCACGGAAGTAGTTCTCGATGGGCTGCACTTCCCGCAGGCTGGAAGAATAACCGGCAACAGCGGCAAAGTCCGGGCTGATGCCGCCCAGCTCTTCGATCTTCTTGAACAGGGCCACATAGGCACCGGGCAGGCCGCGGGCCTTACCGGCCATGGCTACCTTACCGTCCTTGATGGTGATGAGGGGCTTGATGCCCAGCATCCCGCCCGCGACGGCCACAGCGGCAGGCAGACGGCCGCCCTTGCGCAGATACTTCAGATCGTCGATTGCGGCAACCAGATGCAGGTGCTCCTTGGCGTGCTCCAGATCGGTGGCGATCTGCACCAGCGTCTTGCCTGCGTCACGCAGCTGCACGGCCAGACGCACCAGCAGCGATTCACCCAGACACACGGTGGCACTGTCCACAAACAGCACGTTATCTACATTGGCGAGGTCTGCGGCCAGCTTTGCGCACTGCCATGTGCCGGACAGCTCGTGGGACAGGAAGATGCCCAGCACTTCGTCCCCGGCGGCAACGGCTTCCAGATAGAACTTCTCGAACAGCTCCGGGCTGGGCTGGCTGGTGGTGGGCAGCTTGCGGCAGCTGGCCAGATGGGCGTAGTATTCGGTTGGGGTCATGTCGATGCCATCCCGCAGGATGCTGCCATCCTCCAGCGTCACGTTCAGAGGGATCACGGTCACGCCCAGCTGCTCGGCTTCGGCGGGCAGGATGTCGGACGCAGAATCGGTGAGAATACGGATCATAAAATACCTCCGGATTTCCGGTAAAAACAAATTCAAGTCATGTTTCCCGACGCTTTGCAATAAAACGTCGGGAAACATTATACCAGAATCCACAGGGAAAAGTCAATTACCTGAGCGAAAATTGCTTCGTCCCAGCGCAAAATACTTGCGTAAAAGCCGCTGCTTATGATAAGATAGGCGCTGAGAACCGCACGGCAGGGAGGGCAGGCCATGGAGCAAAAGGCAAAAACAAGGGCGCTGCTGGCTGCGTTCGGCTGCGCACTGGCCTACCTGCTGGCAGGCAAAGTGCTGGCATTTCTGCCTGCCCCGGCGTGGGATGTGCGGGCGCTGAGTTTTGTGCACCACTGCATCGCTGCACCTGTCGTGGAGGAACTGGTGTTCCGCGGGGCCATCCAGCAGCTGGCGCAGCCCTTGGGCAGATGGCAGGCCGCGGCGCTGCAGGCGGTACTGTTTGCGGTGCAGCACGGCACCCCGGCGGGCATGGCGTGGGCGCTTGGCTGCGGCCTTGTGCTGGGCGCACTTCGTGAACGCACCGGCAGGGTATGGCCGGGGATGCTTTTGCATACATTGAATAATCTGCTGGTTTTTGCAGCAGGATAAAGGGGAACCTATGACCGATTCTGAACTGATGGGCCTTGCGCTGGAAGAAGCCCGCAAGGCGGCTGCACTGGGCGAGGTGCCGGTGGGGGCCGTGGTGGCCTGCAACGGCGAGGTGGTAGCTGCCGCCCACAACACCCGCGAGACCGAAAAAAATGCACTGCATCATGCAGAGCTGCTGGCCATTGATGCCGCCTGCAAAAAGCTGGGCGGCTGGCGGCTGTGGGAGTGCGAGCTGTTTGTCACGCTGGAGCCGTGCCCCATGTGCGCCGGGGCCATCATCAACAGCCGCATCCGGCGGGTGGTATACGGCGCGGCAGACACCAAGGCGGGCTGCTGCGGCAGTGTGACTGACCTGTTTGCAATGCCCTTCAACCACCACCCGGCGGTGGAGCAGGGGCTGCGCGCAGAGGAAGCACAGGAGCTGCTGCAGGCGTTTTTCAAGGATCTGCGGGCACGGCTTGCGGCCCGGCCGAAGTGGAAACCGCCTGTATGACCGGCATGGAATATGAAGAAACCGTAAAAAAGTGGAAGCTGCGTAAAAAGTAGGCGGCTTCCACTTTCTTTTTTCGGCAAATTGTGCTATATTATTTAATGGTGTTTTGTCGAAACCCATCTTATGCAGCTGTCTGCCGCGCCGAGCACCGGACTTTGACCGGATAAGAAATGGACGCTGAACGGACGGCGATGGGCCGCACAGACATCTCCTGCACGGCATACCTTTGCAGTGCAGAGATCACGACAGGAGGACTATACTCTTGTACGAAGATGAATTTGAACTGACGTTCAATCTGTCGGGTGAGGAGCCGCAGCCGGAACAGGCTGCACAGGAGCCGCCCGTACCGCCAAAGCCAAAGGCGGCAGCACCCGTGGTGGACGAACCCACCCGGGTGATGGTGCTGGAAAAGCCCCAGCCTGCGCCGCAGCCGGAAATGCCGGAGCCTGTGCAGGAAGAGCCGGAGAAAACACCGGCACCTACCGTGCAGGCAGCAGCCAATGGCCGCTGTGTGCTGATCTCCGGCGGCGACCGCGGCATTGGTGCCGCTGCGGCCCGGGCGTTCTATGCGGCGGGCTACCGCGTGGCGGTGCTGTACCACAGCAATGCCAAAGCCGCTGCAGAGCTGGAAAAACAGCTGCCCGGCATCACCGCCGTGCAGTGCGATGTGGCATCCCGCGCCAGCTGCGAGCTTGCGTTCCGCACCGCAGAACAGGCACTGGGCCGTGTGGATGTGCTGGTGAGCAATGCGGGTATCGCCCAGCAGAAGCTGTTCACCGACATCACCCCGGAAGAGTGGCAGCATATGCTGGACGTGAACCTGACCGGTGCGTTCCACCTGTGTCAGCTGGCGCTGCCGGGTATGATCCGCCGCAAGGCCGGACGCATCCTGACCGTGAGCAGCATGTGGGGCCAGACCGGCGGCAGCTGCGAGGTGCATTACTCTGCAGCAAAGGCAGGCCTGATCGGCCTGACCAAGGCTTTGGCCAAAGAAGAAGGCCCAAGCGGCATCACAGTGAACTGTGTTGCGCCCGGGGTCATTGATACCGATATGATGGCAGCATTCACCGCCGAGGATAAGGCCGCGCTGGCCGAAGAGACCCCTGTGGGCCGTCTTGGCAGCGCAGACGAAGTGGCGCAGCTGCTGGTGTTCCTTGCCGGCGAGGGTGCGGGCTACATCACCGGTCAGGTGTTCGGCGTGAACGGAGGACTTGTGATCTGATGCGCAGGAACACTTTATTACAGAATTTCCCCCGGCGGGAGCATCCCCGGAGCAAGAAGGAGAGAGCAAAATGGGCATGACTTTAAAGGAACTGTTGACGAAAGGCGAAGGCACCATTTCGGCCAAGGAGGCCAAGGCGCTGGCTGCACAGTGCAGAATGGATGAGGAAACGCTCTACACCCTTCTGGAAGAACGCGGCATCAAGGTTCTGGAAGAGGATGCAGAGCCTACGCTGGATGTGGACAGCATCATGGCCGAGGTCGAGAATGCCGAGAACAACAACGATGATATGGGCATCAGCGAGGACGAGGAAGAGCAGAGCGAGGAGAACCCTGCAGACCTGAAGGCTGCCATGGACGAACTGCTGGACGACCCCGTTAAGAACTACCTCAAGCAGATCGGCCAGATCCCGCTGCTGAGCGCGGAGCAGGAGGTGGAGCTGAGCCGCCGCATCCATGCCGGTGCCGAGGCGGCGCACATCCTGCAGGCCGACCGCCAGAAGTACGGCGGGCCGGAGTACATCAAAAAGAACAGCGCCCGCTTCTCGTTTGAAGAGGATGAGAACAGCCGCAGCTATACCGAAGATCTGGACGAGGAGGGCAACGAGAAGCCCAGCGAGGATGCCGAGGAAAAGGCTGCCGAAGAGGAAGCTATGGAGGCTGTGGAGAACGGCCCCCTGAGCGACGAAAAGCGCGCTGAGCTGCTCAAGACCCGCCGCGATGGCCTGAACGCCCGCCGCAGCCTGAGCGAAGCGAACCTGCGTCTGGTGGTGTCCATTGCCAAAAAGCATGTGGGCCACAATCTGGCATTCCTGGATCTGATCCAGGAGGGCAACATCGGCCTGATCAAGGCTGCCGAGAAGTTCGACTGTGACCGCGGCTTCCGCTTCTCCACCTATGCAACCTGGTGGATCCGTCAGGCCATCACCCGTGCCATTGCGGATCAGGCCCGTACCATCCGCATTCCGGTGCACATGGTGGAGACCATCAACCGGATGCGTCAGGCCACCAACCAGCTGGTGTACCAGAACGGCCACGAGCCGACCCCGGAAGAGTTGGCAAAGGCCATGGATATGAGCGTGGAGCGTGTGCGCGAGATCCAGCGCATGGCACAGGAGCCGGCAAGTCTGGAAAGCCCCGTGGGTGAGGAAGAGGATTCCTCTCTGGGCGATTTCGTCGCAGACGAAAACGCCGAAGCCCCTGGCAAGGCCGCAGACCGCGCCATGGTGGCACAGCAGATCAATCTGGCTCTCAAGAGCCTGACCCCCCGTGAAGAGAAGGTCATCCGCCTGCGCTTTGGTCTGGACGATGGCCGTCCCCGTACGCTGGAAGAGGTTGGCCGTGACTTTGGCGTTACCCGTGAGCGTGTGCGCCAGATCGAGGCAAAGGCGATCCGCAAGCTGCACAGCCGCAAGTGCCTGTCCCTGCTGAACGGCCTGATCGAGTGATAAAGTAAGACTCCTTCAGTCATCGCTGCGCGATGCCAGCTCCCTCAGAGAGGGAGCCCTTGGCAAAACCGGAAAGTTGTCCGTACTGCCAAAGGCCCCATCTCCGAGGGGGCTGTCTGCGTAAGCAGACTGGGGGAGTTTTTTCGTAAAAAACGACTTTTTTGCAAAAATCCAGATTTTTTTGCAAAAACCTCTTGCCAAACGGTGGAAACTGTGGTATTATAACTGAGCTGTGATTGCGCTGCTATAGCTCAGTTGGTAGAGCGCATCCTTGGTAAGGATGAGGTCTCCAGTTCGAATCTGGATAGCAGCTCCAGCTCAGATGCCCTGAAGTCGAAAGATTTCGGGGCGTTTTTCTTTGTGTAGATCGTTTCTGCTGTGCGGGTCCGGAACAGGGCAGAGCGGGCTTTGAACGGCTCTTTCAGGCTTTTTTGCGTTTTTCGTAAATTCATGCTTGACAAGCGGACGCTTTTTCGATATAATAAAGCACGTTCCGGCGGTAAGCGCCGCGCGAAACTTGAGCGATCATGGCCCGGTAGCTCAGTTGGTTAGAGCACCAGCCTGTCACGCTGGGGGTCGTCGGTTCGAGCCCGATCCGGGTCGCTATTTGCTGCTATAGCTCAGTTGGTAGAGCGCATCCTTGGTAAGGATGAGGTCTCCAGTTCGAATCTGGATAGCAGCTCCACAGCAGACACCTCGAAGCCTTAGGACTTCGGGGTGTTTTTTTGTTGTATGACTGCAAAAGCAGGCTGACGGAGTGCGGATTGCTTTGAGTACAAAAACAAAACGCACAGGTTCCGAAGAACCTGTGCGTTTATGGCAGGGGTAGTAAGTTTCGAACTCACGGCACGCGGTTTTGGAGACCGCTGCTCTACCAGCTGAGCTATACCCCTATAGGCATTCGCTGAATGCTTTGTTATTATAGCCGATGCAAAGGCGAATGTCAAGCATTTCTTTCAAGATTCAGGCATTTTTCGTGCCGCAGCTGCAACAGCCTTCTTTTTTATCGGATGCAGGCAGCTGGCTGGAAAGCTGTTCCAGCGTTACGCTGTCGATATACTGGTTGATCACCTCATCAAGGCCGGTCCAGAAGGGCAGGGTGAAGCACTGCTCCCACATGGGGCACTCGTTGGTCTCGCTGCCAAGGCAGGGAATGGGTGCCACGCTGCCCTCAATGGCGCGCAGGATCTCGCCGGCGGTGTAGTCGGCAGGGGCTTTGGTCAGGCGGTAGCCGCCCTGATTGCCGCGCTCGCTTTTTACAAGGCCCACACGGGCCAGCGGGGTCACGATCTGCTCCAAATATTTCAGGCTCAGGTTCTGCCGCTCACTGATCTCCTTAAGGCTCACGGTGGTGCCCGGCGCATAACGTGCCAGCTCGGCCATCAGGCGCAGGGCATAACGGCTTTTGGTCGAAAATTTCATGGCGATCCTCTCCTTATTGCTTCCTATAGTATAGCACGTTGCTCGGATTTTGCAAAGGTATCCTCTTGTGCAAACAAAAAAGGTCTGCTATCATAGGATGGATAAGAGAATATTATAAGGAGTGAGAGTATGAGTGAGAAGATCACGGCTGCCGATGCCATCCGTCTGCTGGATGCACACGAGGCGGCTGCTGTAGATGTCCGGGAGCCGGACGAGTTTGCCGTGGGCCACATCCCCGGCGCAAAGCTGCTGCCGCTGGGTCAGGTGCTGAGCCGTGCGGCTGAGGTGCTGCCAGATAAGAACGCTGTATGGCTGGTCTACTGCCGCACCGGCCGCCGCAGTGCCGATGCCGTGCGCAAGCTGGAAAGCCTTGGCTACACCCGCCTGTACGATCTGGGCGGCATCCTGAGCTGGCCCTATGAGATCGAGGGCGACTTTGAAGGGCATTTTTAAAAAGAAAGAAGGATAACTCCATGTCGTTCCACGCAAAAGATTTTGCCGGCAGTCACTGCGGCTGCCGCTACCAGCAGGACTACCGCCCCACCTTGGGCCGCGACGGCAAAAAGGAATCCGGCACGCTGGAGGTCATCAAGTTCTATTACGATGGTGCCATCCGCTTTGAGCAGCACTGCTACGGCGAAGCCGCAACCTTCGTGTTCGGCGTATGGGCATCCGGCATGGACGAGGACGGCACCCTGCACTGGGTGCTGCCCGACCGCCGCAAGAGCTACTACGACGAGGCGTATCTGCCCAAAAAGCTGGACCGCGTGGACGAGGCGGGCAATCTTTACTTTGACGGCAGCAATTTTCCGTGGAAGCTGGCGGACGATTTTGCCGAAGATAAGCGCTGGGGCTACCCCAAGTGGAAGGTGGTACTGGGAAAACTGACCGGAAAGGGCAAAAAAGGTGACTGAATCACGAAAATCCAGTATTCATATTGACATACTAGGGAATGATATGGTATAACTTATCCGTTGAAAGGATTCCGCATCTGCACAGGGCATGCAAGGCTCCCGCAGACGCGTTCAATAAGAAAGGATCATTCCTATGGAAAACATGGAAAAAGTGGTTTATCTGGATAATGCTGCCACCACTCCCTGTGCTCCCGAGGCACTGGAATTGATGGTCAAAGCCCTGAGCGGTGCCTGCGGCAACCCCAGCAGCCATTACAGTGTGGGCTATGAGGCTAAGGAATTCGTGGACACCGGTCGTGCGCAGGTGGCAAAGGCCATCAATGCAAGTCCGGCTGAGCTCTTCTTTACCAGCTGCGGCTCCGAGGCTGACAACTGGGCCGTAAAGGGCACCGCCTTCACCAAGGCACGCCAGAACAAAAAGCACCTCATCACCAGCGCTTTTGAGCACCATGCCATCATGCACAGCATGGCTGCACTGGAGCGCATGGGTTTTGAAGTGACCTATATCAAGCCCACCGCCGAGGGCTACATCCGTCCCGAGGACGTGGAAGCTGCCATCCGTCCCGATACCGCGCTGGTCAGCATCATGATGGCCAACAACGAGATCGGCACCATCCAGCCCATCAAGGAGATCGCCGAGGTCGCTCACAAGCACGGTGTCTGGATGCACACCGACGCGGTGCAGGCTGTGGGTGCCATCCCCGTGGATGTGAAGGAGCTGGGCGTGGATATGCTGTCCATGAGCGCCCACAAGTTCAACGGCCCCAAGGGCATGGGTGCCCTGTACTGCCGCAAGGGCGTATGGCCCCAGAACCTGATCGATGGCGGCAGTCAGGAGGCCCGCCACCGTGCAGGCACCGAGAACGTGGCCGGCATTGCTGCCATGGGCAAGGCACTGGAGATCGCCACGGCACATCTGGATGAGCGCATGGCCCACGAGAGCGAGCTGCGCGATTATGTCATCGACCGCGTCCTCAAGAACATCCCGGAAGCCCGCCTGAACGGCGGCCGCAGCCCCCGCCTGCCCAACAATGTGAACATCAGCTTCCCGGGTCTGGAAGGCGAGACCATCCTGCTGGATCTGGATATGCACGGCATCTGCGCCTCCACCGGCTCTGCCTGCAACTCCGACAGTCTGGACCCCAGCCACGTCCTGCTGAGCATCGGCGTGCCTGAGGAGATCGGCCACGGCTCCATGCGGTTCACCTTTGGCCCGCAGAACACCATGGAAGAAGCAAAATATCTGTGCGACGTGCTGGAGGAAGTGATCCCCCGCCGCCGTGCTATGAGTTGTATGTGGCTGCAGGGCCAGAACACGGCCCGCCAGTTCAGCCTGAAGGGAGAGCAGTAATTATGGCAAGCATGTATAGCGCAAAGGTCATGGAGCATTTTGCAAATCCGCACAATGTGGGTGAGATCCCCGATGCAAACGGCGTGGGCGAAGTGGGCAACCCCAAGTGCGGCGATATCATGCGCATGTACCTGAAGATCGAGAACAACGTGATCGTGGATGTCAAGTTCCTCACCTTCGGCTGCGGTGCCGCCATCGCCACCAGCAGCATGGCCACCGACCTCATCAAGGGCAAGACCATCGACGAGGCGCTCAAGCTGACCAACAAGGCCGTTGTGGAAGCTCTGGAAGGTCTGCCTCCCATCAAGGTGCACTGCTCTGTTCTGGCCGAGCAGGCCGTCAAGGCTGCTCTGTCCGACTACTACCGCCGTCAGGGCATCGATCCGGAACCCATCGTGGGTAAGCTCGAAGAGGACTGCGACCACTGCGAGAGCTGCGGCCACTGATCCCCGCAAAGAACGCTTCAGGGGACACCGTTTTGTGCGGTGTCCTCTTTTTTTGCAAAAGACTGCACTGTTGTATCCTATCCAAAATGTAATAAAGCAAGCGTAAAATATTATTTGTTTACAAAAACCCCCTGAATATGCACTCGTTCATGAAAAATTCATATATTGTTCAGAATGAGTTCACCACTTTTCGGTATAAGTAGGGCAACACAGGCGCAAAGAGCGCCGAACTCCCACGGAAGCGGACGAAGAACAGGGCAAAGAACGGTTCGCGGCACGCACTGCAATGCAGGTGCGTCGGCCCCGGAAAACGTCCCGCCGCACAGGAAAGGAAACGAGTTAGTATGAAAATTGGTTTTTGGGAACTTGTCGTCATCGTAATCGTGGCGTTCGTGTTCATCGGCCCGGATCAGCTGCCCGTCTACGCAAAGAAGATCGGCAAGATGCTGCGTGAACTGAAAAAGTACACCGGCGCTGCTTCTGAGGAGATCCAGAAGAACGTTGTGGAGCCGCTGAATGAGATCCAAGCTCCTCTGAAGGAAGCTGTAGCCCCGCTGACCGATATCAAGAAGGATATCGACAACAGCGTCAAGGATGTGACCAAGAGCTTTACCGGTATCGGCAAGACCAGCAAGGAGGAAGCGGCCAAGGCAGAAGCCGCCGAGGAAGTGACCGAGCTGACCGAGGAGCCGGTGGAAGAGCTGGAAGAGGACGCTGCATCTGCCGCCAAGGCAGAGGAGAGCGCTCCCGCTGAGGAGACCGCTGCACCTGCCGAGAAGGCCGAAGAACCCGCCGCCCCGGTTGAAAAGGCTGAGCCTGCCGCTGCACCCGCAGAGGAAAAGGCCGAGCCTGCTGCAGAAGCGGCTCCCGCACAGGAAGCTGCCGAGGCTGCTCCTGCGGCCGAGCCGGTGGAGGAAGACCCTCGTCAGAATGATGTTCTGCCGAAGGACTGATTACTTACTGGATGCACCCGCGCCCGCGGTTGCCTGATACATGCAATAAGCCCGCCACGCGGCGCGGCAAAGTAAAAAGGAGATTTTTATTATGCGTATTGGTACTAACGAACTGCTGATTATCCTGGTCGTCGCTCTGCTGATCTTTGGACCCAAGAACCTGCCGAAGCTGGGCAAGATGTTCGGCAAGACCATCAACGGCTTCAAGAAGGGCATGGAGGACGAGGAAGGCTCCGATGATTCCGAGGAGAAGACCGAGAAGCAGGTTTCCAAGAAGGACGAAGACGAGGAGTAATTGTGGCTACGAACGTTAAGCGCAAAAAGAAAAAAGCCGAAGTCATGGCAGAGGACGGCAGCATGACGCTGACCGGCCATCTGAAAGAACTGCGGAACAGGCTGATCATCTGCGCGGTGGTGTTCGTGGTGGGTGTTGTGGTCTCGCTGGCATATGCCGACCGTCTGATCGATCTGCTCACTGCCATGGGCCGCGACTATTACGAGTTTGTTTCCATTGCCCCGCAGGAAAAGCTGATGCAGTATTTCCGCGTCTCCATTCTGGCAGGCGTGGTGGTCACTGTGCCGGTGGCGTTCTACCACATCTATGCATTTGCAAGGCCGGGTCTGAAAAGGAGCGAGAGCACCTTCTTCAAGTTGGTCATGCTGCTGGGCCTTATCCTGTTCTGCGTGGGCGTGCTGTTCGCCTACAAGCTCATGATGCCCTTCATGCTGCGTTTCCTCAGCACCGGCATCGAGGGTGCCGAGTACATCCAGACCACCACCAGTATCGAGAGCTATGTCAACCTCTGCTTGACCATGTTCATCATTTTTGGCTGCGTGTTTGAGATGCCTCTGATCACCATCATCCTGTCCAAGATGGGCATTATCAACCCGCAGCTGCTCAAGCAGGTGCGCGGTGTTGCCATCGTGATCATCTTCTTCATCGCGGCCGTTGTCACCCCGCCGGATATCGTGTCTCAGTGCATGGTGGCCGGCCCCATGGTGCTGCTGTACTTCATCAGCATTCTCCTGAGCGGCATCTTCTATAAGCCGAAAGAGGACGATGATGACGAAGATGACGAGGATGAGGGCGAGGACGAAGAGTAAGCTCTGACTTCTGGTTTTCTGTTTTATCATTGCAAAAGCAAAGGCTGCTGCGCCATTTGGTGCAGTAGCCTTTTTGTATGTGGAAAATGCTTCCGGTGCAGAGCGTAATTGCGTGGGGCAGATTCTATGGCTTTTGCAAAAGGCATTACCGCCGAATATGTACTCTTTTGCACGCACAAAAGAGTACCAGAAAGGACGGCGGTGCCCGTAGGGCATGAAAGCCCCGGTGGGGCTTTCAAGGCGCAGACCGGTTTGCGCAGCAAATGCTGTGTGTTCAACACAGCAAGGTCTCCGCTACTTTCGAGGCGCGGGAGGCGGCGGGTTGCGGCTCCCTGCGTCTGCTTCGTGCCTTGGACGGCACTCGCATCCTGCAGGCCGCTGCCACAACTCGTCCAGAGCGAACGCGGCGGCAATTCCAAATCGTTGCTGCTCAGTCTATACAAGCCACCCGCCCTGTGCTAGAATGAAACCAACAAATCAAAGGCGGTGAAACCATGCACCCACTCCCGGAATATCCTCGCCCGGCTATGCGCCGGGACAGCTATGAGAACCTGAACGGCCTGTGGAAGTACGCCATTACTCAGACAGCAGAATACCCCGCTGCGTGGGACGGCAGCATTCTGGTGCCCTACTCTCCGGAAACAAAGGCCTCCGGCGTGGGCCGCACCCTGCAGCCCGGCCAGTGGCTGCACTACCACTGCACCTTTGCTCCCCCTCCGGGAGAAGGGGGCCGGGTGCTGCTGCACTTCGGCGCGGTGGACGATGCCTGTGCGGTGCAGGTGAACGGCCATCTGGTGGGCGGCCATCGGGGCGGCTACTGGCCCTTCACACTGGATGTCACCGCCCAGCTCAACGATACGGGCCGCAACAGCCTGTGGGTGACCGTGCAGGACCCCACGGACAGCGGCACGCAGGCCCGGGGCAAGCAGACCCTGAAGCCCGGCGGCATGTTCTATCCGGCCCAGAGCGGCATCTGGCAGACGGTCTGGATGGAGCGTGTGCCGGAAAACTACATCCAGTCGCTCACGGTCACGCCGGACTACGATGCCCGCACCGTGACCGTGAAAGCCCATACTTCCATGCCCGGAGGTGCAGTGAACCTGTGGGCCGTGGTGCGCGCTGGCGGCGTGACCATTGCCGAGGACTGGGGCAGCGACGAAGCGGACCGGGACGGCGAGGTGACGCTGAACATCCCGGAGGAACATTTCTTTCCGTGGAGCCCGGATACCCCGTTTTTGTATGACCTGACCGTGGGCACCACGCAGGGAGGGGAGGAGCAGTTCGACACCGTGCACAGCTACTTTGCCCTGCGCAAGTGGAGCTGTGAGCCGGATGCGCGGGGCGTGCTGCGCTTCTGCCTGAACGGAAAGCCCATCCTGCTCAACGGCCTGCTGGACCAGGGCTACTGGCCGCAGGGCCTGTATACCCCGCCTTCCGATGCGGCGGTGGAGCGGGAGCTGAGCGAGGTGAAAGCGCTGGGATTCAATCTGCTGCGCAAGCACGCCAAGATCGAGCCGCAGCGCTGGTACTACCACTGCGACAGGCTGGGCCTTGTGGTCTGGCAGGACATGGTGAACGGCGGCAGCAGATACAACCTGTGGTTCGTCACCTACCTGACCAATGTGCTGCAGCCCCTTGTGCGCCGCCTGCCCGACGCAGAGCCGCTCTGGAGCCTGCTGAGCCGCGGAAAAGCATCCAGCCGGGAAACATACCGCAAAGAGCTGCAAGCCACCGTGGAAGCCCTGCGCTGCCATCCGTGCATCGGCTGCTGGGTACCCTTCAACGAAGGCTGGGGCCAGTTTGATGCGGCCGGGGCAGTGCAGGCCATCCGCACGCTGGACGATACCCGCCTTGTGGACGAGGCCAGCGGTTGGTATGATCAGGGCGGCGGAGATGTGTGCTCCATCCACAACTATTTCTATCCGCTGCATGTAAAGCCCGGAAAGCGCACTGTGGCCCTGAGTGAATACGGCGGCATTGCATGGCCCATGCCGGGGCACGAAGCACCGGGCAAAACCTACGGCTACGGCACGGCCAAGAGCCGCGCAGACCTGACCGCCCGCTGCAAAAAGCTGCAATTGGGCACGGTGCTGCCGCAGCTCAAAAAAGGACTCTCGGCGCTGGTGTACACCCAGCTGACGGATGTGGAAGATGAGGTGAACGGTCTGTTCACCTATGACCGGGCCGAGATCAAGCCGGATGCCAATGCCGTCCGCTCGGTGAATGCTGCCCTTGCCGCAGAGTTCGCAAAAGTGACGCGGTAAAAGAAAAAACTCCCTCAGTCATCGCGCAGCGATGACTGAGGGAGTTTTATGTTACAGCAGCTCTCAGCTGTTGGCGCTGTTGTTCACGATCTTTTTGGCGGGCAGTTTGTTCATGGCAGAGCTGTCCAGATCGTGTGCCAGCTCTGCACCGCCTGCGGCCAGTGCGTCGTCCAGCTCGCCGCCCTTCATATCGCTCAGGATCTGGCTGCGCAGGTCGTCCAGCGAAGAAACGCTCAGCGGGTCTACACGCACCATCAGGAGCAGGGTGGAGCCGTTGATCTGCACGGCAGCGGCTTCGCCGTAGGAAAGGCTGCGCAGAGCATCGGCAGCACCGTCCTGCGTAAAGGCCGAAGCAACATCGCTCTCGGTCAGCAGCTCGGTCTGGACGCTGGCGCTGTCGTCGGAAGTTTTGCCGTCCAGCACAGCGTAGATGTCCGGCAGGGCATTCTGTGCGGTCTCATGCAGGGCACTCACCTGATCCGAGACCGTCTCGCCGCCTGCGGCGTTGACGCTGTCGGCAGCGGCCTGTGCCAGCTTGAGCATCTCGGCCTTCTGGTCATCGTCCGCAAAGGCGTAGGTGCTGGTATTGTACAGCGGGATGCTGATGTAGCAGATCTCATACATGCTGTCGTCCAGATGGCTGGTCAGCTCGTCGTCCTCCACTGGGGTCTCGCCGTCCAGGCCGTAGACCATATCCAGCAGGGCGGTGTGCTCCACCTGCAGACGTTCATATGCCTTGACGGTCTCCAGACCAATGCCGTTGGCGGTGTAGGTGTCGCCGTACTGGTCCATCATCTGCTGGGCATAACGGTCGGCAGTGGAAAGCTGCTCTTCAGTCAGCTCACCGCCCAGCGCCTTGAAGCGGGCATCCACAGCGGCCAGCGTTTCCAACGTTTCCTGCGTTTTCTGGGCCACATAGTCGCTCACAACTGCGGTCTCGCCGCTGTCAGAGTCGGTGGTGATGGTCTCTTTCAGGAAGGCTTTTACGTCGGTGGTGTCCTGATCGGTGCCGGCCAGCTGTGCCGCCTGCTGGTAAGCACCGTACTGTGCCAGCAGATACATGCCGGAGGTGATCTCAAAATCACCGATGCTGCCCACGGTGTCCGGGGCGGAAATGGTGCAGCCCACAAGGCTGAACACCAGTGCAAGTGCGCAGATCAGCGCGAGAAGTTTCTTTTTCATGGCAATGCTCCTATGATGTTTATTTTTGCTCGGCGGAGGCAAGGATCTCTGCCATCGCCTTGAGGATGCTTTGCAGCAGCTCCAGCGGCTTTTCGTCGGGCTGAAGCGTGACCGAGAGATAGGGCCGGTTGCCTGCACCGGCGGTGACGCGGCCATTGAAGGCCACCAGCAGGCCCCGGATCATGGGCAGCTCCAGACTTTCCAGCTGCAGGGTGAGGGTGTCCTTTTTCTGGGTCACTTCGGTCACGCCCACAGTGCTGGCCTGCACGCGTACCAGCGACACGTTCACCAGATCGCTCACCGAGGGCGGCGGGTCGCCGTAGCGGTCGATGAGCTCGTCCAGCACATCGGCGGCATCCTCTGCCGTCTGGATGGCGGCAATGCGCTTATAAGCTTCAATGCGACCCGGGCCGTCTGCGATATATTTCTCCGGGATGAAGGCATCCACCCGCAGGTCCACAAGGCATTCGCTCTTGTCCCGCCGGATGGGTTCGCCCTTGGCCCGGGCGATGGCCTGCCCCAGCATCTTCACGTAGAGGTCGTAGCCCACGGCCTCCATGTGGCCGTGCTGGCTGTGGCCCAGAAGACTGCCCGCACCCCGGATCTGCAGATCCCGCATGGCGATGCGGAAGCCGGAGCCGAAGGCCGTGAACTCCCGGATAGCGGAGAGCCGCTTCTGGGCGATATCGGTCAGGGTCTTGTCCCGCCGGAAGGTGAAGTAGGCATAGGCCTTGCGGCCGGAGCGGCCCACCCGGCCTCTGATCTGGTACAGCTGGGCAAGGCCCATGCGGTCAGCGTCCTCGATGATGAGGGTGTTGCAGTTGCGCACATCGATGCCGGTCTCGATGAGAGTGGTGCACACCAGAATATCGATCTCGCCGTTCAGCAGATGCTGCCACACGGGGTTCAGCTCTTCCTCGGTCATCTTGCCGTGGGCAATGCCGATGCGTGCGCCGGGCACCAGCTTGCTCACATGGGCGGCGCAGGCTTCGATGTTGTCCACCCGGTTGTGCAGGTAGTACACCTGCCCGCCCCGGGCAAGCTCCTTCTTCATGGCTTCGGCAAGGATCACGTCGTTGTATTCCAGCACAAAGGTCTCCACGGGCTGCCGCTCGATGGGCGGCTGCTCGATGGTGGAAAGGTCCCGGATGCCGCTCATGGCCATGTTCAGCGTGCGGGGGATGGGGGTAGCCGAAAGGGTGAGCATGTCCACCCCGATGAAGTTCTCCTTGAGCTTTTCCTTGTGCTTCACACCGAAGCGCTGCTCCTCATCGATGATGACAAGGCCAAGGTCATGGAACTTCACGTCCTTGGACAGCAGCCGGTGGGTGCCCACCACGATGTCCACACTGCCCGACTGCAGGCCCCGGAGGGTCTCCTTCTGCTGTTTTGCGGTGCGGAAGCGGGACATCATCTCCACCTTTACGGGGAAGGCTTCCATGCGGGAAAGAATGGTGTTGTAGTGCTGCCACGCCAGCAGGGTGGTGGGGGCAAGGATGGCGCACTGTTTGCCGCCCATCACGCACTTGAAGGCGGCGCGCAGGGCCACTTCGGTCTTGCCCACGCCCACGTCGCCGCACAGCAGGCGGTCCATGGGCCAGCCCTTTTCCATGTCCTGCTTGATCTCGGCGGTGGCGTTCAGCTGGTCGTCTGTCTCGTCGTAGTCAAAGCGGGTCTCAAAGTCCCGCTGCCAGTCGCCGTCCGGCGGGAAGGCGTAGCCCGTGGCCTGACGGCGGCGGGCGTAGAGCTCGATCAGTTCCTGCGCCATCTCCTCGGTGGCTTTTTTTACCTTGGCGCGGGTGCGCTGCCACTCGGCACCGCCCAGCTTTGCCAGCTTTACCTTTTCCTCGTCGCCGGGGGCGGTGTAGCGGCTCAGCAGGTCCAGCTGGGTCACCGGTACATACAGCACGTCCGAGCCGGAGTACTGCACCTTCAGGTAATCTTTCGTGGCACCCTGCACTTCCAGTCGCTGGATGCCCGCATACATGCCAATGCCGTGGCTCTGGTGCACCACATAGTCCCCGGGCTTGATGTCCGAAAGGCTGGAAAGGGCGTTTTTGTTCTTTTTGCGCTTTTTGGTCTCGGCGGAGGTCTCTTCCTCCAGACCGTGCCTGCGGCTGGACAGCACCGCCGCATGGGCAAACGGAAAGGTGCACCCGGCGGTCAGATGGCCCGGCAGCACCTGTACGATGCCTTTTGTGGGCCGCACATCCCGGCTCATGCTCACGGAGTAGCCCTTGTCGGCAAGGTCGCGGGTGAGGGCGGCGGCACCCTTGGGCGTTCCGGAAAACAGGGTGACGGCATAGCCCTGCGCAATGAGCGGGTCAAGGTCTTCTCGCAGGGAGACAAGGTCGCCGTTCCAGTTGGGAGCGGCAAAGGCCTCGGCGTTGATGAGATCTTTCAGCTTGAACTCGTTCATGCCGCGCAGGAAGTTCTCGCACAGCAGGGTGCTCTGCTTCTGGGCGGCAGCGGCAAGGTCGTCCATGGTCTGGTAGAGTACATCCAGCCCGGGGCAGAGCACACCCTCTTCCAACAGGCCGGTCAGCTCTTCGCTGCGACGGAACTCGGTGGCCTTCTGGGCATCCCGGATGCCGCCCACCTCGTCCAGAATGAACAGCGGTGTGTCCAGATGATCCAGCAGGGTGGCCGGGCTCGGATAGCGCAGGCCGTAGTATTTATCCATGGCTTCCGGCATCAGGCCGGAGTCCAGCTGAGCAAGGTCGGCTTCCGTGGCCTTTTCCAGTGCGGTGCGGTGCCGGCCGCGTGCCTTTTTGATGGCGGCACGCAGGGCCTCGGCAGTCTCGGTGGTATCGCCGAACAGCACCTCGCGGGCAGGGGAAAGATAGATCTTTTCCAGTGCGCTGTCCCGCCGCTGGGTGAGCAGATCGAAGGAGGAAATGGAATCGATCTCGTCGTCCCAGTACTCCACGCGGGCAGGCTGGCGCATATCCGGCGCATAGATATCCACGATATCGCCGCGCACACTGAACTGTCCTGGGCCGTCCACCTGACTGCGCCGCACATACCCGGCGGCGAACAGCCGGGCCACAAGACCCTCGCGGTTGTACACCATGCCGGGTTTGAGGGTAAGAGTGTTCTTTAAAAATTCATCCCGGGGCACGGTGTACTGCAAAAGGGCTTCGGCGGGCACGCAGACCGCGTTCAGCCGCCCGCCTGCAAGGGAGCCCAGCACCGAAAGGCGGCGGTACTCGTACTCGCGGCCCGCGCCCTCCACTGGGCGCAGCATAAAGTCCCGGGGCGGGAACACGGCGGCAGAAAGGCCCAACGCCTTGAGGTCGTCCGCAAAGTGGGTGGCCTCGGCCTCGCCGGGGGTCACGATGCACAGCACCCGGCCAAGGTCTTTTTGCAGCGCGGCGTACAGCAGCGCGCGGCCCGCAGGCGGCAGACCGAACAGCGCTGCCGGGCCGGGCTGTGCAAAGCTGGCCGCGATCTTCTGATATTCCGGTGTGGCCTTGAGTAAGGCTTCGTACATGGAAAAACCTCCTTTCCTACTGGGATGACGATTTGAAATTGCCGCCGCAGACGGGTTGCGGCACCCAGCATCTGCTTCACGCCTTGAGCGGCGCTCGCATCTTGCTGGCCGCTGCCCCAACAACTCCTCCCTGTTTCCGCCACTGGCGGCGGTCGTCGCTGTTGCGCTTTGGCAATGGCAGAGGAATGATTATTTTTTATTTGCAGCAGAGAAAAGCCTGCGGGCTTTTCTCTGCTGCTTTTTCACGAGAGGGGGCGTGACCTCAAAATGCATCAAAGAACATAAATGCAGCTTGCCAGTGCTGCCCCACTCGGTGAAAATGTGTTTGGAGCGGCCCGCAGGCCGCGACAAACACAAACAATAAAAATAAAATTCCGCTGAAAATGCCCAGAGCGCAAGCGGAGGGCGTTTTAAATGGGGTTCTTACCCGTTATATTTGCTCTGTGCCAGACTCAGCTTGCCGTCCATGATGAGCTTTGCGGCGGCTTCCAGATCAGGGTAGCGGCCGCTCAGAGCCTTGGCATCCTCTGCCGGGAACTTGCCCAGCACCCACGCGGCAAGGTCGTAGTCCGGGTGGGGCTTGGCACCCACGCCGATGCGGATGCGGGGGAAGTTCTCCCCTCCCAAGCGGGCGATGATGCTCTTCAGGCCGTTATGTCCGCCTGCGGAGCCGGAGGGCCGGATGCGCAGCTTGCCGGGGTTCTGGGTGATATCGTCGCACAGAACGATGACGTGGTCGGCAGGAATCTTGAAAAAGCCCGCCGTGGGGGCGATGGAGTCGCCCGAAAGGTTCATGTAGGTCAGGGGCTTGAGCAGCACCACCTTGTGGCCGTCCACTTCGCCCTGACCCCACAGGCCTTCAAATTTGGTTTTGCTGACCGAAATGCCCCACTTGTCGGCCAGATAGTCCAGCGCGGCATAGCCCGCATTGTGGCGGGTGCCGTCGTATTTTGTTTCCGGGTTGCCAAGACCGGCAATCAGCCAGATGTCATTTGTATTCATGAGTGTTATATTTTCCTTTTTGTGATAAATTGTCCGATGCAAGTCCTAAGTATAACATACGCGCGTGCAAAAAGATATACATTATAAGCGAAAAAGATGCACCTGCAAACAAAAACCGCCGCGCAGGGCCATCCTGTGCAGCGGTCTGTACGCGAAAAACGGACAGCTTACTTGCTCTGCTCGTCTTCCAGCTTCTTTTTCTTGGCAATGTAGGCTTCCATCTTGGGCTCTGCCCAGCCCTCAAGATTGGTCTGGCGCTCCCGGGCGATGCCCAGCGCCTGTGCGGGCACGTCCTTGGTGATAGTGCTGCCGGCGGCGGTGTAGGCACCATCGCCCACCTTCACGGGGGCCACAAGGTTCGTGTTGCAGCCGATGAAGCAGTAATCGCCGATCGTAGTGCGGAACTTATCCTTGCCGTCGTAGTTGCAGGTGACGGTGCCGCAGCCGAAGTTGCAGTACTTGCCCACATCGCTGTCGCCGATGTAGGTCAGGTGGCTCACCGTGTTGCCCCGGGCAAAGTTGGAGTTCTTGGTTTCTACATAGGCACCCAGATGCACGCCGTAGTCGGTGACGGTGTTCACCCGCACATGGGTGAAGGGGCCGATGTTGTTGTGAGGGCCGATGTGGCTGCTGTACACCTGACTGGCGTTGACGGTGCTGCCCTCGTCTACGATGCTGTCCTCAATGAGGGTGTTGGGGCCGATGATGCAGCCCGCACCGATGACCGTTCTGCCGCGCAGGATGGTACCGGCCAGAATGACGGCACCCGGGGCGATGACCACGTCCGGTGCGATCTGCACGGTGCGGCTGTCGATGATCACGCCGTTTGCGATGTGCTGCAGCAGAATGACCTCGCGGGCGGCTTCGGCGGCATCCAGCTGCTCACGCGCTGCATTCAGCGCAGCAGAAGAAACAGAATTTTCCATACGATAGATCTCCCTTCCGGCACGGCGGCTCCCGGCGGGTGGATGATAAGGCCCGACCCGGAAAAATGATGCATCCATATCCAAAGATGGATACAACAGAAGCTTTGCGCCGACAAAAAAGAAAAGCTGAAATTACAGGGATAGAAAGTTGTATCCAACAGACGGATAATCCGCGTCAGAAAACGAAAAACCTCTCGAACTTTCTCCCATTTTATACTACCTTAAAACTTGGCAAATTTCAAGGGATTTGCATAAAAAATAACAGACAAATTCGGGATTTTGCATGGTGGAAAGGAATGGATTTTCTGGTATAATAGTTTAGCATTCACAAACAATGTTCATCGGTCGAGTTTTTAAGACAAGGCAAACGATGAGACTGCGGTGCAGCTGTGCTGCAGTCACGAATGGGAGGTAAACAACGCATGAGCAAAAAGTATCTGTACTACTTCAGCGAAGGCAATGATGCTTTCGGCGGCGACAAAGTCACCATGAAGAATACTCTGGGCGGCAAGGGTGCTGGTCTGGCAGAAATGACCGCAGCCGGTATGCCGGTGCCGCAGGGTTTCACCATCACCACCGACGCCTGCACCCAGTATTATGCAGACGGCCGTCAGATCAATGACGAGATCACTGCTGATATCTTTGAGCACCTCAAGGGTCTGGAAGAGATCACCGGCAAGAAGTTCGGCGATAACCAGAACCCCCTGCTGGTCTCCGTCCGTTCCGGCGCACGTCAGTCCATGCCCGGCATGATGGACACCATCCTGAACCTGGGCCTGAACGACGAGGCTGTTGAAGGTCTGGCAAAGAAGACCGGCAACGCCCGTTTTGCATACGACTGCTACCGCCGCTTTGTGCAGATGTTCGCGGACGTCGTTATGATGGTCCCGAAGAGCCTGTTCGAGGTCGAGATCGACAAGATGAAGGAAGCCAAGGGCGTCAAGAACGACGTGGACCTGACTGCTGATGACCTGAAGGAACTGGTCGGCACCTTCAAGAAGATCTACGAGGAGAACGAAGGCCGTCCCTTCCCGCAGGATCCCCGCGATCAGCTGATCGAGGCTGTCAAGGCCGTCTTCCGCAGCTGGGACAACCCCCGTGCAAATGTCTATCGTAAGATGAACGAGATCCCCTACGAGTGGGGCACCGCAGTCAACGTTCAGCAGATGGCATTCGGCAACTCTGGCGACCGCTCCGGCACCGGCGTTGCATTCACCCGTGACCCCGCCACCGGCGCTAAGAAGCTGATGGGCGAGTACCTGATCAATGCACAGGGCGAGGACGTTGTGGCCGGCGTGCGCACTCCTTCTCCCATCAGCCACCTGAAGGATCAGATGCCTGAGGTGTACGATCAGTTCGTTGAGATCGCGACCCGTCTGGAGAACTACTTCCGCGATATGCAGGATATGGAGTTCACCATCGAGGATGGCCATCTGTACATGCTGCAGACCCGTAACGGCAAGCGTACCGCTCAGGCTGCTCTGCAGATCGCATGTGATCTGGTGGACGAGGGCATGATCACCGAGCAGGAAGCTGTCCTGCGCGTGGAGCCCAAGCAGCTGGATACCCTGCTGCATCCCCAGTTCGACGCCGCTGCCCTGAAGGCCGCCGAGGTCGTCGGCAAGGGTCTGGCAGCTTCTCCCGGTTCTGCCTGCGGCCAGATCGTCTTTACTGCTGAAGAGGCAGAGGAGATGGTCAAGTCCGGCAAGATGAAGAAGGTCGTTCTGGTTCGTCTGGAGACCAGCCCCGAGGATATCGTGGGCATGCAGGTCTCTCAGGGCATCCTGACCGTCCGCGGCGGCATGACCAGCCACGCAGCTGTTGTTGCCCGTGGTATGGGCACCTGCTGTGTCTCCGGCTGCGGCAATGACAACGAGGTCAAGATCGACGAGGAAGCAAAGACCTTCGAGATCAATGGCCACAAGTTCGCCGAGGGCGACTGGATCTCCATCGATGGTTCTACCGGCAACATCTACGGCGAGCAGGTCGCTACCGTGGCCGCTACCGGCAATAAGAACTTCAACCGCTTCATGGGCTGGGCAGACGCTGCTCGTCAGCTGCTGGTCATGACCAACGCTGATAACCCGCGCGACGCACAGCAGGCAGTGGATCTGGGTGCTGAGGGCATCGGCCTGTGCCGTACCGAACACATGTTCTTCGCAGAGGATCGCATCAAGGCTGTGCGTGAAATGATTTGCGCACGCACCGTGGAAGAGCGCGAAGCTGCTCTGGCCAAGGTCGAGCCGTTCCAGCAGGGTGACTTCGAGGCCATGTACCGCATCATGGGTGAGCGCCCGATGACCATTCGTTATCTGGATCCGCCTCTGCACGAGTTCCTGCCCACCAAGGACGAGGACATCAAGGAGCTGGCTGCCGATATGGGCATGACCTTCGATGATCTGAAGAACGTGGTTACTTCTCTGCACGAGTTCAACCCCATGATGGGTCACCGTGGCTGCCGTCTGGCTGTTACCTACCCTGAGATCGCTGCGATGCAGACCCGCGCTGTGATCAAGGCTGCTCTGAACGTCTCTGCTGAGACCGGCCATATGATCACCCCGCACATCATGATCCCGCTGGTCGGCGAGGTCAAGGAGCTGAAGTTCGTCAAGGACGTTGTGGTCAAGGTCGCAGACGAACTGATTGCTGCTGCCGGCGTTGAGATGAAGTATCAGGTCGGTACCATGATCGAGATCCCGCGCGCAGCCCTGACTGCCGGCGAGATCGCTAAGGAAGCTGAGTTCTTCAGCTTCGGCACCAACGACCTGACCCAGATGACCTTCGGCTTCAGCCGTGATGATGCCGCCAAGTTCCTGGGCGCATACTACGAGAACAAGATCTACGAGAGCGATCCGTTCCAGCATCTGGATCAGATCGGCGTTGGCAAGCTGGTCAAGATGGCTGCACACGACGGCCGCGAGACCCGTCCCGATCTGGGTCTGGGCATCTGCGGCGAGCACGGCGGCGACCCCACGAGCGTGGAGTTCTGCCACAACGTCGGCCTGGACTACGTCAGCTGCTCTCCCTTCCGTGTGCCTATCGCACGTCTGGCTGCTGCTCAGGCTGCTATCAAAAATCCAAGAAAGTAAGATTGTTGCATGAAGATGCACTAATCGCGCAAAACATGGGAAGATAAGCGTATGATAAACCCTCCCCGGTGAAACTGAATGGTTTTGCCGGGGAGGGTTTGTTTATCGAAAAGCATATTGAGGAAAATAAAATGAAGTATGGCAATAATGAATTGAGAGAAAGATGGAAGGCAATAAAGAGGCAAGCATGGAATGATGATGAATTCAATGAGCAGGTTGAAAAGTTTGAAAAATACGCAGTTGAAGAAATTCAACGGGTGCAAAAAAATGCAAATATAAAATTGAGAATACTGGAAGAAAAATATAAACAAGATCGTGAAGAAATCATGAAGGGATTGTATGCAGATGAAATAGAGATAAATGATAGTTGTATAGAAATTATTGATGAAATATATAATGAGATCCCTAAAGAAAGCAGAGTGAAAAATACAACATCAATGAGGCAGTTGCTTTTGAGAATATGGGCAGAGCAAGCAAATTGTTTTTATATCTCAAGTTGGAATGAGCGAGAAAATGGTTCGGAAATGCTTGATTGTGGCAGAGTTAAAGGAAAAAAGAAAAATGAAGTTGGGGGTAAGGCGAAAGGAGGAATAAATAACTACACAACGTTTTATAAAAAGAAATTGGATAAAGCGTTCGACATCGTAATGGGAAAATTTTACGATGAGGATAAAGATTGTATGGTTGGAGCACATGAATTGCTGAGTAAAGACAACCGCATTAAGTTGACTGAAGAAAATGTGTCTTTTCTACAGGATATTTTCAGTTGTTACTATGGAAGCGAAAAAGAAGACGATGTAGTCACGTTGATAGAAAAAGGAAAGACATCAGAAATTGGATATGCGCAGAGAATGGCTTTGAGAATAGGCATGGAGGCATTAGCGAATAATCCAAATATCAGAATTACTAATGAGATGGTTGAAATGAGATGGTTGGATTTGTTTGGATCAACCAAGGATGAGGCTAATTGGGCATATGATGAATTAAGAGAGAATTTGAAAATAATTATTGAATTGCCATATAAGACAAAGGATGAATGCGTTGCATGTAGAAAAGCGAGTCAAGCAATAGAAAAGTGTGATCGGGAAATTCGAAGCATAATATCTGAATATCATCTCGATCCGACGGTGGATTATAATAAAATAAATACTGTGCGTTTCGCTTCGCAATCGGTATACGTTCCATTCACTTCAAACGTATGAATGGAAGGTGCTAAAAGTGGGAGCTTCTTTGCCATTGTCATAAAAAACACCTCATTTTGTGATTTATCAGGATGTTGTGAATCAAATAGAAATTGATCAGGAGGAACAACTACTATAAAAACGCATAGCATTCTATCTGGTGATTTATGACACTGTTATCCATAGATCGAAATCTAATAGGATGATAATAAACTGCTTTTTGGGGCTTTCTTATAGGGCGATTTGATCAAAGGCAGCGTATTTCCGATCTCTGCCCTTCAAATTCATTGTGACAAATGAAAAAATCATTACAGATCGCAGTAAATCCAGTTTCGACATTTGGGGTGGTTTTCGTCCAATCAGACAGGTCTGGTTTTCTTTATCAAGAGCCAGCGGGCATTTTGTATCTTGTTTTGTGAGCAGACAGAAGGTACAATAATAACAAGTGACTCACATCTGCGAGGTGATACCATGCTGCGGGAAACTCCGTTTTTTGTATAAATAAAAACTTTTTACTCTTCGGTTTCACTCTATAAAACTTATATAAGAATGAGATTTTCTAAAATGCTGGAATAAAAATCGAAAATGAGGTATACTAATAACAGGAAGGAGTTGAAAGAATGCTTTGCCAGTTTTCTTTTCAGAATTTTAAGTCTTATAAGGATGAAACCACATTCGATTTCCGTGCAATGGCGATTCCGGAGTTTCAGGATGCCTTGATTCGACAGGAGAAAGCAGAAGACTTACTTCCAGTCAGTGCAGTCTACGGCCCCAATGGTGGCGGTAAGACGAATCTGCTTCAGGCATTCTTTTGCCTGATTAACCTTGTTGTGAAGCCGATTCATGCATTGGAGAAGAATCGGCAGCCAATGATTTTTCAGCAGGGCAGCAGTGTGGCTCCCTTTATGCTGGATGAAAGTTCTGCGAATGAACCTACGATTTTTCAGGTGTTCTTCCGTGTCGGCGAGAAGGAATACCAGTATTACATTGCACTCAAGGAAGAAATTGTCTTTGAGTCTCTTCTGTGGCGTACACTTGGTGGTAAGAAGACAGGACTGATTTTTGAACGAGACGGCCAGAAGATTGAATTGGGTGCAAGTATCAATAAGGCAAGCATCAACTTGGACGTCAACCCGAAGATGCCGTATCTTTCTTTTTTGGCAATCAACTACAATATCCCTGTGATTGCAGAAGTGCAGAATTGGTTTGAATCCTGTATTACACAGAGCTACGCAAACCCCAGAGCAGAAAACATTGTGCTGGTGTCCAAGAGTGAGACGACTAAGGAAAGCCTGATTCATGCACTGAATGATGTAGGTATTGATTTGTCCGGTTATCGCTATGATGAAGATAGCAAGCACCTGTTCACGCAAAGAACGATCAACGGCAAGGTCTACGAGCTTCCCTTTGAAGCAGAGTCGGATGGAACCAAGAAAATGATCGCAGCCTTGCCGGTTCTGATGGTAGCATTGCAGGAAGGCCGCACAGTGGTTGTGGACGAACTGGATGCCAAGCTGCATCCGAAGCTGCTCCGGTATGTGATTCAGATGTTCAAGAACCAAGAACTGAACAAGAAGGGCGCACAACTGTTATTCAGTTCTCACGACCTGACTACGATGAAAAACACTGTTTTCCGCCGTGATGAAATTTGGTTTGCCGCAATGAATGACAATCATGAGAGCGAGATTTATTCGCTTTACGAATTCCGGCAGGAGGACAATACTCGCGTCAAGAGCACAGCGGCCTTTGACAAGCAGTATCTGGAAGGTCGATATGGTGCAGATCCCTACCTTTCCAATATGCTGACAGGGAGGGACTGGGCATGAGTCTGAAACCTCCGAAAAAGAGTGACCTTGGGAAAAGCTGGATGAAGAATCGCCGTGATAAGGCAAGGATGATTCAGCCGGAATACCACTTGATTGCATCTGAAGGTACAGAAACCGAGCCGCAGTATTTTGGCGCAATTCAACGGATTATCAATTCTAAGTACCGTGATAGAATCCAGCTAAAGGTAGAGGGCATTGGCGACAATACGGTGAATCTGTTGATGAAAGCTCGTCAATACGTTCAGAATAACGGCATTGTGTTTAAGCACGTCTGGATTGTCTATGACACAGATGATTTTCCGGCAGAAAATATTGACATGGTGGCACAGCTGTGCGAAGAATACAGTGCGCAGGGTGAAACAATTTACCATGCTGTATGGTCGAACCAGTGCGTAGAACTGTGGTATTTGCTACATTTTATGTATATGGACACTGATATTGATAGATCTCGTTACTGGCCGAAGCTGAGCGATTGGCTGAAAAACATCGGTGCAGGTGGTTACGAGAAGAACCGCCCAGATATGTATGAAGTACTGCGGCCTTACATGGACATTGCGATTGCCAATGCAAAGCGATTGGACAAGCAAAACGAAGGACGGAAGCCCTCTGAGTCAGCCCCCGGAACGAAAGTTTACGAACTGGTTGAGGTGCTGAAACCTTATCTTTCGGACATACAGTGACCATTATTATAGTAGAAGGGTGATTATGCCTTCTCGAAAATAAGTTTTTAAATGCCTATGGATTTCCCAATGTAATCCATAGGCATTTTTCTGTGGAGGAGGGGAGGTTCTTGTTTTATGAGTGGTGGGACGGTATAATTGAGTTACAGCTATAAAGATGAAAGGCAGGATCTTTGTGAAGAAGATATTCGCAAAATATAAATGGTTACTGATTGCGTTGCTTACGATCTCAATGATCGCTGTTCCAATCGTGGTTAATACCCTCTTTAAATTTTCCAGTGCTTTTTCGGCTGAATGGTCGGCAGGAGATGCGCTTTCCTATGTTTCTGGATTGCAAGCTTTGCTGGGTACCATTATACTTGGCATTATCACTGTTGAGCAGGGACAAGACGCACAGAGAGTCAATGAGCGTTTGAGCGAAGAAAATAATAAGCTTCAAAAAATAATGACGCAAAAACTGTTGCCAGTTGTGAAAATGACAAATCCATCTTGCAAACCGACAATGATTCATCGTGGAGCACTTTCCTATGCACCGCAGGCTAAACAGTTTAGAATTCTTCGGTCGTACTATGGAGATTCCGTACAACATGAAATCAATGAAATTCGAGTGAATATTGATTCTTCGGTTGAGAAGATAAAGTATATTAAAACAGTAGAATTTTCCCTGCAAAATATTTCGGAATCGATTATTCGGCATATTCAAGTAGATAGTGTTGATATTGTTGGATTCCAAGGCAAAACAGAGTTGGTGGCATGTCAAAATTCTGGGCAAGGAGGAATAGGAGCGCTGCTCGCAACGGGTGATTCTGTGAATGTAAGCCTGAAATTGTATTCCAATAATGCTATTTATAAGGAAATTTGGGATGATGATTTGGCAGGAGTAGCCGTTGTGATGCATTTGACGAATACTACGATTTCTGGAACGACATTTTCAGAATATATTGAATTTGGGATGCAAAACAATGGCCATTGCCATACTAACTATGGAGAGCCTCTTAAGTAGACAGGGCAAGTGAAGGTGGATTGAACTGAACGCTCTGTAATTTTGGCACCCGCCCAGGCTGCGATCAAGAACCCCCGCAAGTAATTGCGTGAGAGCTTGAGAGAGCACCAATAAAGTATATGAACCGTCCCGGTTTTCGTAACAGGAAGCCGGGGCGGTTTTTGTGTTGACTGGCAGAATATCCAAACGGTAAAATATACATGCAACAATTTCCGGAGTGAATGTGGAAATTCTGGACGTGGAACGAATTGAGCAAAAATGCTATAATTTTAACAGTGATAAGAAAATAAATGTGCTAATCAACAGGCTGGGGGAGGTGAAAAGATGGACGAGCGGATCTGGACGATCGCTGAAATACTGGACAAAAGTGGCCCTATGACGGCGGATGAACTGGCCGCACAGCTGAAACTCAGCGGCAAAACAGTGCGTAGCCTGATTAAGACCTACGCAAAGGAAATGCAGGAAAATGGCTTTTGCATCACAGCCAAACCCGGCAGGGGGTTCGGCATTGAGATCACGGATGCACAGACGTATGTGTCGGGCAGCAAACCACAGCAGGGAGAACGGGCCGGCATCCCGCAGGACGCGCAGGAGCGGATACAGCGGCTGAGGCAGTATCTGCTGGAAAAGGATGGCTATTCCAAGCTGGATGATCTGAGCGAGCAGTTTTTCGTGTCGCGGCGGTCAATCTCCAACGATCTGCGCGAAGTGGAGCGGCAGCTGGCGGAATACGGGCTGAGCATCCGCCGCAAACCGGGCTACGGCATCTGCGTGGTGGGCAGTGAGACGAACCGTAGGATCTGCATTGCGGCGCAGCGGGACGAGAGCCGCCCGGTCGAGCAGCAGATACAGGAGCTGGTCAGCCGGGTGCTGGAAAAAGAAAAGTTCGCCATGTCCACGATGGCGCTGGATAATCTGGCGGTCCACCTTGAGGTCGCAGTAGAGCGCATCCGCACAGGGCACGCGATAGAAAGCTCGGATGGCATGCAGGCAGACCTTCCGGAGCGAATCCTAGAAGTGGCCAGCCACATCGCCGTGCAGATCGAAAACATGACGGGCGTGGCTTTTCCACTGCCGGAGGTCTACTACATTGCTATGCATCTGAACGGCAAACAGATGTACCGGGCAAACGCAATGACCTCGGATGAAAATTTGGTGATTCCGCAGGAGGTCAACCGCATCGTATCGGATATGATCGAGCATATCTACGAGGCGTTCCGCATCGACTTCCGGGACAATCTGGAACTGCGCATGGGCCTGTGCATGCACATGGTGCCCTTGCTGGCGCGGATCAAGAGTGGGATGCGGATGAAGAACCCGATCCTGCAGGATATCAAGCGGGAGTATCCGCTGGCCTACGAGATGGCCACGCAGGCGTGCAGCGTGTTGCAAGACGTCAGCCCGAACCCCATCAAGGAGGACGAGATCGGTTATATCGCCGTCAGCTTTGCGCTGGCACTGGAACGGCAGAAGGCCAAAGAGTGGGCACCTAAAAACATCCTGATCGTCTGCGCCAGCGGCAAAGGCAGCGCCCAGCTGCTGGCTTACCGCTACCAGCAGAAATTCGGCAAGAATTTGGGCCGGGTACAGACCTGTGACGTGATCGGGCTGCGGAGCGTGAACTTCAGTAAGATCGACTATGTGTTTTCCACGGTGCCTATTCCCATTTATGTTCCGGTGCCCATCCGACAGATCCAGTTCTTCCCCACCGAAAAAGAACTGACCCAGATGAAAAAGCTCTTGATGCAGGGCAAAAAGGGGACTGTGGAAGAATATTTCAGCCCGGAGCTGTTTCTGCCACATCTCAACTGCGAAACACGGGAGCAGGTACTGGAACAGATGTGCCGGTTCGTGTGTGGCAAAAAAAAGCTGCCGGATGATTTTTTACAGCTCGTGAAAAAGCGGGAATCGCTGGCCGCCACTTCGTTTGGTGGGCTGGTGGCAATGCCGCATCCGTGGAAGGCAGTCAGCAAAGATACCTTCGTCTGCCTTGCCATTCTGGACAAGCCCGTGCAGTGGGGCGAAGCAAAGGTACAGGTGGTATTTCTGGTGTCCATCGCGGACGATGCCACCGCAAAACTGCAAAAATTCTATCAGGTTGTTGCGCAGCTTATGGTCGATGAAGCCTGCATCTGCAAATTGATCGCAGAGCGCCGGTTCGAGGTCCTGTTGGGGCTGCTGAGACAAAAAGAACAAGGACTGGAGGAACAAGAAAATGGTTGATGACGAGAAGTACGAAGTTGCATTTGAAATTATCGCCTGCGCTGGTGATGCAAAATCGCTGGCACTGATGGCAATCGAGGAGGCCCGCAACGGCAATTTTGAACAGGCCGAAAAAAATCTGGCCGAAGCAAGAGAGCAGATGGCCAAGGCGCACGATGTACAGAACGATATGCTGCAGAGCGAAGCTCAGGGCAGGAGCGTGGAACTGAACATCGTGCTGATCCACGCAGAGGATCACCTGACCATGGCAATCATGTCCATCGATTTTGCAGAAGAGTTCATTGAACTCTATAAGCAGAATCATAAATAAACACGGAACACAAGAAAGGAAGAATCGTTATGAAAATCATGCTGGCTTGCTGCTTGGGAATGTCCACGAGCGTCGTCGTCCAGAAGATGAAGGACGCTGCAAAGGAGCAGGGCAAGGACTATGAGATCTGGGCTGTGGATCAGAACAAGATTGCGGAGAACGTTGGCAACTTTGATGTGCTGCTGCTGGGCCCGCAGGTGCGCCATCTGCAGCGCAAGGTCAAGGCAACTGTGGGTGACAGTGCACCGGTGGCGGTCATTGATGCACTGGCCTATGGCCGCTGCAACGGTGCTGCCATTCTGAAGCAGGCCGAGGATCTGGTGAACAACGGCTGAGTTGTTTGGAAAATCCCTTTTGGAGGAGAAAAAACATGAGTAAATTTAGCGACAAGTTCGTTGATGGCATGAGCCTGGTGGCCGAAAAAGTGGACGAAAACAAGTTCCTTGGTGCAATCAAGGATTCGTTCACCATCTACATGCCGTTCGTTATCGTTGGCTCGTTTATGAGCCTGTTCAATACGATCCTGTGCAGCACTACGACTGGCCTTGCCAAGTGGATCCCCGCACTGGAAGCACTGAAGCCCATCTTCACCGCTGCAAACTTTGCAACGCTGTCCTGCATGACCCTGCCTATCGTGTTCCTGATTGGCCTCAAGTTGGGCAAGAAAAACAATGTGCCGGAGCATATCTCTGCCATCATGGCACTGGCTTCCTACCTGACCATCTGCCCGCAGATCGTTTCTGTGGTGGTGGACGACAAGACCGGTACCGCCAGTGGCCTGCCCGGTGCAGCATTGGGTTCTCAGGGGCTGTTCGTAGGTATGCTGGTCGCCATTCTGGCAAGCCAGCTGTTCGCCTTCCTGATGACCTTCGATAAGCTCAAAATCAAGATGCCGGATTCTGTGCCCGCAGCGATCACCACTTCCTTCAACTCTCTGATCCCCATCGTGCTCACTCTGCTGGGTGTTTCCATTGGCGGCTACGCATTCCGTCAGATCAGCGGCCAGTACCTGACCGACTGGATCTACACCACCATCCAGCATCCTCTGGAGAACGCATTCCAGAGCCCTGCCGGTCTGTTCATCATCATTCTGGTCTGCCGTGCATTCTGGTTCCTGGGCATCCATGGCGACCTGATCATCAAGCCTGTGCGTGACCCGTTCTTGGCTGCTGCTCTGGCTGCAAACGTTGCTGCTGTGGCCGCTGGTCAGACCCCGTCCTCTCCCATCACCTACGGCTTCTGGGTCGCATTCGTTGCCCTGCCGGTGGCTCTGCCCGTCTGCCTGGCTATCTTCCTGGTGTCCAAGCGTGAAGATTATCGCGCTGTTGCCAAAGTTGCCATTGGCCCCGCACTGTTCGGCATCAGCGAGCCCATGGTCTTTGGCCTGCCTCTGGTTTTGAACACCACCATGCTGATTCCCTCCATCCTCTCTGTTATGCTGTGCTCCGGTACTGCACTGTTTGCAAGCACGATTGGCTTTATGCCCTGCAACACCGTTGACGTTGCCTTTGGTACGCCCGTGCTGCTGAGTGCACTGATTGGCCACGGCTGGCAGGGTGTTGTGGTGCAGATTATTGGTCTGGCACTGGCAACTCTGGTGTATGTCCCCTTCATGATCATTGCCAATAAGCAGGCAGAAGCAGAGCAGGCCGCTCAGAACTGATAAAAGGAGAACTGCCGTGAAAACCTTTGCAAAAAACTTCTTATGGGGCGGCGCACTGGCGGCAAATCAGTGCGAGGGCGCTTATCTGGAAGATGGAAAGGGCCTGGAGATCTGCGACCTGCTGGAGACCGGCAAAGATCGTTTCATCAAGCTGGACCCGGCGCTGGAGCTGCATGAGGGCCGCGTCTATCCCTCCCATGAAGCCATCGACTTCTACCATCACTACAAAGAAGACATTGCCATGTTTGGCGAGATGGGCATGAAGTGCCTGCGCACCTCCATTGCATGGAGTCGCATTTTCCCGAACGGCGACGATGCCGAGCCCAACGAGAAGGGTCTGAGCTACTACGAGGATATGTTCCGGGAATTGCACCGCTGGGGCATTGAACCGGTGATCACAATCTCTCACTTTGAGACTCCGCTGGCGCTGGTCAAAAAGTACGGCGGCTGGGACAACCGCAAGCTGGTCGGCTTCTTTGAGCGCTACTGCAAGGTGCTGTTTGAGCGCTACAAGGATCAGGTCAAGTACTGGATGACTTTCAACGAGATCAACAACACCCTCAAGCTGCCTTATCTGGCAGCCGGCATGGTGGTGGCAGATGATGTCAATGCACCGCAGCGGCAGTATCAGGCTGCACACAATATGTTTGTGGCCAATGCACTGGCTGTCAAAGCCTGCCATGAGATGATACCGGGTGCAAAGATCGGTTGCATGCTGTCTTTGAGCACAGCATATCCCAACACCTGCCGCCCGGAGGATGTGATGGAAACCTATCAGCTTCGTCAGCGTTCGCTGTTCTTCTCGGATGTGATGCTGCGCGGCCGTTACCCCTCTTACATCGATCGCAAGTGGGAAGAGCTGGGCGTACAGGTGCAGATGGAGCCGGGTGATTTTGAGCTGATTGCACAGAACACCAACGACTATCTGGCTTTCAGTTACTACATGACCTCTACCCACATTGCTGGCATGAAGATCCGCTCCAATACGGGCGGTCACGTAGGTGCGGACAATCCCTATCTGGAAAAATCCAAGTGGGGCTGGCCAATCGACCCGGTGGGACTGCGATTCGTCTGCAACGAACTGTATGACCGCTACCAGAAGCCCATGTTCATTGCTGAAAACGGCCTTGGTACGGCAGACACCATTGACTCGGATGGCCGCATCCGCGATACTGCCCGCATGGAGTACCTCAAAAAGCACATCGAAGCTTTGCAGCAGGCTGTGGCTGACGGCTGTGATATCTTCGGCTACACTTGGTGGGGGCCCATCGATATCGTGAGTGCCGGCACTGGCGAGATGGAAAAACGGTATGGTTTTATCTATGTGGATAAGGATAATCAGGGCAACGGAACCCTGCAGCGTCGGAAGAAAGATTCCTTCGAGTATTACAAAAAGGTGATCGCCTCCAACGGACAGGATCTGGAACTTCCCGCCGAGGACTAATCAAATAAAAAAGATCGGTGCAGTATTTTTCAAAACAACAAGAAAAATACTGCACTTGATTTTTTGTGTGAGGGTGCAGCACGTACAACAGCTGCCGCAAAGGAATATCGATATGATAAGTTTGATTCTGGCAAAAAAGATCCTTTCTCTGTTTTTGGTCATGGCTCTGGGCATTGTGCTGGTGCGCTGCGGCATCGTCCGCAGTCGGGACAGCAAGGTGCTCTCCATGATCTCATTGTATCTGGTCATGCCATGTGTGATCATCTCGTCGTTTCAGGTGAAGTATCAGCCCGAGATTCTGAACGGTCTGCTGCTGGCACTGGCTACGGCAGTGCTGCTGCATCTGGTGCTGATCGTGGTGGTCGGCTTTCTGGGCAAGGTGCTGAAACTGGATGGTGTAGAGGAAACCTCGCTGATCTATTCCAATGCAGGGAACCTTATTATTCCCATTGTGACGGCTATTCTGGGCAAGGAATGGGTCATTTACACCAGCGCATTTCTTTCGGTGCAGCTTTTTCTGCTGTGGAGCCATGCTAAAATGAAGCTCTGCGGAGAAAAAGGAATCGACCTGAAAAAGATTCTGACCAATATCAACATGATCGCCATTTTTGCTGGGGTGCTGCTGTTCCTGCTGCAGATCCAGTTGCCTGCACCGGTGCAGGATGCGGTGGATTCGATCAGCAGCATGGTTGGTCCAATGGGAATGCTGATACTCGGTATGCTGATCGCAGAAATGGACCTGAAAAAACTGATGAGCTATCACAGACTATGGTGGATCACACTGCTGCGTCTGGTGGGCATCCCGCTGATAGGAATCGTACTGTTGAAATACAGCGGCCTTGCAGCACTAGTGCCGGAGGGCAGAACAATACTGCTGGTTACACTGCTTGCCATCTGCACGCCGTCCGCATCCACACTGACCCAGATGGCGCAGGTGTACGGCAAAGATGCAGACTACGCCAGCGCTATCAATGTGGTAACGACCCTGCTGTGTATCGTCACGATGCCGCTGATGGTGGCACTGTACCAGATGTGAGTACGTGCGAACGCTCTGTAATTTTGCCACCCGCCCAGGCTGCGATTAAGTCTCCCCGGAAATAAAATCTGATAGAATAAAGCAGATAAAAGCTCTTGGCTTCTGTAATGGAGGCCAGGAGCTTTTTGCATCTTGTTTTGTAAGCGGAAAGAGGTTCCAATAATAGAAAAGAAAGCGTACATCGGTCGAATAAGGTGGTGGACTTATGAATGGTTTAAAGTTAAAAGAAGAAGTATTTATGCACAAAAAATGACCGATAAAATTGTAAAAAAGGCGAATGGAATCTCTATGAATTTTATGTTAACATCTTATTACAACACGTGATTCCTCGGAAGCGTCAGTTGTACTTGTGAACAAAGGATAGTGCTCGGTAGAGCGTCTATACCTGCAGGTATAATTGTGACTGCAGTCCGAGGTTTTTTCTTTATCCGAAACGGAGAGGGATGGGTGCTATGCGAATTGTTCGGAAAATCAATAACAGTGCCGCTGTTGCTCAGGACTCCCGCGGGAAGGAACTGATCGTGATTGGTAAGGGCATCGGGTTTCCGGCGGTTCCATACGAACTGACGGATATGTCGCGGATAGACCGCACGTTTTACGATATCGACCCGCGTTATTTTGAGATGATCAGTACTCTTCCGCAGGAGATTCTTCTGGCGAGTGCCGACATTACAGAAGATGCGCAGGTCGTACTGAATACGACCCTTAACTCCAACCTGCCGCTGACGCTGGCCGACCACCTGAACTTTGCGGTGGAGCGCTTTCGCAGCGGATTGAACCTGACGATCCCCATTGCCTATGATATCCGTCATCTGTATCCCAATGAGTTTGATCTGGGCGTAAAAGCATTGGATATCCTGAAGGAATACACGGGGGTCTCACTTCCGGATTCCGAAGCGGTCAGCATTGCAATGCATTTGATCAATGCTGAAACCGAAAACAGCGAGATCCATTCCCTCGTAAAGGCGTTGGAGATTCAGGAAGGCGTGGAGTCCATTGTGGAGCGGGAAATGAACCTGAAACTGGATAAGGACAGCTACAGTTATTACCGGTTCACGATGCATATCCGCTATCTCATCCAACGGCTGATGAGCGGTACTCAGAGCGAAACGGGGAGCGGCAGCATGGTAAAGATGCTGGCCAATGATTACCCTAAAACATATATCTGTGCTAAAAAGATTGCGGCTTTCTTGCAAAAGCAGGAGAATTGGTGCTGTAACGATGAGGAACTTCTCTATTTGATGTTGCATATCAACCGCGTCTGCCAGAAAAATACATAAACAGCTTCCGTTGCTTGGAGCGGCACTCGCCATTTGCGGGACGTGATCCGGGGACAGAGCGCATCCGACCTGAAAACGCTTGCGTTTTCAGGCAGTTTGAAGGCGCTTTGTGCCCGGATCTTTTATTACATATTGAATGAACAGCGGTGCAGGGCCCGCATCGTTTTTCAGATAAAAAATCAGGAGGATCAGCCATGAAACAGGATGCATTCTTTCAAACTATCATACATCACATCGGTGGTGAAGGCAATGTTGCACGAAAACGTTTTGACGGAGAGCACCTGTATATCACTGTGAAAGACAGCGGTATGGCAGATCTAGAAGAACTGAACCGTTTGGATGGGGTTTCCGGTACGGAACTGAACCGGAACATTCTGTCCGTTACCATCCAGGAAGATTTTTTGGAGGATGTTACAATGGCAAAAGATTTCAAACAGTTGGCGCAGAATATCATGACGTTGGCTGGAGCAAAGGAAAATGTTACTTCCGTATTTCACTGCATGACCCGTCTGCGCATGACGGTCAAGGACGTCAAGAAGGTAGACCAGAAAGCCATCAATGATCTGGATGGCGTGCTGGGCGTCACCTATCAGGGCGGTCAGCTGCAGGTCATCATCGGCAAGGATCTGCTGAAGGTTTATGAAGAGGTGCTGAAGCTGGGCTACAGCGATGGCGGTGCTGTGGACGAAAAACTGGACGGTGACCTGAAAGGCGAAAAGATTTCGGTTGGGCAGGCAGTGATTGGTTACATTTCCGCTGCCGTACAGCCTATGGTTCCGGCACTGATCGGCGGCGGTATGATCAAGGTGTTCCTGCTGCTGATCTCCAAGGTTTATGCTCCCTTTGCGGACAGTTCTACCTATACGCTGCTGAGCATCGTGGGCAATGCGGTGTTTTACTTCATGCCCATTCTGGTCGCTTATGGAGCGGCCAAGAAACTGGGCGCGACCCCCACATATTCCATGGTCGTGGCCGGTGCACTGGTTGCTCCTGAATGGACGGCTATTGTAAGTGCTGGCGATCCAGTCACCATGTTTGGTATCAATGTTGCCCTGAAAGGATACGGCAGTTCTCTGCTTCCTGCGCTGCTGCTGGCAATCGTTGCGTATTATGTGGAAAAATTCCTGAACAAAGTGATCCCCGGTGTGTTCAAGCCTATCTTTGTCGGTACGTTGACAATGGCCGCCACCTATGCCGTCTCGATCCTTGCACTGGCGCCTCTGGGTCAGCTGGCAGGCACCTATGTCACCGCCGCGATCCTGTGGTTGTATAACATTGCAGGCCCCATCACGGTTGCGCTGTTTACGGCTCTGTTCCCCTACATGGTCATGACCGGTATGCACATGACCTTGGGAGCTCCCATGATCCAGCTGCTGTCGGAAAATGGTTTTGATCCCCTGTTCCGCCCCGGTATGCTGCTGTCCAACATGGCAGAAGGCGGCGCTTCTCTGGGCATCGCCATCAAGGCAAAGGACAAGGAAATCAAATCCGAAGCACTGTCCGTTGCAGTGGGCTGCATCTTTGCTAGTGTGACCGAGCCGGCCATTTACGGTTTTAACCTGCCGCTGAAGAAACCTATGTGGGCTGTTTCCCTCGGCGGCGCCATCGGTGGTGTCGTGGCCGCTCTGCTGGGTGCCCATAACTACGAGTATGGTTCTTCCTCCCTGTTTGCCCTGCCGATCTTTGAGGATACCATCGTGGCTATGGTTATTGCAATCATCGTGACGATTGTAGCATCCTGTGTACTTACAATTCTCTTTGGCTTTGACGAGGAAATCTTGAAGAAACACTGATCTCAAAATTTTGTTCGCCCCGGGGAGCGCATGCGTCCCGGGGCGTTGGAGGTATTATGAAACTGACGTCCGATTTTTTGTGGGGTGGAGCACTTGCTGCTAACCAGTGCGAGGGCGCCTGGCAGGAAGACGGCAGGCTGCCTGCGTCTGCTGACTTTCTGCCGGATGCAGCCCACGGCAGATGGAATGCCATGCTGCATCCGGGAAACATTTTGGAAACGCAGTACGATTATTATCCTAGCCGGGAAGCAATTGATTTTTATCATCGATACAAAGAGGATATCCGCCTTCTTGCAGAAATCGGGATCAAGGCGCTGCGTCTGTCCATTTCATGGACGCGAATCTATCCGACCGGGGAAGAGAACGCCCCGAACGAAGATGGCCTGCGTTTTTACGAGGAGCTGTTTACGGAGTGTCGTAGGTACGGGATAGAGCCGGTGGTCACCCTGTGCCACTTTGATGTGCCGGAAGCCCTGATCCGGAAATACGGTGCCTGGGCAGACCGCAGGCTGATCGCACTGTATGAAAAATACGCTGCCACCGTGTTTGACCGCTACCGGAATCTGGTAAAATACTGGATGACCTTCAATGAGATCAACATGATCACCCACATCCCTTATCTGGGCGGTGGCCTGCTGGTGGACAAGGACGACCCGGAGTTCAACCAGATCGTGTACAATGCCGCGCATAACCAGCTGGTGGCAAGTGCCTGCGCGGTGCGGATCGGTAAAAAAATCAACCCGAATTTCCGAATCGGATGCATGATGGCGGCCGGAAGCTTTTATCCCTATTCCTGCAACCCCAATGATGTGATGGAAGCACGTATCAGTAACAACAAAAATTACATTTTTCCGGATGTCCAATTGAACGGCTGTTACTCCGGATTCGCCCGGAATTACTTTGCAAAATTGGGCATCACGCTGGACGAACAGCCGGGTGATGACGAACTTCTGGCTCAGAACACCTGCGATTTTCTGGGATTCAGTTACTATTCCTCCAGGCTGATTTCCACGGATCCGGAGCATCTGAAAAATGTGGCGGATGGCAACGCCATTACTACCCTGCGCAACCCGTATCTGCAGATCACGAAATGGGGACGTCAGATCGACCCGGTCGGCCTGCGCGTGACCATGAATGATCTGTATGATCGCTATCACAAGCCGCTGTTCATTGTGGAAAATGGTTTGGGCGTGGAGGATACTCTGGAAGTGGACGGTTCCGTCCATGACCCCTACCGGGTGGAGTATCTCGATGCTCATATCACCCAGATGAAAAAAGCAGTTCTGGAGGACGGCATTCCCTGCATGGGATATCTGGTCTGGGGCATCATCGATCTGGTCAGCGCGGGCGGCGGTGAAATGGATAAGCGGTACGGACTGGTCTATGTAAATAAACATAACGACGGCACCGGAGACCTCGCCCGCTACAAAAAAGATTCTTTTGGCTGGTATGCACAGAAGATTCGGGAAGAATGCTATGAATAAAGCATATAAGCAGTATTTTGATCTGATATTTGGCTCCACACTGCTGACTTTGGGTATCTACCTGTTTGTCACCCCCAATGGTATCAACTTTGGCGGTGTGATTGGCCTGGCTCAGATTATAGAGATTTTTCTGCGCAGATTCATTGCGATCCGCAGTGATGCAAACCTTGTTGGTATGATCAATTTCCTCATCAATGTACCGCTGTTCCTGATAGGATACCGGGTCATGAGCCGCAGGTTCTGCATCAAAACCATGCTCTCGGTAGCAGTGCAGACGTTGCTTCTCTCAGTACTTCCGCCACTCAAAGCACCCCTTGTGGAGGATGTGCTGCTGAACTGTATCTTCGGCGCTATTCTCTGTGGTGTAGGTGTCGGCTATGCGCTGCGGGGCAGTGGGTGCTGCGGCGGCATGGACATTGCATGCATGTGTCTGGTAAAGAAATACCCGGATTTTAAAAGCGGACGGCTTTCTATTTATGTCAATGCGGTTCTCTTTTCGGTCTGCCTATTCCTTTTTGATTTGGAAACTACGATGTACTCCATCATCTTTGTGGCAATCCTGTATACGGTGGCAGATAGGTTTCACGATCAGAACATCAATGTGGCGGCCCTGATATTTACGGATGTTTCCACTGTGCAGACTGAAATCCTGCAGAAGATGGGACGCGGCGTCACCTTCTGGAACGGATACGGTGCGTACACCAACCACCCTAAGAAGATCCTTTTCTGTGCCGTGAACAAGTATGAAATCGGGGAGCTGCAGGAAATTATTCACGAGCAAGATCCCAATGCCTTCGTCACATTCTTTGTAGGTCCTCTGATCCATGGCGGATTTGAAAAAAGGCTATGAGATTGAGGGTGATCGCATAGAACAAATGAAGCGAGGAACGCTCTGCAATTTTGGCACCCGCCCAGGCTGCTATTAAAAACCCGAGAGCATAAGGACCTTATAGCGAATTATCGTTAAAAATCAAGCGTAAAATAAGGCTCACCGTCAATTTTGGCGGTGGGCTTTATTTGTTCGCTCATGTATGAGATGAATTGCGTTTAACATAGAGCTGCTTCCCAGAAGCATCACAGATACACCTCCACAGTCAGGTCGGTCCACGCTGCACGGCGGAACTGGTGGGGCATCTTGTTGGCTTCCCGGTAACGCTTGGCGGTTTCAAAGTCGATGGTGAAGGTAAGGATGGGCTTTTCCGATACAGCCATCAGATCAGTGCGCTCCTCTTTGGACTTCTTGCAGCCGGTGTTCAGCTTCCAGCGGTAGGCGTAATCGGCAAAGGGGGTGACCACTTCAACGAACTGCTCAATCAATTCGGGAGCAAGACGGGCACCGTGCACATCGACCTTCTGAGAGAGAAAATCGTAGATTACTTTCATGTCCGAGGAAACCGTCTGCGGTTCGGGCGCAGGGGAGAGGGCTTTCAGTTCCTGCTCCAAGCGGACAATCTCGTCATCTGCCTGTTTGCAAAGGGCTTGATATTCTTCCCGTGGCAGTTCGCCGTCTGCACGCATGGCAGCGTAGTTCAGCTTGCGTTTTTTGATTTTTTCGATCTGGCCCTGAATCGGTGCAGCAGACATTCGTGTGGCGGCTTTTCCGTTCTGACAGCTTTCAATCATCTTGCAGGCACGAAGGATGGCTTTATTCTGATTGCCCCAGACCTTTTCAAATATCTTCTTCGCCATCAGTTCCAGCTTCCACTCCGGGATGGAAATGGCGTCGCAACTGAGCTGCTGGGTCATGTTGTGCTCCAGAACGAAGGAACGGGTCGGGTTGACGGTTCGCATATTGCACTGGTAGCCAAAGACCGGCGTTCCGTCCTTCAGTTTGCGCCAGTTGAAAATGCGGTATTGCCGGAAAAGTGAACACGACTCATGCGTCGCCGCCTTGCCATGGGCGGCAATGCCGACAAAAAGAAAACCGTCACCGCAAGAGAAGTTTCTCTCGTGCGCTGACGGTTTTTCCGGGACCGGGTCAGACCGACCCCTGTGTGGGAAAATGATAAATAGGGAGGTACTGCCGGAACTTCTTGTCGTGCAGGTGCGGTAAGTTACAGCAGGGTCTTGACGTAAGCGGCCAGTTCCTCGTCCTTGCAGGAGGCGAAGAACAGCTCAGAGAACTTTGCACCGGCCACAGCGCCCTTCAGCAGATCCTGATCGATGCTCTTCAGGCACTCGATCAGGGGCTTGAAGGTGGCAGCGCGCACGCCGTCCAGGATCTTCTTGTTGCGCTGCTCGGGCACAACGCGCTCCTTGGGGTAGCCCTGACCGTGGCCGAAGCCAAACAGCTTCTCAAAGCAGTACGCGAGATTCAGCTCGCCGCCCCAGCCGAAGCCCTTGGCAAAGGGCATGGCAACGGCGTTGCCGTCGTTGACATGGGCAAAGGTGTAGGCGTCCACGGGATCCTCCACATGGCCGCAGATGACGCCGGGGAAGCTGTTCAGTGCCAGCATTGCACCCTCGCCGGTGCCGCAGCCGGTAACGACGTAGTCCGCAGCGCCGCTGTTCAGCAGGATGGCAGCCAGAATGCCGCACTGCACATAGGTCAGCTGTGCAGCGTCATCGGCGGCGTACATGCCGTAGTTGACCACCTCGTGGCCCATGGGCTCCACCACCTTCTTCAGGGCGGCTTCGATGATGCCATTCTTGGCGGCCTGACTGTTTTCGTTGATAAGCGCGATCTTCATAACGATATCTCCTTTATGCAGACTATTCATGACAGTGTTTTTGATTGTATGATGTCCTACAATCCATCTTGCCTTTATCATACACACTGCGCATGGAAATGTCAACAGGTATTTTCAAACTATGAAAGAATTTTCGTGTTTCATTCACAAATTTCAGGTGGAATACGGCAATTAAAGCTCTTTGCTCAAAAAACAACCGGTTTTTTCAAAAAGTGTTTGACATCATACAATAGACCGCGCTATAATTGTTCTAAGAAAGACAGGAGCGCAGCTTTGCACATCCCTGCTACGGGGGCTGTTTTTGTACCAAAAAATATCCTATTGCGTATTATTAAAGAGGAGGAGGCTGGTCCTTATGGCAGAACCGGCAACAGAACTGAACAGTCTGAAGCGGGTGTCTATCGTGCAGCAGGTGGAGCAGGTCATTGCAGACCGTATTGTGGACGGTACCTATGCAGTGGATACCAAGCTCCCTGCGGAGATGACCCTGAGCAAGCAGCTGGGAGTGGGTCGCGGCACCGTGCGGGAAGCATTCCGCTTGTTGGAGGCAAAGGGGCTTGTGGAGATCCGCCCCGGGCGCGGAGCCTTTGTGGCAAGTGATAAGGAGGCGGGCACAGAGCAGACAGTGCAGTGGTTCAGAGCCAACGAAATGGAGCTTTTGGATTGCGTGCAGGTGCGCAACGCACTGGAGCCGCTGGCTGCCCGCCTGATGGCAGAGCGCAGCCAGCCCGAGGATCTGTTGGAACTGCAACACATCCATCAAAAATTTGTCGAAGCAGTGGAAAAACAGGATGCTGCCACCATTGCAAAGTATGACGAAAATTTCCACACCAGCATCGTCAAAGCCAGTCGGAACCAACTGTTGATCAAGATCAACCATCAGACCTGTGAGCGCATTAAAAACTTCCGGCAGCGCACCTTCCAGCACAACCAGAACGCCTTGAACGCCATTATGCCCCACGCCAAAATTCTGGCGGCTCTGCAGGCAGGGGATGCTGATGCCGCCGAGCATTATATGCACAGCCATCTGGAGCTGGTGGCACAGGATCTGATCAGCATGACCAGGGACGGAAACGTCTCCTTATAAGAGGAAAAAAGGGCACAGCCCGTAAAAAAAGCATACGCAGGCACCTGCAGGGCGCTGCTCCGCTTCTTTGGAAAGCGGGGGAGCGGCTGCTGGTGCTTTTTTGCAAAATTGTAGAACAGTGCAACATGTTTTGCCGCTTTTGAGACGAAAAATTGCTACATCTGTGCAGGTTTTGCAACATAGATACAAGTTTTTGTGCAAAGAGATAAAAAAATGATATATTTTTAGGTAATTCTGGAAATTGAAATTCTTTGCAAAGTAGGGTATTCTATAAACACAGATATGGATTGTCCTACAATCCTACAACGTCGGACTTCTCGTCAATCAAACGATTCGGCAGAAGCAGTTGCACGAAAAATGCTTCTGCCCAAGAAAACAGGAGGACACTGTTATGAAAAAGATCTCTCGCCGCAGCTTTCTGAAGGTCGCCGGTATCGGCGCAGCAGCTTTGGGTCTGGCCGCTTGCGGCGGCTCTTCCGCAAGCACTACCACCAGCACCGCCAGCTCCACCGCAGCTTCTGCAGGCGGCAGCGATGCCGGTTTTACCAACACTACCCTGACCCTGTACAGCCCCGGCGGCGAAAACAGCGTGCCCACCAAGACCATCATCAAGTACGGTGAGCTGATCGAAGAGGCTACCGGCGGCGCAGTCAAGTGCGATGTACAGTACGGCGGCACGCTGGGCAACGATGCCGAGGCGATCGAGTCCACCCGTATGGGCACCATTGATCTGATCTTTGCAGGTACTTCCGGCTTTACTTCCTTCTACGACAAAGCCAAGGTCATGGATCTGCCCTTCCTGTTCACCAGCGCCGAGGAAGCCAACGAGGTGCTGAACAGCACCGACATCGGTGAGCAGATCTTTGCCGACTTCGGTGATTACGATCTGGTCTATCTGGCTGAGGGCGACAACGGTATGCGTCATGTTTCCACCGTCAAGAGCTGGGGTCAGATCGAGAAGGCCGACGATGTGATCGGCTTGAAGATCCGCGTGCCCCAGAGCCAGATGTACACCGACTGCTGGAGCACGCTGGGCGCTACCCCTGTGGCACTGGCTCTGACCGAATTGACTACCGCCTTGAGCAATGGCACCGCACAGGCACAGGACAACGCCACCTACCACGAAGTAGCAAATGCTACTTGGGACGATATCGGCTACTTCAGCTTTATCAATTATATGTGGATGGGCTGCACCATGGCTGCCAACAAGATCGCTTGGGATAAGCTGAACGAGACCACCCAGAATGTGCTGCGCGAGAAGGCAAAGGAGGCTGCACAGTTCAGCTTTGACTGCATCGCTGAGGATAACGTGACTGCCCGCAAGACCATGGAAGAGGGCGGCGTGCAGTTCTGCGATAACCCGGACATCGACTCCTTCAAGAAGAAGCTGGACATCCCCGCATACTACACCCGTTATGCCAGCGAGGCATGGTATGATCAGAGCCTGGTCGATACCATCTACAACTACGGCAATAAGTAAGACGGGAATCTCCCGAAGCTCGTTGTATTTGCAGCGGCGCAGGCCGATTTTCGGATGGGCCTGCGCCTTTTTTAAAAAAGGAATGGCAACATGAAAGTTTTGACAAAGATCACAGACACCATTTCCAAGGTGGCTGAGTGGATCATTATGGCAATGATCCTTGGCTTGGTTGGACTGATCGTGACCGAGCTGTGCCGCCGCAACTTTTTGAACCAAAGCTGGCTGCCCACCACCGAGCTGTGCGGCATTCTGTTTTTGTGGATGGCATTTATCGGCATCATCCCCCTGTACAACAAGTCCGGTCTGATCCGGCTGGATTTCCTTGTCACCCGCCTGCATGGTGTTGCTGCCGAGATCGTGTGGTACATCACCGATTTGATAGGTCTGGGTCTGGGCGTCGTGATGATCGTGGCCTTCAATGCACAGTACCGATTTGTGGCCTCCCGCACCTATGCCACCATGCCCAATGTTCACTATACCATCCAATACATCCCTATGGCGATTGCCGGTGCGTTCATTGCGCTGAAGAGCCTTGAGATGCTGGTCGGCCACATTGCCGCTAAGAAAGGAGGGAAGGCCGCATGATCCTCTTCTTGCTTGCATTCGTTGCATTTCTGATCATTGGCATTCCCATCTCGGTGTCCATCGGCTTCTCTGCCGTGCTGGGCTGCCTGTCTCTGGGCTACCCGCTGGTGGTCATCGGTCAAAAGATGGTTTCCGGTATTGACAGCTGGCTGCTCATCGCTATTCCGCTGTTCATTCTGGCGGGCAACCTGATGAACGCCGGTAAGATCACCGACGAGCTGTTCGGCACCGCCCGCGAGCTGGTGGGCTGGATTCCCGGTGGTCTGGGTCACGCCAACGTGCTGGCCTCGGTCATCTTTGCCGGTATGTCCGGATCTGCTTCTGCCGACGCCGGCGGTCTGGGCGCTATCGAGATCAAGGCCATGCGTGACCACGGCTACGACGATGATTTCTCCGCTGCCGTTACTGCTGCCTCCTCAGTCATCGGCCCCATCTTCCCGCCCTCGATCCCGCTGATCATATACGGCGCGTCGGCCTCGGTCAGTGTGTCCAAGCTGTTTATGGGCGGTGTGATCCCGGCGCTGGTCATGGCAGTGCTGATGATGGTGCTCATCTACATCTACGCTGTCAAGCGCGGCTACGAGCGCACCGCTTTCAACCTGCGCAATCTGGCATGGCAGTTTGTTCATGCGCTGCCCGCCTGCATCACCCCCGTGATCATTCTGGCAGGCTTTACGCTGGGCTGGTTCACCCCCACCGAGGCCTCTGCAGTGGCAACCATCTATGCGCTGATCATCTCTGTGCTGGTCTATAAGAGCATGGATCTCAAAACCTTCCTGCAGTGCCTGAAGGAAAGTGCCATCTCCTCTGCAAACACACTGTTCATCATCGGTACTTCCACCCTGTTTACCTACGTCATGGCCAAGGAGGGCATCTCCGCCCTCATCGCAAACACCATCACCGGTGTTTCCTCCAACCCGGCGGTTGTCATGTTCATTATCAACATCATCCTGCTGATTCTTGGCATGGTCATGGAGCCCGGCGCTATCCTGACCCTGATGCTGCCCGTGCTGCTGCCCATCGCCGACACCATGGGCTACAATCTGGTGTACTTCGGCGTTGTGGTGGTGCTGAACCTGATGATCGGTCAGGTCACTCCTCCCTTCGGCGTGTGCCTGTTTGTCATTTCGGACGTGAACAAGATCAAGCTGGAACGCATTTACAAGTCGATCCTGCCCTTCCTGGTTCCGTTGTTGATCACGCTGGCTGTCACCTGTATCTTCCCGCAGGTCGTTACCTTCCTGCCGGATATGCTGCTGGGTGCAACGGCTGCGTAAAAACGTACATCTTCAAATCTGATTGAGAGGGATACATATTATGGAACTTGCTATGCAACAGGAAAAAGCAAAGCAGCTGCGCGCAGACATTATCAAGATGCTGTATCTGTGCCAGTCCGGCCACCCGGGCGGATCACTGTCTCTGGTGGAGATGCTCATGGCTATCTACTATAACACTGCCCATGTGGACCCCAAGAACCCCAAGTGGGAGGATCGTGACCGCATTGTGCTGAGCAAGGGTCACGGCTGCCCGGCACAGTACGCCATTCTGGCAGATCTGGGTTTCTTCCCCCGGGAGGATCTGTGGACCCTGCGCAAGCTGCACAGCCACCTGCAGGGCCATCCCGACTGCAACAAGACGCCGGGCATTGATGTGAACACCGGATCTCTGGGACAGGGCGTCAGCGTGGCAGGCGGTTTGGCTATGGCAGCCAAATACCTGCACAAGGACTACCGGGTATACGCCATTCTGGGCGATGGCGAGATCCAGGAAGGTCAGGTGTGGGAGGCAGCCGAGAGCGCTGTGAAGTACGGTCTGGACAATTTTGTGGTTCTGCTGGATCACAATGGGCTGCAGATCGACGGCACCAACGATCAGGTCATGCCGGTGGGCGATCCCTGCGCCAAGTTTGCCGCCTTCGGGTTTGAGACCGTCAAGGTGGATGGCCATGATATTCAGGCCATCGTGGATGCCATTCAGGCACCCGTCACCCCGGGTAAGCCCCGTTTCATCTGCTGCGAGACCGTGAAGGGCAAGGGCGTTTCCTTTATGGAAAACGTGGTCGGCTGGCACGGCAAGGCACCCAATAAGGAAGAGTACATCAAGGCTATGAAAGAACTGGGGGTAGAAGTAGATGGCTGAAAGTAAATCTATGCGCGTCGCCTACGGCGAGGCATTGCGTGATATCGGTGGTCTGAATGAGAAGGTCGTCGTCTGTGATGCAGACCTTGCACACGCTACCATGACCAACATCTTTGCCGAGAAGTATCCCGAGCGGTTCTTCAACTTCGGCATTGCCGAAGCCAACATGACCTGTGCTGCAGCAGGCATGGCACACAGCGGTTTGATCCCCTTCATCAGCACTTTTGCACTGTTTGGTACCGGCCGCGCCTACGAGCAGATCCGCAACAGCATTGCCTACGTCAACGCCAACGTCAAGGTGGCGTGCAGCCACAGCGGATTGTGCGTGGGCGAGGACGGCGGCAGCCATCAGACCGTGGAAGACATTGCCCTGATGCGCGTTGTGCCCAACATGACCATTCTGGTACCCTGCGACCCCATTGAGACCCGTAAGGCGGTTAAGGCAGCAATCGACATCAAGGGTCCTGTGTACATCCGCGTGGCACGTCCGGTGTCCGATGTGTACACCGAGGAGGACACCCCCTTTATCCCCGGCAAGGCCAACGTGATGAAGGATGGCTCTGATGTGGCGATCTTTGCCACCGGACTGATGATCCCGGAAGCTTTGAAGGCAGCGGATGCGCTGGAGGCCAAGGGCATCAGCACCGCTGTTGTCAACTTCCACACCATCAAACCCTTTGATACCGAGACTGCACTGGCCTATGCCAATAAGTGCAAGGCTGTTGTTACTGCCGAGGAGCACAGCATCATCGGCGGTCTGGGCGGTGTGACCGCCGAGACCATTGCCGGTAAGTGCAGCTGCAAGTTTGACCGCGTGGGCATTATGGATCGTTTTGGTCAGAGCGGCTCGCCCGCCGATCTGTTCAAGGAGTACGGTTTGACCGCCGAGAACATTGCAGCCCATGCCGAGGCGCTGCTGAAGTGAGCGTCTGCTGAAAAAAGGGGAATACAGGTATGAAATTCTACATTGATACGGCCAACGTGGACGAGATCCGCAAAGCAAACGATATGGGCATCATTGCCGGTGTCACCACCAACCCCAGCCTGATCGCCAAGGAAGGCCGTGATTACGCCGAGACCCTGAAGGAAATCACCTCCATTGTGGATGGCCCCATCTCCGGCGAGGTCAAGGCCACTACGCTGGACGCTGCAGGGATGATCGAGGAAGGCCGTGCTATCTACGCACTGGATCCTGCGCACATGGTAGTGAAGATTCCCATGACGGCAGAGGGTCTGAAGGCCATCAAGGTGCTGAGCAGCGAGGGCATTCCCACCAACTGCACCCTGATCTTCAGCGCAAATCAGGCGCTGCTGGCTGCCCGTGCCGGTGCTGCCTATGTCAGCCCCTTTCTGGGGCGTCTGGACGATATCGGCCAGCCCGGCATCGACCTGATTCAGACCATTGCAGAGATGTTCGGCAATTACCCCGACATCCATACCGAGATCATCGCTGCCTCGGTGCGCAATCCTATCCACATCACGGACTGCGCACTGGCCGGTGCACACATTGCCACCGTGCCATATAAGGTGCTGGAGCAGATGATCCACCACCCTCTGACTGATGCCGGCATTGAAAAGTTCCAGAAGGACTACGTTGCCGTCTTTGGTAAATAAGTGTGTTCCTGCGGCTGGTGCGTCCCGTAGCGCCGGTACAGGTTCCTGCAAAAAGAGTTGCCGCGCCGGTTTTTCCGGTGCGGCAGCTTTTTTGCATAGAAAGGATAAGATTTTGCAATACGGAGTCACGATCGAACAGGAAATATTTCTGGAGTAGGATTTGCGCGAAGATAAAAACGTATTATCATTCTTCCCCAACGCTCTGTAATTTTGGCACCCGCTCAGGCTGCAATCAAGAACCCTCGCAAGTGATTGCGTAAGGGCTTAAAAAAGCACCAATAAAATAAACGAACCGCCCCGGTTTCCGCAATGGAAGCCGGGGCGGTTTTTTATACAAAAAAGAAATCGTTTTTTTGTAGCTTTGATGAATTGGCGCAGAGTCATTGACAGCAGAAGGGCAGAAGCGTATCTTTGAAACAGAAAACGGAACCGGGCTATAAATAGCAGGTTTCTTTACCTTGCGAGGACACTTCGTTTTGATGAGGCACGACCCGGTGTGCCGCTTTTTTCATTTGCGGAGATAAAATACAAAAAGTACGGATTATAGTACACATTATCTGTTATGCTCGGTACATGGAAGGCACACACACCGGAAAAGGAGCAAAAATGCGAAGGACGTTGAATAAAACAAGGCTTTTGGCCGGTAAAACGGACCCGGAAAATACCAGCCTGTGGCTGCCGCTCTGGATGCATCTGTGGGATACGGCGGGCATCATGGAGCGGCTAGTCCGGCAGTGGCTCCCCGAAAGCGTAAAACGGGCCATGGGCTTTGAGCGCGAGGAAGCGTTGCTCGCGCATGCCCGGTTTTTGGGTGGAATCCATGATATAGGCAAGGCTACGGTAGCCTTTCAGGCAAATATCCTGCGCACCCTGCCGGAGGCGAGGCAGCGGCTGGAAACGTTGACGCCGCTGGACTGTCCTGAACAGAACCGCCGGGAGTCGCCGCATGCCCGGGCGGGCGAGGCAGTCCTGCTGTGGGATGACTGCCCCGGCGGGATCGCCTCCATTGTGGGGGCGCACCACGGCAAGCCACAGAGCTGCGCGGCGGTCGATGATCAGTTAGAGGGTTGGGAGAGCAACTACTACCCCAAGGAACAGAAAAAGGTCTGGGAGGACTTCTGGACAGAACTGCTCATGACTGTTTTGCAGGACTGCGGCTTTGACGACACAGCGGAGTTGGATGATCTGAATCCGCAGGAGGAAGTGCTTCTGACCGGACTTCTGATCATGGCAGACTGGATCGCCAGCAATACGGAATACTTTCCCCTGATCCCGGTAGAGGAGTTGGGCAGCATGGAGGATTACCCGGCGCGGGTGGACAGGGCTTGGGAAAAGCTGGCGCTGCCCTTCCCGTGGGAGGCACAGCCGGGCATCGCAGACCCGCAGGAGTTTGCGGTGCGGTTCGGCTTTGCGCCCAATGCAGTGCAGAAGGCTGTTCTGGAGGCTGTGGATACCGCAGCGGAACCGGGCATCCTGATTTTGGAAGCACAGATGGGCGTGGGTAAAACCGAGGCGGCGCTGGCCGCTGCGGAGGTCATGGCCAGCCGGTTCGGGCTGGGTGGTGTCTTTTTCGGACTGCCCACACAGGCCACGGCAAACGGCATCTTTCCCCGGCTGCTTGGCTGGGCAGACACACAGTCTGAGGAGACGCTGCCGCAGGCTATAAAGCTGGCACACGGCATGGCAGAACTGAACGAGTGCTATCTGCGGCTGCAGGGGCGCGGGGTGCAGTTGGAGGAGGACGCGCAGGAAGCGCATCAGGTGCAGGTACACCAGTGGTTTCGGGGAAACAAGCAGGCACTGCTGGCAAACTTTGTGATTGGCACAGTGGATCAGTTGCTGCTGGCGGCACTTGCCCAGAAGCACGTTATGCTGCGGCATCTGGGGCTTGCAGGCAAGGTGGTCATTATTGACGAGTGCCACGCCTACGATACCTACATGAACTGCTATCTGGACCGCGCACTGGAATGGCTGGGCTGGTACAAGGTGCCGGTCATCCTGCTGTCAGCCACCCTGCCTGCCCGGCGGCGCGCGGAACTGGTCGAGGCTTACCAGCAGAAAAAGGCTGTCCCGGACGCCCCATGGAAAACCAGCTGCGGCTATCCGCTGCTGACATGGACGGACGGCGCAGAGGTAAAGCAGACGGCCATCCCACCAGACGCACCCGGTAAAACGGTGCAGCTGACCACGCTCACAGAGCCGGAGCTGCCCGCGCTGCTGCGCCGGAAGCTGGCAGAGGGCGGCTGCGCGGGAGTGATCGTCAACACGGTCAAAAAAGCGCAGAAGATCGCGCAGCTGCTGCGGGAAAGCCTGCCGGACAAAGAGGTGCAGCTGTTCCATGCGCAGTTCCTGATGCCGGACCGCGCAGCGCGGGAAAACCAGCTGATGGCACGCATTGGCAAGGGCTCTGAACCGGAGCGCCGGAACGACCTGATCGTGGTGGGCACGCAGGTGATGGAGCAGTCGCTGGACATTGATCTGGATGTTCTTGTTACAGAGCTTTGCCCCATGGATCTGCTGTTGCAGCGCATCGGACGGTTGCACCGTCACCGCCGCAGCCGCCCCGCCCCATTGCAGCAGGCCTGCTGCGCGGTGCTGGACACCGGGGAAGATGCCTTTGATGCGGGCAGCGAGGCGGTATATGGACAGTGGCTGCTCTGGCGCACCCGGAAGTTTCTGCCCCGGAGCATCCGGCTGCCGGAGGAAATCTCTCCGCTGGTGCAGCAGGTCTACGGCTGGGAGCGGGAAGCTCCCGGTGGAGCGCAGGGGGAGGAAATGCGCTGCGTATATGAGCAGACGCAGGAGAAAAAGAAAGCGCGCGCCGAGGCGTACCTTGTGCCGCAGCCGGAAACGCACCGGCTGGCGCAGTTGAATACGCTGGACGACTGGATGCAGAACGAGGGTGCCCGCTCCGACCCGGCAGCGCGGGCAGCAGTGCGGGACGGCGACCCCTCGGTAGAGGTGCTTATAATGCAGTGTCGGGCAGACGGCAGCATCCACTTTCTGCCGTGGCAGGAGGGTGGCAGCGCCGTAGCTGCTGACAGCCCGCCCCCGCCGGAAACGGCACTGAAGATTGCCCGGCAGAAGCTGCGGCTCCCGGCGGTGTTCGGCAAAGCGTGGAAGGTGGATAGGGTCATCCGGGAGTTGGAAGCGGATAACCGCAGCCGCCTTGCGGCGTGGCAGCTGTCTCCGCTGCTGCACGGAGAGCTGGTGTTGCTACTGGACGAAAACCTGACCGCCCATCTTGCGGGCATGGAGCTTTGTTATGACCGTGAAAACGGCCTGACCTACCAAAAGGAGGAAACGGATGAAGGAGATCGAATTTAACCTGTTGACGGAGCCGTGGGTCCGGGTTCGTCGGCCAGACAATACGGTGCAGGAAGTTTCTTTGACGGACGCACTGCTCCATGCGCAGGATTATGTGGATCTGGCAGGCGAAATACCCACGCAGGATGCCGCCATGCTGCGGCTGCTGCTGGCGGTGCTGTTTACCGTGTTTTCCCGCGTGAATGCAAAGGGAAAACCCCAACCGCTGGCACAGAGCGATGATGCACTGGAGCGCTGGAGCGAGCTGTGGCAGCTTGGGCATTTCCCGGCAGAGCCTGTCCGGGACTACCTGGAGCAGTGGAAGGACCGCTTCTGGCTGTTCCACCCGACACACCCCTTCTGGCAGGTGCCGACCCTTAGCAATGGCATTGAGTTTGACGGAAAAAAGTTGAACGGGGAACGAGCGGAAAGCGGTAATAAAACGCCGTTATTTCAGAACATTTCAAAAGCAGAATGTGCGGTACTCACCTATGCACAGGCAGCTCGATGGCTGATTTATCAAAATGGATACGATGAACGCGGCGGCCGCCCGAAGGCTGGCAATAAGCCAAGGCATGGTGTTGGTTGGCTGGGGCAGATTGGGTTTGTGGCTGTTAAGGGGAAAAATCTGTACGAAACGCTGCTGCGGAATATGGCGTTTTCGACAGAGCAGGATGCTCTACGGGAAAAGCAACTGCCTTGCTGGGAGCGGGAGCACGCCAGAACGGAACAGAGCGTTGAGATTGTGATGCCGAAAAATCAGGCAGAACTTTTGACCCTGCAATCCAGACGCATTTTGCTGATACGCTCAGAAGAAATGCCCGGTGTAGTCGGGTATGAGGTGTTGGGCGGAGACTATTGGGACAGCGAAAATGCGTTTGGCGAGCAAATGACTCTTTGGCGCAGAACATCGAAGGAAAATGAAAAGGTGACCTATGAACCGCAACAGCATGAGATGGGAAAGCAGCTGTGGCGAGAACTTCCCGCCATGCTAGACCCGGAGGGCCGTAAACCGGGTGTTCTGATATGGAATCAAAAGCTGCAAAGTCTGCGAATCCTGAGCAAAAAAGAACAAATCGTGATTAGTGTGGTCGGAATACGATATGACGATCAGGGAGCATCTGTTAAGGATGTGTATACTGACCAGTTGGAAATGCAACTTGCAACGTTAAACAATCTTGGCCGAAAATGGACGGTGCGGATAAGCCGGGAAGTACAGCGCTGTGAAGAAACTGCCAAAAACATTGGCACACTGTGCGTGGAACTGAAGCTTGCCGGGGGATTGGACTACAATAAAGTGAAAGGGTTCAAGGATAAGCAGAAGGTAACGGAGGACGCCCGTGCACAATTCTACTTTGCAGTGGATCAGCCTTTTCGGCAGTGGCTGCAGGCGATCGACCCGGAGCAGGACGACCCGGATGAGGCAGCGCTGCGCTGGCAGGCGCAGGCGCGAAATATCGCGGAAAAACTGGGAAAACAGATGGTGATGGAGGCCGGAAATGCCGCCCTGAAGGGACACCGCATTGTGGTGGATAAGGATAAAAAGACCGAGCGCGCCATCCTGTATACCTCGCCAAAGGCCTATAACTGTTTTCGCGCAAAGCTTTGGGAGATCTATCCCAAAACAGAACCATAAAGGGGGAATTGTATGAAAACACAGGACGTCAAACTATATGCGGCGCAGCAGCTGCACAGGCTTCAGTCTCTGCCGGACAACCAGCGGCGGGCAGAGCTGGCAAAGCTGCGTCGGGGCATCGGCCACGCACCCGGCGAGCTGCCGGAACTGTGGGGAAGTTTTTTGCTGGGAATGCCGGAAAGCTTTCAGGGCCGCAGTGCTCCCTCGGCGGCAGAGTGGGCGGTCTACCTTGCCCTGACCCTGTATGCTATGCATCAGCAGGGGAACGACCGCCCCATGAACTGCCCTGGCAACACACTGGGGCGTGCGGTGCGGCAGCTGGCAGAGCGGAACAGTGCCGGACAGGACTGGACCGAGGCTAGCGTGCTCCGGCGGTTCAACGCGCTGGCCACCGCAGAAGAAATCACCGAGATCAGCCACCATCTGCGGGGCATGATCCAGCTGTTGAGCGCGGCAAAGGATGGCGGCATCCCGCTGGACTATCCGCAGCTTGCGGCAGACTTGTATGAATTGCAATGCACCGACCCGCGATATGCGCAGACCCCCGCCAATGTTCGTCTACGGTGGGGACAGGACCTGTACCGCGACCCGAAGCCTGCACCGGATGAGAAAGAAAAGGAGAATTGATCATGAATAAGCGCCTGTATGTTGATTTCCACATTTTGCAGACCGTCCCGCCCAGCTGCATCAACCGGGATGATACCGGCAGCCCCAAAACAGCCGTGTATGGCGGTGTGACCCGTGCCCGGGTATCCTCACAGGCATGGAAGCATGCCATGCGCGCAGCCTTTGCGGAGAATGCTCAACTGGACGTGGGCAAGCGCACTAAAAAGGCCGCAGAACTGGTGAAGGCGCAGATCCTTGCACTGGCCCCGGAACTGGATGCGGACAAGCTGGCAAAAAAAGCGCTGGAGAATGCGGGCATCAAGAGCGACGATAAGGGCACCAAGGCACTGTTCTTCATGAGCACTGCGCAGGCAAAGGCGTTGGCAGAGCTGGCTGTGGAGGGCTCTGCGGATAAAAAGCAGTATCGGGATGCCCTGAAAGCAGCGCCCTCGATGGACATGGCGCTGTTTGGCCGCATGGTGGCAGATGAGCCTTCTCTGAACTATGACGCCGCTGCGCAGGTGGCGCACAGCATCTCCACTCATGCTGTGCAGAACGAGTACGATTACTTTACCGCCGTGGATGACTGTCAAGCAGAGGACAACGCCGGTGCAGGCCATCTGGGCACGGTGGAGTACAACTCCTCCACCCTGTACCGCTATGCCACAGTGAACGTGATGGAGCTGGCCGGGCAGCTGGGTGCAGCGCAGACCGCGGAAACGGTGCGGGCCTTTGGTGAGGCGTTCCTCTTCTCCATGCCCACCGGCAAGCAGAACACCTTTGCAAACCGCACTCTGCCGGATGCGGTATATGTGACCCTGCGGGAGGATCAGCCGGTGAACCTGTGCGGCGCATTCGAGCGGGCCGTGCCCCGCAGTGCGCAGGGGTATGCCGCGCCTTCCAAGGCGGCACTGGCACAGTATGCGCAGCAGATGTACAGCAGCTTTGCCGAGGCCCCGGCGCAAAGCTTTACCGTGGGCAGCGGGCTGGAGGAACTGGCTCCGGCGCAGACGGCAAAGGCGATGCTGGACGCACTGGAAAAGGCTGTCCGGGATGCACTTGCCGGAAATGAGGTGGGGTAATGGCAACGCTGTTGCTTCGGCTGGCAGCGCCTTTACAGGCGTGGGGCGCGGACTCCAAATTTGAGACCCGCAAGACGGGCCGTGAACCCACCAAGAGCGGCGTGATCGGCCTTTTGGCGGCAGCTCTGGGGCTGCGGCGGGACGAGCGCGAAGCACTGCTCCGATTGACCGGGCTGCGGTTCGGCGTCCGCGTGGAGCGGGAAGGGCAGCTGCTGGTGGACTACCACACGGCAAAGACGCAGGATGAAAAGACCTCTTATGTGACCTACCGCCATTATTTGCAGGACGCCGTGTTTCTGGCCGGTATTGAAAGCGAGGATGCCGCCCTTTTGCAGCAGCTGCAGCAGGCGCTGCTACACCCGGCGTTTCCGCTGTATCTCGGCCGCCGCTGCTGCCCGCCTACCCTGCCGCTCTGTCTGGGAGTACGCCCGGGCAGCTTGCAGGAGGTGCTGCAAGCGGAACCGCCCCTGTGTCCGGGACGGCAGAGCCGGATCTTGTTGGACGCCGACCCGCTGGAGCCGGGCACGGCTCCGCAGCGGGATGTGCCGGTGAGCTTTGACCCGCATCATCGGCAGTACGGCTACCGCTCGGTACGGGAGCTTTGGCAGAAAGTGCCGGACAGCCCGGAAAAGACGGAGCATGACCCGTTCCGGGAATTGTAAAAAGGGGGCGAGAGAATGTATTTATCACGGGTAGAACTAGATCCCACCCGCCGCAGCACCATGGCTGCGCTGTCGGCACCGCAAAAACTGCATGGCGCAGTGGAAAGCGCTTTTGCAGGGGAGCGCCGCCGCAGACTGTGGCGGTTGGATCGTCTGGGAGAGCGGTTGTATCTGCTGCTGCTCAGCGAAGATGCGCCAGAGCTGTCCGGCGTGGTGGAGCAGTTTGGCACCGGAGCGGCTGCGGAGACCCGCAGCTACGACCCGCTTTTGCAGCGGGTGGAGCCGGGCAGCTGCTGGCAGTTTCGGCTGACCGCAAACCCCACCAAAAGCTGCAAAGACCCCCAAAACCCCGCAGCGCGAGGAACTGTAGCCGCACATTGCACGACACAGTACCAGAAGCAGTGGCTGTTGGAGCGCGCCGCAAAGCACGGCTTTGCCCTGCGGGAGGAGGAATTTACCGTGACCCGGGTGCAGTGGCAGCACTTTGCCAAGCACGGCACCCGGCCGGTGACCCTGTTGGCAGTGACCTATGAGGGCATTTTGCAGGTGACCGATGCAGAGCAGTTCCGGGCACTGCTGTGTCAGGGCATGGGGCGCGGCAAGGCCTATGGCCTTGGACTGATGACCGTTATGCGCGGAGGAAACTGAGATGGACGAGATGCCGGGCATGATCCGGCCGGACCTGCAGGCGCTGCCGCAGGTGAAAGACCGGATGACCTTTCTGTATCTGGAACACTGCACCCTTGGCCGACAGGACGGCGCAATCACCGTTACAGACGAAAAAGGGATCGTTCAGATCCCGGCGGCGGGCATCTCGGTGCTGCTGCTGGGGCCGGGTACACGGGTGACCCACCGTGCCATGGAACTTATGGGTGACACGGGCGTGGGTGCTGTCTGGGTAGGTGAGCACGGTGTGCGGTATTACGCCCATGGCCGTCCCCTGACCACCCACTCGCAGCTGTTGCTGCGGCAGGCAGAGCTTGTCAGCAACACCCGCAAGCACCTGGATGTGGTACGCAAGATGTATCAGCTCCGTTTCCCGGACGAAGATATCTCCCGGCTGACGATGCAGCAGCTGCGGGGACGCGAGGGCAGCCGTGTGCGGCAGGTATACCGCAAAGCTTCCAAGGATACCGGTGTTCCGTGGAGCGGCCGACTGTACCGCCCGGAGGATTTTGCATCGGGAGATGCCGTCAATCAGGCGCTTTCTGCCGGGCACGCCTGTTTGTACGGTCTGGCGCACGCGGTGATCGTGGCATTGGGCTGCGCCCCGGGTCTTGGCTTTGTTCATGTGGGGCACGAGTGCTCCTTTGTGTACGATATTGCCGACCTGTACAAGGCCGAGGTGACCATTCCCATCGCCTTTGAAGTGGCGGCACAGGCTCCGGACGACCTGCCGGCCGTAGTGCGCCGCCGGGTGCGGGATGCCATGGTAGAGCATCATATTCTGGAGCGCATGGTGCACGATATCCGGTATCTGCTCCTGAATGCGGATGAGCGGGAACAGGAGCCGGAAGCTGTTTATCTGTGGGACAACAAAGTGGGCACTGTGGCCAACGGCATCAATTATTTTGAAGAAGAGGGTGATGAAACATCGTAGTTCTCACCATGACGAACTGCCCGCCAAAACTGCGCGGGGATCTGTCCAAATGGTTGTGCGAGATCAACACGGGCGTTTATGTGGGCAATGTGAGCAGCCGCGTCCGATTCCATCATCGAATATGGAGCGCTGCGGGTCCGGGACGGTGTACCGGTGGAGGAGCTGACAATGCTGGTCTGCGTGGAAGAAAACGTTCCGGCAGAGATCACAGCCCTGACAGGACTCAGCGCTGCGGAATTGCAGCAGGGAACAGAACCACGGGAAGCGCTGAATAGCTTTTTGTTGTTTATTGGCAAAGCCCCACTGGTGGGACATAATATTGCCTTTGATCTGGAGTTTCTGCGCATGACCTGCAAACGATATGGCTTTCCGGCACCGACCAACCGCCAGATCGACCTTGCACAACTTGCCCGCCGAAACCTTACAAGGATCGCAAATTATAAGCTGGTGACGCTGGCACAGCATTTTCAGCTGGCAGAAAAAGTGGAGCATCGCGCCCTGCCGGACTGCCGTCTGATACAACAGGTTTATTGCAAACTGAAGGAAACAGCGGTACAATAGCAACAGGAGGCACGGTGCTACGGGATCTTTTTAGTCTTTTCCCCGCACATGCGGGGGTGATCCCTGGGCAGCGACAGCAGGCGAAACAGAATGGCTCTTTTCCCCGCACATGCGGGGGTGATCCCAACTGGCAGTTTTCTTGCACTATTGACGCACTCTTTTCCCCGCACATGCGGGGGTGATCCTTTCTGCTTGATTTCTCGCGGCAGTTTGTCCCACTTTTCCCCGCACATGCGGGGGTGATCCCTCTTATTCAAGTGAAAGTTGGTCGCAAAGTGACTTTTCCCCGCACATGCGGGGGTGATCCGGACATCAAGAGAGCCGCCGCCGTTTTCCAGCGCTTTTCCCCGCATACGCGGGGGTGATCCGACCATGCCGTGGATGCGGGCGTAGGCCTCGCACTTTTCCCCGCACATGCGGGGGTGATCCCTATGGCGGTCTGTACAAGCACGACGAATCCGACTTTTCCCCGCATACGCGGGGGTGATCCTCCGCTCTTGATGAGAATTGCCTTGACCTTCTCCTTTTCCCCGCATACGCGGGGGTGATCCTTGCTTGCAATTGCGTATAACTGAAGCGCTGTTCTTTTCCCCGCATACGCGGGGGTGATCCTCGTTCAAGGCCCTGCTGGTAGCTTCGATTATGCTTTTCCCCGCACATGCGGGGGTGATCCCTTCAAACATTTCATGGGTGAAGTGGAAGAAACCTTTTCCCCGCACATGCGGGGGTGATCCGTACGCGGCAAAGCCTGCTGACTACATCGTACCCTTTTCCCCGCATACGCGGGGGTGATCCCACCTGCGCAGATGTGCCTGCGACGCTTTGCAGCTTTTTCCCGCATACGCGGGGGTGATCCTATCCATGTCGCTTCCGCTCATTGCTCCACTTGCTTTCCCCGCATACGCGGGGGTGATCCCGTGTTCTACGGTGCGTCCACCAGCAAGCCCGCCTTTTCCCCGCATACGCGGGGCTTACAAAAAAGAACCACGGGCGCAACGAAAAGTGAAATGATATTTCTGGAAAGGAGAACTCTGCAATTTTATCGCCCGCCCAGGCTGCGATCAAGAATCCCCGCAAGTAATGGCGTAAGGGCTTGACCCGACACAAATAAAGCATAACAAACACCCCTCGGTTTCCTGCTGCGGAAGCCGAGGGGTGTTTTGCGTATTAAGGGTGGAACGAATGCGCACTGTGATTTTATTCGGCCTTCAGGCGGAGCAAAGTGCCGGACTTTTCAATGCGGTAAAAACCTGCGCTGCCGTCCACGCCGAACTGCAGCTGCAGCTTGAGCGAAGAGTGCGACAGCGCGCGCACCGAAGGCGCGATCCAGTGCACCAGTGCCAGCAGCAGCGGCAGGGTGACGACCAGCTCAGTGGCATCCTGCAGTGCGGCCCAGCACTTTGCAGTAGAGCAGCTGGTCCAGATCGATGCGGGAGATGCCGGTCTTGCAGCGCAGGATCAGGCTGCGCTGGTCGGCGCGGCGGCACTCGGCGATCACCGAATCCGTCAGACGGAAAAAGCTGTCCTCCCAGATGGGCTTGATCTGGTAGAAATAGGCACCCACCACATAGGATTCCACTGCAAACTCGGCGGAAGAAGTGAGAAAGATGATCTTGACGACGTTATCGTACTGCCGGATCTCCTTGGCGGCGGTAATTCCGTTTTCGGCCGGCATGATGACATCCAGAAACAGGATATCGTACCGGGTGCCCTTTTCGATCTCGGCCAGCAGATCCAGCGGGCTGTGAAAGGCTGTGCACTGGATCTGGACACAGCGCTGGGCGCGATATTTTTCCAGCAGGGCAGAGAGCTGGTCCAGAACTGTTTGGTCATCGTCGCAGAAGGCGATCTGGATCATAACGGGTTTAACACATCCTTTGTTCGCGTCAGCCAGAAATTACAGCTGGGCCTTGCCCATGCAGTAGGTCTGCAGCACATCGTAGTTGTCGTCCAGCACCACAAGGTCGGCATCCTTGCCGATCTGGATGGAACCCTTGCGGTCGTCCAGATGCAGGCAGCGTGCCGGGTTGATGGTGCAGGCGTTCAGTGCATAATTGAAGGGCACCATGGCCTCCTCCACCAGAATGCGCAGGCCCTTGTTGATGTTCAAAGTGGAACCGGCCAGCGTGCCGTTGTCCAGATGGGCGCTGCCGTCCGGGTAGATGGTGATATGGTTGCCGCCAAAGATGTACTCGCTGCCAATGGGGGTGCCCTTGGCCATCAGTGCATCCGAGATCATGATGGCGTAATCCGGGCCTTTGCTCATGAAGTAGTTGTTCAGGGCAGCAGGGGTGGAGTGGCAGCCGTCGCAGATGATCTCGCCGTACATGGTGCGGATGCGGTAGGCTGCGCCCACCAGACCGTTGGCGCGGTGGGCGAAGGGGGACATGCCGTTGTACACGTGGGTCATGGAGCGGGCACCGTTGGCATAGGCCATCACGGCCTGCTCATAGGTGGCGGCACTATGACCGATGCTGACCACCACGCCGTGCCCGGTCAGGTAATGGGTCAGTGCAAACCCTTCGTCGTGTTCCGGTGCAAGGGTCACATAGCGGATGTGGCCGCGTGCTGCCTGCTGGTAGTGCTTGAACTGCTCCACGCTGGGCTTTGCGATGTACTCCGGAGGCTGTGCGCCCTTGTACTTCATATCGAGGTAGGGGCCTTCAAAGTGGATGCCAAGGATCTCGGCACCTTCGTAGCTGCCCTCCATCACGTCGGCCACATTGGCCACGGCGTTGGTCAGCACCTCCACGCTCTGGGTGACGGTAGTGGCCAGAAAGCTGGTCACACCCTCAGAGACGATATGCTTTGCCCAGTAGCGCAGGCCCTCCGGCTTTGCGTCGTTGGTGTCGAACTCGTAGGCACCATGGCAGTGGATATCCATAAAACCGGGCACGATGCGCTTGGAGCCATAGTCCACATCGGCCTGCTTTTCACCATAGGGGAAGATGCCGGTGATCTTGCCCTGCTCCAGCTCGACTGCGGCAGAAATGAACTGGTCGGCGATCCATACTTTTTTGCTCTGGATGATCATATAATCAGCCCTCCGATATCATCATAAAACCTGCATATGCTGCACACGACAGCACAACCATTCTACAGAAAAGTATAGCATTTTCTGGCGGGAATAACCAGCCTTCGCGCGCCTTTTCAAAAAAATTAAGCTGGAAAATGAAAAAACGATCGCAGCTTGCACAAAGAAACAGCGTAAAATCAGAAACCCGGAGCCTTTTTGAGCCGTTTTGGCCGAGAAAAGGTTCCGGGTTTTGTGCATGATCTTTTCAGAGAGCTGTTTTGCAACAGCCCCTTAATATGAAGTAAGCCCCAGGCTTACATCCAAAGCCTGATCCACACGTTTCTGATCTTCCGGCGTGATCTGCCCGGCCCGCTCCCGCAGGCGGTGTTTATCCAGCGTGCGGATCTGCTCCAGCAGCACCACGCTGTCCTTGGCAAGGCCGGTATCCGCTGCCCGGATATTGATGTGGGTGGGCAGGCGGGCTTTGTCCAGCCGGGATGTAATGGCCGCAGCGATCACGGTAGGGCTGTGCCGGTTGCCGATCTCGTTCTGCACGATCAGTACCGGGCGCACGCCGCCCTGCTCCGACCCCACCACCGGCGAAAGATCTGCGTAAAAAACTTCTCCTCTGTGTACCTCCATGGAATCTCCCTCCCTGCATTTGGAGGATGCGCCCCGCTTATGTGATGCGTCCGGCGCATCTTCGTTTGCTCTCAGTATGAGCCGGCTGCGCGCCGGTTATGCAGCGCAGGGGATATTCCATTGTATGCACAAAGGCTTACAGAGTTTCCAGTGTGCAGAAGGCCAGCGCCATGCCGCCCTCGTGGCTCAGAGAGAGCCGGGCGGCAAGGCCATGGGCCTGCATCCATTCCGCCGTCTGGCCGGAAAAATGATAGGCAGGTGCACCGCTTTCCAGCCGGACAGCCTCGATCTCACACAGGGAGAACGGCTCCCGCAGGCCGGTGCCTGCCGCCTTTAAAAAGGCTTCCTTGGCGGCAAAGTTGGCTGCGGCGCTGGCAAGCCGGTGGGTGGCGCTGCGCCCGGCGGGCAGTGGTTCGTCAAGGCTCAGCGCAGCGCGTTCGGCCTCGCCGTACACCCGGCGGATAAAGGCTGCAGCGTGTGCGCCGGTAAGGCTTTTTTCCAGATGCGCGATCTCGCACAGGTCGCAGCCGATGCCATACAGCATAAAGGCCCTCCTTCTGCCGCATTTGCGGCGGTGCAGGCCGTCAGCCTGCAAAATCAGGACCGGAAATTTTATGCAAACTGTGCAAATCCGGTCTGTTTAGCTTGAAGTTTCCTCGCAATTCGTGTACAATGAATGTAGTTCTTCCTAAGGGGGTGTATTCCGTGAGTGGCGAGACCGCTATTTTTTCGATCCACGACAAAAAGGACTATGAGATCCATGAGATCGTACAGCAGGTGTACGATGCTTTAAAGGAAAAAGGCTATAATCCGGTCAATCAGCTGGTGGGCTATATCCTGTCCGAAGACCCCACCTACATCACGACCTATAAAAATGCCCGTTCCATGATCCGCAAGGTGGATCGTGACGATCTGCTGCAGGCCATGCTGCGCAGTTATCTGAACGTCTGATATCGCTTGTCTGCTCATGCCCCGCCGTCGCTATGATGGCGGGGCTTTTTCATAATAGAATGCAGATGCCGTTTACCGTTACAGCCCCTCCGGTGAAAACGCAATTCAGAAAAATCCGCAGATCTTTCTGAATTGCAACTATATAAAATAAAATTTTCGCTGAAAATGGCCAGAGCGAAACGGAGGCCATTCCAACCGTTACGGCCGGAACGGCAGCGTAAAGATCTGGTTTACGACGACCTCATATTCCCACGGTTCCCGCACCTTGCGCAGCTGCTTTTCCAGCTTTTCGGCCCCCTCAAACTTGTGAATGAGGTAGAACCAGTGCCCCTTCATGCGGCTCACCGCGCACCCGGCGCTGCCGAACAGTTCGGAGTATCCGTGGTAGAGGTCGTCAAGGTATCCGCGCAGCTCTTCCCGTGCGGCCGGTGCGCCGCCGCGTGCTTCACGGAAGAGCGCCGGGTCCGCAATGATGCCGCGCCCCACCATGATGCCGGACAGCTGCGGATACTGCGCTTCCAACGTGTGCAGGTCCGCAGCGGTGGTCACATCGCCGTTGTAGCACACGGGCATCCGGCACCCGGGCAGGGAGGCGGCAAAAGCGGCACGGTCGGCCTGCCCGCGGTAGAGCTGGCGCATCACACGCGGGTGGATGGTCAGCTCACAGATGGGATACCGGTTATAGATGTCCAGAATGGCAGCAAATTCTTCCGGCTTTTCCACGCCCAGCCGGGTCTTGACCGAGATAGGCCCTTCCGCATTGGCAAATACGGCGGCAAGAAAAGCGTCCAGCTTGACGGGGTCGCGCAGCATCCCGGAACCCTTGCCTTTGGCGGTGACGGTGCCGGAAGGGCAGCCGAGGTTCAGGTTCACCTCGGTGTAGCCAAGGCCGCGCAGCTCGCCGATCATCCATGCGGCAAGTTCGCCGTCCTTTGCCAGCAGCTGCGGGATCACCGGTGCGCCGGGGTTTGCCGCAGGGGCAAGCTCGGCCATCTTCTTTTTAATGAGCACCCGGTTCTCCGGCGGGGAGATGAAAGGGGCATAGTAGCGGTCGGCATTGCCAGCAGGGCCGAACCATTTCTGGTGTGCCTGCCGCCACACCCGGTCGGTCAGGCCCTCCATGGGGGCAGCATAGTAATTCATGGGCAAATCTCCAAAGTGTTTGATAGGGATATTGTAACAAAAAACTCCCGTCCTGTGAAGTCACAGAACGGGAGAAGCGAGCTTTTTGAAAGATCAGTCTGCAAACAGCGGGGTGGACAGGTAGCGGTCGCCGGTATCGGGCAGCAGGACCACGATGTTCTTACCGGCATTCTCCGGGCGCTTTGCCAGCTGCAGGGCAGCATAAACAGCAGCACCGGAGGAGATACCCACCAGCACGCCTTCCTTGTGGCCGATCAGACGGCCGGTGGCAAAGGCATCGTCGTTCTCCACGGCGATGATTTCGTCATACACCTTGGTGTCCAGTACGTCCGGCACAAAGCCCGCGCCGATGCCCTGGATCTTGTGTGCGCCTGCGGTGCCCTTGCTCAGCACAGGAGAGGAAGCAGGCTCTACAGCCACCACCTTGACGTTCGGGTTCTTGCTCTTCAGATACTGGCCCACGCCGGTCACGGTGCCGCCGGTGCCCACGCCTGCCACAAAGATATCCACCTTGCCGTCGGTGTCCTCCCAGATCTCGGGGCCGGTGGTCTCGATGTGGGCCTGAGGGTTGGCCGGGTTCACGAACTGGCCGGGGATGAAGGAATTCGGGATCTCCTTTGCCAGCTCATCGGCCTTGGCAATGGCACCCTTCATGCCCTTGGCACCCTCGCTCAGCACCAGCTCTGCGCCGTAAGCCTTCATCAGCTGGCGGCGCTCCACGCTCATGGTCTCGGGCATCACGATGATGATGCGGTAGCCCTTGGCGGCTGCCACAGCGGCCAGACCGATGCCAGTATTGCCGGAGGTAGGCTCAATGATCACGGAACCTTCCTTCAGCAGGCCCTTTTCCTCGGCATCATCGATCATCTTTTTGGCGATGCGATCCTTGACAGAACCGGCCGGATTGAAGTATTCCAGCTTGGCAATGATGTGTGCAGGCAGCTCCTGCTCCTTTTCAATGTGGGTCAGCTCCAGCAACGGAGTATGACCGATCAGCTGATCTGCGGCAGTATAAATCTTGCTCATTGTAGTTTCCTCCCTGATACAGTTATGGGCACATGTGCCCTGCTGGACGACCCGGTTCTAAAACCTTTATACCAACATCATTTGTGGGTTTGATGGTATTATAGACCCGTTCTGTGCGGTTGTCAATGGATTTTTTGAAAAAAGTGGGATTGAAATATTATTTACCCTGTTGTATAATAGGTTAAAAACTCAATCTATAACCAACAAAGGAAGTACACTATTATGATCGTGTCCACCAAAGGGCGCTATGCACTGCGCGTGATGATCGACCTTTCCGAGCATCAGTCTGAAAAATATGTCCCTCTCAAGGAGATCGCTGCCCGGCAGGAGATCTCGGAAAAATATCTGGAAAACATCCTCAAGGTGCTGGTGCAGAACGGCTTTCTGGAGGGCTTGCGCGGCAAGGGCGGCGGCTACCGGCTCACCCGCAGCCCGGATCAGTACACCGTGGGCGAGATCCTGATGCTGACCGAGGGCAGCCTTGCGCCGGTGAGCTGCCTGACCCCCAATGCGACCCCCTGCTCCCGCATGGCAAACTGCCGCACCTACGAGATGTGGAAGGGGCTGGACGATCTGATCTCCAATTATTTCGGCAATATCACACTGGCCGATCTCGCCCGGCCTGATCAGGCCGGGAATGATTATGTGATCTGACGGTATTTCTGATAACATGCAAAAAGGCGCACCGGCTTGACCGGCGCGCTTTTTTTGCACAGTTCTCGGCAAAATGTGCAATTTTTCTTATCCAGAATCACGGTTGATGGATTGGGGCTCCTGCGGTATACTTTACCCTTGATGTGTCCATTTACGCTTTTGATCGAGGAAAGGGGAACTTTACTACGAAATATATTTTTCAGTTTGCGCGCATTCTTGCGTTTTGTTTTTTGGGCGAGATCCTTCATGTAGTGCTGCCGCTGCCAGTCCCGGCCAGCGTCTACGGTCTGGTGCTGCTGCTGGCAGCGCTGAACTTCAAGCTGGTAAAGCTGGACGATGTGAAAGAGGTTGGAACCTATCTCACAGGCATCTTCCCGCTGTTGTTCGTGCCCGCTGCCGCCGGTGTGATGGAACTGTGGGCAGAGATGGGCGAGATGCTGCTGCCCATCCTCGTTGCCATTATCCCGGTCACTGTGCTGGTGATGGTGAGTGCAGGCAAGACCACGCAGGCTCTGACCGGCCGCAAGAAAAAGGAGGCTGACAATGACGCAGCTGCTGAATGATTTTTTGTCCGGCTCCGCAGCATGGGGCGTTCTGCTTACGCTGGCCGCGTTTGCACTGGGCACCCTTATCAATAAGGTGACAGGCAAAGCCATTTTTAACCCGCTGCTGCTGGGCAGTATCTTTGTGATCATCTTTCTGTCGGTGTGCAACATCCCGTATGCGGACTACAAGGCCAGCGCGGCACCGGTGAACTATCTGCTGCTGCCCGCCACCGTGGCACTGGCCATTCCGCTGTATGAAAAGATCGACCTGCTGAAAGAGAACGCCGCCGCCATCATTGCGGGTATCTCGGTGGGCACGCTGGTGAGCCTTGGCAGCGCACTGGCGCTGGCACTGGCGCTGGACCTGACCCGTGAGCAGTATGCCACCCTGCTGCCCAAATCCGTGACCACCGCCATCAGCATGGATGTGGCCGCTGAGCTGGGCGGCATTGCTGCCCTGACCGGTGCGATCGTCATTGTTACCGGCATCGTGGGAGCGCTGCTGGCTGAGACGGTGTGCAAGATGTTCCACATCACCGACCCCATCGCCAAGGGCGTGGGCATCGGAACTTCGGCCCATGCCGTGGGCACCAGCAAAGCCCTGCAGATGGGCGAGGTGGAAGGTGCCATGAGCGGCCTTTCCATTGCGGTGGCCGGTGTGCTGACCGCAGTGCTCTGCCCGGTGTTTGTGAACCTGATCCGGTAAAGGATTTAAAATAGCCGCTCTGGCTTTTTTCAGTAGAATTTATTTGTTGATCCGGGAACCTCAGTTTACAACAAAAATGAGATAGGCAACCCCTTTCGGGGAAGTCTATCTCATTTTTTCGTTGAGGCTGTTTTTATACGCCGCTGTGTTCCCGTTCATCCTTCAGGATGGTCGTCACGCTCTGCATGGTGCTTACTGCACGATGCAGTTCTTCGTCGCCAAGCTCTGCACGCAGGCGGGCGTAACAGCGCTGCATGAACGCGCGCTCCTCCGCCATCAGCTCCACAGCCTTGCTGGAAAGCTCCACATAGGTGCGGCCCGCTTCACGGTCGGTCTTCCATGCCACAAAGCCCTTGTCCTGCAGCTTTTCAACGGCCTTGGAAAGCTCTGTCACCTTCAGGCCCATCACGGCAGCAAGGTCAGCCAGATAAACCTTACTGTCCGGGTGCTGTTCGGCCTGCATCTTGATGTAATATAAGATCAGGTAATCCGCCCGCTGGATGGTGCTGAACACCTTGTCGATATCAAAATTGTGCAGGAAGAACCATTCTTCCGGGTGATGTTTCAGTTCCACGCTCATCATGCATCCTCCCTGTTATTTCCGCTCATTGCGGCGGATATATTCGTGGGTGCCGCCAAGGCTCTTGTAGGCCGGGCGGATGATCTTGTTTGCGCTGAGCAGCTCTTCAATGCGGTGGGCGCTCCAGCCCATCACGCGGGCCACGGCGAACAGCGGCGTGTACAGCTCCATGGGGATGCCCAGCATATCGTACACAAAGCCGCTGTAGAAGTCCACATTGGGGCTGACACCCTTAAAAATTTTGCGCTCCTCCGCGATCAGCTGCGGGGCCATGTGCTCGATCTTGTTGTAAAGGGCAAGGTCCTTGTCGCGGCCCTTCTCGTGGGCCAGCTGTTCCACATAGCCCTTGAATACCACCTCACGGGGGTCACTGAGGGAGTACACCGCGTGGCCCATGCCGTAGATCAGGCCTTTGCGGTCAAATGCTTCGCCGTGCAGCAGCTTTTTCAGGTAGGCTTCCAGCTCTTCATCGTCCTCGGTGTCGTGCAGGTTTTCGCGGATGTTCTGCATCATCTGCATCACCATCAGGTTGGCACCGCCGTGGCGCGGGCCTTTGAGGGAGCACAGGGCAGCCGCCATGGCCGAGTAGGTATCGGTGCCAGACGAAGTGACCACGCGGGTGGTAAAGGTGGAGTTGTTGCCGCCGCCGTGCTCGGCGTGCAGCAGCAATGCCACATCCAGCACGCGGGCTTCCAGCTCGGTGTACTTCATATCCGGGCGCAGCATCCGCAAAAAGTTCTCTGCGGTGGAAAGCTCCGGGTCCGGCCGGTGGATGTACATGCTGCCGTCTTTTTCGTAGTGGTTATAGGCATGGTAGCTGTACACGGCCAGCATGGGGAAGATGCCGGCCAGCTGGATGCTCTGGCGCAGCACATTGGAAATTTCCAGATCACCGGCCTTGGGGTCGTAGGATGCCAGTGTGAGCACGCTGCGGGCCATGGAGTTCATGATATCGTGGCTGGGGGCCTTCATGATCACATCACGGGTAAAGTTGGTGGGCATGGTGCGGCACTCGCCCAGCACGCGGCAGAACTCTTCCAGCTTTTCCTGCGTGGGCAGCTCACCAAACAGTAGCAGATAGCCCGCTTCCTCAAAGGCAAAGCGGCTGCCGGACGACCCGCGGATCAGGTCTTTCACGTCGTAGCCGCGGTAGAGCAGCTGACCGTCGGCAGGCTTTTTCACCCCGTCCACATACTGGAAGGCGCGGATATCGGAGATATTGGTCAGACCTGCCAGCACGCCCTTGCCGTTTTCGTCGCGCAGGCCCGCTTTAACGCCAAACTCCTTGTACAGGTCCTTGCTGATGCGGTCGTGTTCGGCGCACAGCGGCTGCTGCTGGTCGAAGTATCCCATTACGTTCTGCAGATGATCCATTGGTAGTTGCTCCTTTCCCATTGCCGTCAGCTTGTGTTCACTTGGCAGGCCATCAGGAAGCTTTCTCTGCGAACAGCCCGGAACTTCGGTCCCGCCCTACTGCCTGTGGCAGCAGGGTACCACCCCAGGACATTCGCTGGAGAAACTTCCTGCCGTCCTGCCCGAAAAAACCGTATTGATTCGGGACGGCATTCACTTACATTCAGAATACTCTTTAAGATTACAAAAAGGATATTTCGGTGTCAAGGTACTGTTTGTAAATAAAAAAAGAACAAAATCGGAAAGCTGCCGGGTGCGCATTTGCCCTTTAGCGCAGGGGCGGGTTTTAAGATGGTAACGCACAAATAAGGTATCTTCCAGCCGAATCTCAGGGGACTGGCAACAAATAAAGCCACGACGAAACCGCATTTGTAAACGGTTCATCGTGGCTTTTTGTCATATCGGAGTGGCGAGACTCGAACTCGCGGCCTCCTGCTCCCAAAGCAGGCGCGCTACCAACTGCGCAACACCCCGGCATCCGGCGGCACTGCTGCACCGCCGGAATATAGTATATCGTTTTTGGAGCGGTTCGTCAATAGCGGCGTGGCCCTGCCGTGCCTTTAATTAAAGGAGCGGAAGCCCTTGCCGATGATCTCGCTGGAATTGACGATGGTGATAAAGCTCCGGGGGTCGTTCTCCCGCAGGAAGTTGCGCAGCTGCAGGGCCTGACGGCGGGTCAGCACCGTCACCAGCACGCTCAACTCGTGGTGGGTGTAAGCGCCGTAAGCCTTTTCCACGGTAGCGGAACGGTTCATTTCCTTGATGATGAAGTCCAGAATGGGCTGCGGGTTGGACGTCACGATGGTGCACACCTTGCGCAGGCGGATGTTCTCGATGGCGCCGTCCACCACAAAGCTCTTGCCGATCAGGCCAAGGATGCAGTAAAGGCCGGTGCCCATGCCGAACCGCCATGCCGCCGCCAGCACAATGAGGATATCGCTGACCATCAGGGCTTTGCCGATCTCCATAGAGGTATATTTTGCCAGAATCAGGGCCACAATATCCGTACCGCCGGTGGATGCACCGATGTCGAACACGATCGCCGCACCCAGAGCCGGCAGGAACACGGCGAACACCAGATCCAGCATGGCATCACCGCTCATGGAAACGTTGACGGGATAGAGCCACTCGCACACCGACACAAAAAAGGACAGCGCAAAGGAAGAATAGATCGTCCAGCCCATGGTCTTGATGCCCAGAAAGACAAAGCCCAGCACCACCAGAATCAGGTTGATGATCCACATAAAGCCGCCCACGTTGATCTTAGGGAACAGGTCTGCCAGCAGAATGGACAGGCCCGAGGTGCCGCCAAATGCAAAATGATTGGGATTTTTAAAGTAAACGATGCCGACCGCCGTCAGGATCAGGCCGAGATTCAGCTCACCGAAGAAATTTAAATTCTTCAGCATATTTTTCCTGCTGAACGCTTCTTTTAAACTATTCATGGGGCTCCTCCTATTTTAAACACGGCAAAATGCGCTGTATGCCATGCAAAAATATACTCTCCTTGCACGGCGGTGTCAAGGGATAGGGAAAAAGTTGTGGGAAACAACATGAATTGGGGATTTTTCGGATGGGAGAACTCCTTCAGTCAAAGCCTGACGGCTTTGCCAGCTCCCTCGGGGAGGGAGCCTTTGGCAAAGAGGAAAAGCTTTACCGTACTGCCAAGGGCCCCATCTCTGAGGGGGCTGTCACCGAAGGTGACTGGAGGAGTTAAGCTCCCCCTCTCGGGGGAGCTGGCGAGCGTATGCGAGACTGAGAGGGTTTTCTCTTGAAGAAATCGGCAGAATAGTGTATTATATAGTATTATGGAATATATAGGCACTTTGTGCCTTTGACAGGGGGAAAACACATGGCAGATAAAAACTTTCTGACCGACATCATCGACGCTGATCTGGCCGAGGGCAAGATCAGCGAGATCCATACCCGCTTCCCGCCCGAGCCAAACGGCTACCTGCACATCGGCAGTGCCAAGGCCATCTACATCAACTGGTCCATTGCAAACCAGTACGGCGGTAAGTTCAACCTGCGTCTGGACGACACCAACCCTGCCCGCGAGGGTGAGGAGTACGTGAACAGTATCATCGAGGATCTGCACTGGCTGGGTGCCGACCCCAACGGCGGCATCTTCTACGGCAGCGACTACTTTGATAAATGCTACGAGTATGCCGAAAAGCTCATCATGGAGGGCAAGGCCTACGTGGACGACCTGACCCGCGACGAAATGCGCGAGTACCGCGGTGCCGATGCCGGCAAGCCTTCCCGTCCCTCTCCGTGGCGCGACCGCACCCCGGAAGAGAATCTTGACCTGTTCCGCCGGATGCGTGCCGGTGAGTTCCAGGAGGGCGAAAAGACCCTGCGTGCCAAGATCGATCTGGCCAGCCCCAACATGAACATGCGTGACCCGGCTATCTACCGCATCAAGTACGCCGAGCATCACCGTCAGGGCAGCAAGTGGTGCATCTACCCGATGTACGACTTCGCACACCCCATTCAGGATGCCATTGAGGGCATCACCCACAGCATGTGCAGTCTGGAATTCGAGAACCACCGTCCGCTGTACAACTGGGTCATCGAGAACATCTTCGGCACGGCCTTCCCCAAGCAGCGTGAGTTTGCACGCCTGAACATGACCAACACCGTCATGAGCAAGCGCTACCTGCGTGAGCTGGTGGAAATGGGCATTGTGGACGGCTGGGACGACCCCCGTATGCCCACCCTGTGCGGCCTGCGCCGCCGTGGCTACACCCCCACCTCCATCTTCACCTTCGTGCGGGAGGCCGGCATTTCTAAATCCGACAACCTGATCGACATGCGCCAGCTGGAAGCCTGCATCCGCAGCGAGCTGGACCTGACCGCTCAGCGCCGCATTGCCGTGCTGGACCCCGTAAAGCTGATCGTAGACAACTACCCGGAGGACAAGACCGAGTACTTTGATGTAGCCAACAACCCCAACCGCGAAGCCAACGATACCACCACCCGCAAGGTGGCCTTTACCAAAGAGCTGTGGATCGAGAATGAGGACTTTGCCGAGGTGCCGCCTCCCAAGTTCAAGCGCCTGACCATTGGCGGTGAGGTGCGTCTGATGGGCGCTTACATCGTCAAGTGCACCGGCGTGGAGAAGAATACCGACGGCAGCATTGCCGCCATCCACTGCACCGCCGACCTTGAGACGGGCAACGGCAATCCCGCCGACGGCCGCAAGGTCAAGGGCACCATCCATTGGGTGAGTGCCGCCCATGCCGTGGATGCCGAGGTGCGCCTGTACGACAAGCTGTTCACCGAGGCCAACATGAACGCCATCCCCGAGGGCAGCGATTACAAGGACTACCTGAACCCGGAAAGCGTTGTTGTGTGCAAGGGCTGCAAGCTGGAAGAAAGCCTGAAGGACGCAAAGCCCGGTGAGAAGTTCCAGTTCGTGCGCACTGGCTTCTTTACCCCGGACTCCAAGAACCCCGGCGTTTACAACCGCGTCGTCACCCTGCGCGACAGTTTCAAACCCGCAAAGTAAAAATATATCACGTCAAAAGGGAGCATTTGATCTTTTATGAAGAAACTCACCCGGAATGTTATCATCATGGCTGTTGTCACTGTCATTATGGCGGTTGTGCTCGGCCTGTACATCAAGAACACCGGCACTGTGCCCGCTGCCGACAACGCCGCCAGCCTGACGGATGGCATCTATACGTCCAGCGCTCAGGGCTGCCTGAGTGATGTGACCGTGACCGTGACCGTCACCGGCGGCCGGGTGACCGGTGTGGAGATCGATGCATCCGGCGAGACTCCCGAACTGGGCGGCATCGCTGCTGAAACTCTGGCAGACCAGCTGACCAAGGCCGGTTCCACCAGCGGTGTGGACGCTGTTGCCGGTGCTACCATGACCAGCGACGCTGTGTTCACCGCCATGGACGACTGCCTGAGTCAGGCAGAGTAAAGACCCGAAAGACCGGCATGGTTCACAGCTTTGCCGGTCTTTTTTCTTAAAATACAGCACAAGGAGAGGGAACATTATGGGCGTATTATCCAATCTGGAACCAGCTTCGGTTTTTTATTACTTTGAGGAGATCTGCAGCATTCCGCACACCTCCCACCACGAAAAGGCACTGAGCGACTACTGCGTGCAGTTCGCCAAGGCCCACGGCCTTGCCTGCCGTCAGGACGAGATGGGCAATGTGCTCATCAAGGCACCGGCCACACCCGGATACGAGAAGGAGCCTGGCCTGATCCTGCAGGGCCATCTGGACATGGTGGGCGACAAGACCGCCGACTGCCCGCTGGATCTTGAGAAGGATGCCATCCACCCGGTCGTAGACGGCGGCTATGTGTGCGCCGAGGGCACGACCCTTGGCGGCGACGACGGCATTGCCGTGGCCTATGCGCTGGCTGTTCTGGACGCAAAGGACATTCCCCACCCTGCGCTGGAGGTCGTGCTGACCGTCTGCGAGGAGGTGGGTCTGCTGGGTGCATCGGCCATGGAGCTTTCCGACCTTGAAGGCCGCCTGCTCCTCAACATCGACTCAGAGGAAGAAGGCGTGCTCACCGCAGGCTGTGCGGGCGGACGCCGCGTCGAGTGCCATCTGCCCATCACCCGTGCGGCTGTGACCGGCACCGCCGTGAAGGCGGACATCGCGGGGCTTGCGGGAGGGCACTCCGGCACCGAGATTCACAAAGGCCGCGCCAACGCCATCGCTCTGCTGGGGCGCTACCTGACCCTGCTGTCTGACCACGGTGCAGAGTACGCTGTGCTCACCCTCTCCGGCGGTGCAAAGGAAAACGTCATCCCGAAAGAAAGCAGCGTTACGCTGGTGCTGCCTGCCGGTATCACCGAAGCCGTGCGCGCTGCCGGGGCAGACTTTACCGCGCAGATGAAAGCAGAATTCGGCACTGCTGACCCGGGCATCCGCCTGCAGCTCACCGAGGAGGGCTGCGGCGAATACGATGCACTGGATGCGAACTCCGCCGAGCGTCTGCGCAAAGCCCTGCTGCTGATGCCCTGGGGTGTGCAGAGCATGAGCATGGATGTGCCCGGCCTTGTGGAGACCTCGCTGAACCTCGGCGTGGCCGAGATGAGCGGCACCGAAGCCATCCTGCGGTTTGCCATCCGCAGCTCGGTGCCCTCGGCCAAGGAGCTGCTGAGCTGCAAGGTGCAGTCTCTCACCGAGCTGCTGGGCGGCAGTGTGCGGTTCCACGGTGACTATCCTGCGTGGGTCTATGCCCGCGAAAGCGCCCTGCGCGACCGCTGTGTTGCTGTGTACGAGGCACAGTACGGTGCAAAGCCCCAGATCGTTGCCATTCATGCAGGTCTGGAATGCGGCATCCTCTCCGGCAAGATCGACGGGCTGGACTGCATCTCCTTCGGCCCGAACCTGCTGCACGTCCACACCCCCAACGAGCGCGCCGACATTGCATCGGTGGCCCGTGTGTGGGAATACCTGAAGACTATTCTGGCTTACAAAGCATAACGGCCCAAAACACAAAACGGCACCTGCGGAATTGGCAGGTGCCGTTTTTGCATAACTCCCTCAGGCACGGCTCACGCCGCGCCTGAGGCTCCCTCAATGAGGGAGCCTCAGGCGAAAAGATAAAGTTTTCCGCTTGGCCAAAGCCTCCCTCCTTGAGGGAGGTGGCATTGCGAAGCAATGACGGAAGGAGTTTAGTCCAGATACTTGATCTTGCCCGGCTCAATGCCCTTGATGCCAAGGCCCGGCTCGTTGGAAACAGTGATGTCTTTTTCGTTGAACACGGCACCGCCGAGGATGGGGTCCTCACTGCACAGCACGGGGCCGTCCAGATCCACGCGGGTGATGATCTGCTTTGCGCAGGCCAGATGCACGGCGGCATTCACGCTGATCTTGGCTTCCAGCATACAGCCGATCATGCACTCCACGCCGTACACCTCGGCAGCGGATGCGATCTTGAGGGCGTTGTACAGGCCGCCGCACTTCATCAGCTTGATGTTCACGAGGTCTGCGGCGCCCATCTGCATGATGGTCAGTGCGTCCTGCGGGGAGAACACGCTCTCGTCGGCCAGCACCGGCACATAGGAGCGCTCGGTAACATACTTCAGGCCTTCAAAGTCGTGGGCCTTGACCGGCTGCTCCACGAATTCAAGATCAAGGCCCTTCTCCTGCATTCCGTTCAGGATGCGCACGGCTTCCTTGGGGGTCCAGCCCTGATTTGCGTCGATGCGGATGCAGGTCTCCTTGGGCACAGCACCGCGGATGGCGCTCAGGCGTGCAATATCCTTTTCCGGCTCCTTGCCCACCTTGACCTTCAGGCAGTCGTAGCCGCGGTCGATGGCGTTCAGGGCATCGCGCACCATCTCTTCGGGGTCGTTGACGCTGATGGTGATGTCGGTGACGATGGACTTCTTTGCGCCGCCCATCAGCTTGTACACAGGGATTTTGTACAGCTGGCCGTACAGATCCCACAGGGCCATATCCACAGCAGCCTTGGCGCTGGTGTTCTTCTGGATGCAGGCATTCAGTGCGATCATCAGGTCTTCAAAGTCGTCCACATCGCGGCCGATGATGGTCTTTGCGATATGGTCGCGGATGGCACCGATGATGGCACCGGTGGTGTCGCCGGTGATCACACCGGTGGGAGGTGCCTCACCATAACCCACAGCGCCGGTGTCGGTGTGGATCTCTACGATCACATCCTCCACGCTGCTGACCGAGCGCAGAGCCGTCTTAAAAGGCACGCGCAGCGGCACGGAGATCAGACCGAGACGTACTTCCGTGATTTTCATGCAAAAACCTACCCCTTTCGATAAAAAAATATTGCCAGATTATGAAATCTATGGTAGTATTGTATACGAAATTGTCGATATTGTAAAGACAATTGTCCGCAAAAAATTGCACAAAAAGAAAGGGGATTGGGTTCATGATCACAAACGGTTTCACCTACATCGCCGTGCTGGTGTTCATTGCCGCACTGCTGGTGTGGCTGCAACGCTACACGAAGTCGAAATTCTTCGACTATGCACCACCTATCGTTCTGCTGTACCTCATTACCATGATTCTCTGCACGCTGGGTGCATGGGACATGGAGGCCACCAAGCCTGCCTACTCCGTGCTGAAAAACAACCTGCTGTATGCAATGATCTTCCTGATGCTGCTGCGCTGCGACATCCGCAAGATCATCAAGCTGGGTCCCAAGATGCTGGGCGGCTTCTTTGCCGCTTCCGTCTCCATCTCGTTGGCCTTCATTGCCACCTTCGCCATCATGAAGGGGCCCCTTGGCTCCGAAGCATGGAAGGCACTGGGCGCTCTGTGCGGTAGCTGGATGGGCGGCTCCGGCAACATGATCGCCGTGCAGGCTGCGCTGGACATCGGCGAAGCTGACATGGCCTACGCACTGGTGGTGGACTCCATTGACTACTCCATCTGGGTCATGTTCCTGCTGTGGGCCATCAACCTTGCTCCCAAGTTCAACAAGTGGGTCAAGGCCGACACCACCACGCTGGACGAAGTGTCCCGCCGTCTGGAAGAGGACGCAAAGGGCAACGAGGACAAGGCCAGCTTTGTCAACCTGATCTTCCTGCTGGGTCTGGCTCTGGTGATCTCCGCCTTCGGTCAGGACATCGGCGCAGCCCTGAACGGCGCAATGCCCTTCCTGGACAAGGCCACCTGGACCGTCCTGCTCATCACGTTGTCCGGCCTGATCGGCGCTGTCACCCCCGTGGGCCGCATGGCAGGCAGCACCGAGCTGTCCAACCTGCTGCTGTACTCCGTGGTGGCATTGCTTGCCTCCCGCGCAAGCTTCCTGGAGCTGACCGATGCACCCGCATGGATCCTGGCAGGCTTTATGATCCTGGCCATCCACGGCATCATTCTGGTGCTGCTGGCAAAGATCTTCCATCTGGATATGTTCACCTGCGGTGTTGCATCTCTGGCAAATATCGGCGGTTCCGCATCCGCTCCCATTCTGGCTGGTGCCTACAGCGGCGCTCTGGTGCCCGTTGGCGTTCTGATGGCTCTGATGGGCTACGTCATTGGCACGGCAGGCGGCCTGATCACCGCAAATATCATGTCTCTGCTGGCATAACAAATACTGCAAATACTGCAAAAAAGGGGCTGTTGCATGTGCAACAGCCCCTTTTCTTATACGATTTTTTGCTTAGCCGCCCAGATATGCGCTGCGCACGCGCTCGTTGGTCAGCAGTTCGGCACCAGTGCCCTCCATGACTACACGGCCCGTCTCAAGGACGTAGGCACGGTCTGCCACGGAAAGAGCCATCTGTGCGTTCTGCTCCACCAGCAGGATGGTCATGCCTTCCTTGTGCACGTTCTGGATGATGTCGAAGATCTCCTGCACCAGCAGCGGCGAAAGGCCCATGGAAGGCTCGTCCAGCATCAGCATGGAAGCGTTGCTCATCAGTGCACGGCCCATAGCCAGCATCTGCTGCTCGCCGCCGGACATGGTACCGGCCAGCTGCTTGCGGCGCTCCTTCAGGCGGGGGAACAGCTCAAACACCTTTTCCTTGTTGGGTGCAATGGTGGAAGCAGGTTGGGTGTATGCACCCATGTCCAGATTTTCTTCCACGGTCATGTGCAGGAACACATGACGGCCTTCCGGCACATGGGCAAGGCCTGCTTCCACGATCTTGTGGGCGCGCATGCCCTTGATGCTGCTGCCCTTGTACAGGATGTCGCCGGTCTTGGGCTTCAGCAGGCCGGAAATGGTCTTCAGGGTGGTGGATTTGCCAGCACCGTTGGCACCGATCAGGGTGACGATCTCGCCCTGATCCACCTCGAAGGAGATGTCCTTGACGGCGTGGATATTGCCGTAATAGACGTTGATGTTATCAACTTTCAGTAACGTATCAGCCATGGCTTAGCCCTCCTTCTTGCCCAGATAGGCTTCGATGACCTGCGGGTTGTTGCGGATCTCATCCGGCGTGCCCTTGGCGATGATGCGGCCGAAGTTCAGCACGGCAATGCCCTCGCAGATGCCCATGACCAGACTCATATCATGCTCGATCAGCAGCACGGCGATGTTGAACTCGTCGCGGATGCGGCGGATGGTCTCGGTCAGCTCTGCAGTCTCGGAGGGATTCATACCGGCAGCAGGCTCGTCCAGCAGCAGCAGCTTCGGGCTGGTGGCCAGTGCACGCATGATCTCCAGACGGCGCTGTGCGCCGTAGGGCAGGCTGCCTGCCTGCACATTGGCGAGGTCTGCCATGTGGAAGATATCCAGCAGCTCCAGAGCACGCTCGGTGCACTTCTTCTCTTCCTTCCAGTAGTTGGGCAGGCGGATCAGCGAAGATGCCAGATTGTACTTCATGGACTCGTGCAGGCCCACCTTGATGTTATCGATCACGCTCAGTTCCTTAAACAGGCGGATGTTCTGGAAGGTACGGGCCACGCCCATGCGGTTGACCTGATAGGTCTTTTTGCCGGCGGTGGGCATACCATCGATCAGGATGGAGCCGCGGGTGGGCTGGTAGACGTTGGTCAGCAGGTTGAACACGGTGGTCTTACCGGCACCGTTGGGGCCGATCAGACCGGTGATCTCGTTGCGGCCGATCATCAGGTTGAAGCCATCCACGGCGGTCAGACCGCCGAAGTCGATGCCCAGCTCACGCACGTCCAGAATGGGCTTTTTGTCCATGTCGCGGTCGGTCAAAAAGCCGCCGGAGGGCACACTGTGCAGCTTAGTCTGGTATTCACTCATGGTCTTTGCCCTCCTTTGCTTTCTTCTGGAACAGTTCGCCGTTCATGATCTTTTCCACAATGCGGCTCATGGAGAAGTCGTAGCTGCCAAGCAGGCCGCCCGGACGGAAGATCATCATGAGGACCAGCACCAGCGAGTAGACTACCATGCGGTAGCTGTCAAAGCTGCGGGTCGCCTCGGGCAGGATGGTAAGCACGGTCGCGGACAGGATAGAGCCCAGCATGGAGCCCATGCCGCCCAGAACCACCATGACCAGAATTTCGATGGACTTCATGAAGCCGAAGGTGGAGGGGTCCAGAACGCCCAGATAGCAGGCGTACAGGCCGCCGGCCAGACCGGCAAAGGCGGCAGAGAATGCAAAGGCCATGACCTTATAATAAGTAGTCTGGATGCCGCAGCTCTCGGCAGCGATCTCGTTATCGCGGATGGCCAGCACGGCACGGCCGTGGCGGCTCTTCATCATGGCGTGGATGGCAAAGCAGGTAATGACCACGCAGATGAACACATTGGCGAAGTTGGAATACTTGGGGATGTTCTTCAGGCCCTTGGCACCGTAGAACAGCTTGAAGCCCAGCACATCATCGATGTTGTTCAGGGTGATGCGGATGATCTCGCCAAAGCCCAGCGTCAGGATGGCCAGATAATCACCGGTCAGGCGCAGAGCAGGAATGCCGATCAGCACGCCGAACAGGCCCGCCACGATGCAGGCCAGCACCAGACCCACGACAAAAGCGACACCGGAGGGCAGATTGCTGTATTTCGTGAACAGGGCGCAGGTGTAAGCACCCACGGCCATGAAACCGGCGTGGCCCAGCGGCAGCTGGCCCAGATAACCGGTGGCAACGTTCAGCGAGACAGCCAGAATGATGTTGATGCCCACGGTGAGAAGCACCTTGTTCTGGTAGGTGGACAGCACGTTCTGGGTGAGGAAGGACAGGCCCACGAACAGCAGAGCCACCAGCACGGCGTTCATCAGGTAGCGCACGGGCATTTTGAGCGTTTTGCGTTTGGTATTCATCTTCATGCCCTCCTTACACCTTTTCCTGAACCTTGCGGCCAAGGAAGCCGGTGGGCTTGACCAGCAGCACGATGATCAGGATCGCAAACGTGACGGCATCCTTCCATGCGGAAAGGCCGATGGCGGAAACAAAGCACTCGCACAGGCCGATGGCGATGCCGCCGATCATGGCACCGGGAATGGAGCCGATGCCGCCCAGAACGGCTGCAACGAAGGCCTTCAGGCCCAGCATGGAGCCCATGGTGGGGGTCGCCTGCGGGTAGCTGCAGCAGTACAGCACCGAGCCGATACCGGCCAGTGCGGAGCCCACCGCAAAGGTAAAGGAAATGGTGCTGTTGACGTTAATGCCCATCAGACGGGCAGCGTCCATATCCTCAGACACGGCACGCATGGCCTTGCCGAGCTTGGTCTTCTGCACAAGGAAGGTGAGCACCAGCATGGACAGCACCGTGACCAGCAGGGTGATGACAGAGGTGAGGCCCAGCGGCACAGAGCCGATGTGGAAGGTCTGGTTGGTGTAGTAGGCCGGAATGACCTTTGCACCGGAACCAAGGATCAGCTCTGCAGTGTACTCCAGGAAGAAGGACACGCCGATTGCCGTAATCAGCAGGGAGATACGGGGTGCGTTGCGCAGCGGGGTGTAGGCGATCTTCTCGATCACAACGCCCAGCAGCGTGCAGGTGATGATGGTGGCGCACACAGCAGTGACCGGGCCAAGGCCCAGCTGATTCATCACGAACCAGGACATGTACGCACCAACCATAATGACATCGCCATGGGCAAAGTTCAGCAGCAGGATGATGCCGTACACCATGCTGTAACCCAGTGCGATCAGTGCATAGATGCTGCCAAGGGACAGGCCGTTGATCAGCTGGCTAAAAAACACTGTCATGGACTGATACTTCCTTTCTTTGCGGCGGAGGACCCGCCTTTTGGGATACACTTTTTTACCAAAAAAGCGGAGACAGCCGAGCAAAACCTGTTCCGGCGGTCTCCGCAATGGGTCATTTATTTCTGAGTACTGCCTTCATGCCGCACACCGGTGCGCAGGATCAAAGCAGATCAGAACATTTCCTTCAGAACGGGGGTTGCACCGTCGAAGCACAGGATAGCGGTCTGCTTGACGGGGTTGTGGTGCTCATCAAAGGTGAAGGTGCCGGTGATGCCGTCAATGGTGCCGCCTGCGATGGCATCGATGACGGCCTGCTTATAGTCGTCATCACCAGCGGTCAGGCCGGCATCCTCAGCAGCCTGAATGCCGTAGACAACGGTCATGGCAGCATCGTAGCCCAGAGGAGCGAAGCCGTTGGGGTACTCCTCACCGTACTCAGCCTTGTATGCGTTCTCAAAGTCGGGGTTGGAGCCCTTTGCGTAGTTTGCGCAGAAGTAGGCGTCCTTCAGCTGGGCGTCCGTTGCGTAGCCTTCCAGACCATCCCAGCCGTCGCCGCCCAGGAAGGGAACTGCCAGACCGATGCTCTCAGCCTGAGCCAGGATCTGACCGACTTCCTGATAGTAGTTGGGGCAGAACACCACTTCGGGAGCCTTGCCCAGAATGGTGGTCAGCTGGGTCTTGTAGTCTACATCGCCCTCAGAGTAGGTCTCCTGATCGACGATGGTGCCGCCCAGGCTCTCGAACTCGTTGACGAAGTTCTCTGCCAGACCCTCGTTGTAGTCAGCGCCCTTCTGGAAGATGACGGCTGCCTTGGTGTAGCCCAACCGCTGGTAAGCGTAGTCAGCCATCTTGATGCCCTGGAACGGGTCGGTGAAGGTTGCGCGGAACACATTCTCGTTCACGGTGTCGGTCTCGGCATCGTAGGTGACAGCCTCAGCGGTAGCGGAAGCGGTGACCATGGGCATGTTGTAGTCTGCGCTCTCGGCAGCAACTGCCAGAGTCGGGGTGGTGGTAACGTCGCCCACCAGAGCGGTGATGCCCTGATCGCACATCTTGGTGAAGCAGGTAACAGCCTGAGTTGCATCGCCCTGCTCATCCATGGCGATGATCTCCAGCTGCTTGCCGTTGATGCCGCCCTTTTCGTTGACCTGCTTCAGGTACAGGGTAGCGCCGTTGACAACGGCCTGACCGTAAACGGAAACATCACCGGTCAGAGGTCCAAGAACGCCCACCTTGATGGTGTCGCCGGAAGCAGCGGCACCAGAAGCTGCGGTAGAGGCGGAAGCAGCAGTGCTGTTGGAAGAACCGCCGCATGCAGTCAGAACGCCGGCTGCAGCAACAACACCTGCAGCGGCCAGGAAATTACGACGAGAAATCATCTTTTTCATAGTGAATATCCTCCTTAGGAGCATTCGTGCTTCAGTATAAAAACGGAAGCAAGGCCCTCTTTCCCTCAAAGCGACCTTGCTTCGTTATCAATATTATAGACCTGTGAACCAAAATCCGCAATTCACAAACCGTCCATACTTTCAGGGGCATTTTGTGGACTTTGTCGCCAAAATAGCCAAAAGCAATGGGTCTGTTTTGTGCACTATTTCAATTGTTTCATTTTGTTTGTGTGTCAGGTGAACACAATTCACAAGTTGCAAAAGGGTTACAGGGTCTCCATTTCAGCATCTGCGGCGAACTCGGCCTCTGCACGTGCCTCGGCAGCTTTGCCCTCTGCTTCCGCTTTGGCCGGAGACTCTGCAAGGACCTTGCGGATGGCGGCGAAGTAGAACACCAGCGACAGGCCGGTGCCGATGCACCAGCCCACGGGCCATGCCATCCAGATGCCCGTGCTGCCCAGAGCAGTGCTGCTCAGCACAATGGCGATGCCCACGCGCAGGATTAGGTCGGAGAAGGTGGCGATCATAAAGCGCACCATCATGCCGCAGCCGCGCAGGATGCCGTCAGTGACCAGCTTGAGCGACACCACAAAATAGAAGGGAGACAGGATGCGCAGGAACAGCATACCGGTGTCGATGGCCGGACCCTGCGGGTCATTCATGAACAGCAGCAGCAGGAAGCGGCCGAAGAAGAAGTACAGGAGCACGATGGGCACGCAGATGATCCACACCAGATTGCGGCCTGCGCCAAAGCCCTTGTGCACACGGTCCATCTTGCCCGCGCCCATGTTCTGGGAGGTGTAGTTGGAGATGCCGTTGCCCAGCGTGGTAAAGGAAGTGATGACCATGTTGTTCAGCTTGACGGCTGCAGAGTAGCCTGCAATAACGCTGGCACCAAAGGTGTTGATGACGCTCTGCAGGATGATGTTGCCCACAGAGACGAAGCTCTGCTGCAGGATGCTGGGGATGGCCACCACGGCCACCTTGCCCAGCATGTTCCAGGAGAACAGCACGACCTTGTTCTTGGATTTGAAGGCGCTGATGCGGCGGAACACCACCACCATGGCCAGCACGCAGCTCACACCCTGGCACAGGAAGGTGGCCCATGCCACACCGGCTACGCCCATCTTGAGACCGGCCACGAACAGGATGTCCACGCCGATGTTGGACAGGGACGAGACTGCCAGAAAATAAAAGGGCGTTTTGCTGTCGCCCAGAGCGGAGAAGATGCCGGTGGCGATGTTGTAGAAGAACATGAAGGGCAGGCCCAGCACGTAGATATCCAGATACAGCGAAGAATCCGCAAGGATCTCCTCCGGGGTGTTGATGAGCTCCAGCAGGCTGTGGCAGCCCACAAGGCCAATCAGCATCAGCACGGCGCACAGCACGGCAGAGCCGATCAGGGAAGTGTAGACCGAAGTCTTCATCTCATCGTAGTCCTTTGCGCCAAAGTAGCGGGACACGATGACCGAGCAGCCAATGTTGCAGCCAAAGGCAAATGCAATGAAGATCAAGGTGATCTCGTAGCTGTTGCCCACAGCAGCCAGTGCATTCTCGCCGATGAACTTGCCTGCAACAAGGCTGTCGGCAATGTTGTACAGCTGCTGGAAGATGATGCTGCCGAACATGGGCAGGCAGAACTGCCACAAAACCTGTGACGGCTTGCCGACCGTCAGATCCTTATTCATATAGAAAATCCTCCTCTATCTACCATAAAGAAACATATTAGAACCAAAAACAGTATAGAGTCATCCTGACAAAAAGTAAAGAAAAATTTTAGTATATCTGCCATATGAAATTAATATGATAGGCATGACGCATCCCCGCTGCTGCCAGTGGGCAGACTGTAAAGACCAGCTGTTTCCTGCTTTGCCGGAATGTTCTGCCCCATCGGCTGCCGTTTTTTGCCCCTTAAAAAGTTTACATCCACAAACATGCGCATCGGCTCTTGCACCGGGCCGGAAAGCGTGGTAGGATACTATTGGTTAGTTAGACACAACTATCATAATTGGCCGTCACCCGTCTGCCCGCCCCGGGCAGCACAGGGAAGGAAATGATATTCAGGAGGTTTTCGAGATGAACGATCTGGAAATTGAATCTGTTGTAGGCCGCGAGATCCTGGACTCCCGCGGCAACCCCACCGTGGAAGCGGAGATCACTCTGGCCGACGGCACTGTGGCACGCGGCTGCGCACCTTCCGGCGCATCCACTGGTGAGTTTGAAGCTCTGGAGCTGCGGGACGGCGACAAGGGCCGCTATCTGGGCAAGGGCGTGACCAAGGCTGTTGAGAACATCAACACCGTCATTGCTGATGCTGTTGTGGGCATGGATGCCTCCGACATCTACGCCATCGACGCTGCCATGATCAAGGCCGACGGCACCAAAGATAAATCCAATCTGGGCGCAAACGCCATTCTGGCCGTGTCCATTGCCGCCTGCCGTGCAGCCGCTGCTTCTCTGGATATGCCGCTGTACCGCTTTCTGGGCGGTGTGAACGGCAACCGCCTGCCCGTGCCCATGATGAACATTCTGAACGGCGGCGCACACGCCACCAACACGGTGGATACGCAGGAGTTCATGATCATGCCCGTGGGCGCACCTTCCTTCAAGGAGGCTTTGCGCTGGTGCGCTGAGGTGTTCCATGCCCTGGCTTCCATCCTGAAGGCCAAGGGGCTGGCTACCTCCGTGGGCGATGAGGGCGGCTTTGCCCCCAACCTGTCCAGCGACGAGGAGACCATTGAGACCATTCTGGCCGCCATCGAAAAGGCCGGTTACGTGCCCGGCAAGGACTTCATGCTGGCTATGGATGCCGCGTCCTCCGAGTGGAAGAGCCCCAAGGGCAAGGGATTCTACAAGCTGCCCAAGGCCGGCACCGAGTTCACCTCCAGCGAGCTGATCGCACACTGGAAGAGTCTGGTGGAAAAGTACCCCATCATCTCCATCGAGGACGGCCTGGATGAAGAGGACTGGGAAGGCTGGCAGAAGATGACCCGCGAGCTGGGCGGCAAGGTCCAGCTGGTGGGCGACGACCTCTTTGTGACCAACACCGAGCGTCTGGCCAAGGGCATCGGGCTGGGTGCAGGCAACGCGATCCTGATCAAACTGAACCAGATCGGTTCTGTTTCCGAGACGCTGGAAGCCATCAAGATGGCTCACAAGGCCGGTTACACCGCCATCAGCTCTCACCGCTCCGGCGAGACCGAGGACACCACCATTGCCGATCTGGCCGTGGCGCTGAACACCTGTCAGATCAAGACCGGTGCTCCCAGCCGTACCGAGCGTGTTGCAAAGTACAACCAGCTGCTGCGCATTGAGGAGCAGCTGGGCGGCAGCGCCGTTTACCCCGGCATGGCAGCTTTCAACGTAAAGCGCTGAAGCTGTTGAAAACCAATTGATCTTCCGGCACCCGTACTGCTTTTGCAGCGGCACGGGTGCCGTTTTGTTTTCTCCCAATTTTTTCCTGCAATCTGCTGTTCTGCCCAGCCGTATTCCATGCATGCCGGGCATTTTGGCCCGAAATTGCAAAAAAGGAGCAAAACATTCATGTTATCTACTCTGATCTCTCTGTATAAGCTGCTGGGCACCGGCGATTTTGTAAAAGTGCTGCTGATCCTGCTGAAGGGGCTTTTCGGCTGATGCAAAGCCGCCCTTCTCACTGCGGAAATGGGACTGCCTTACCGGCGGTCTCTTTTTTTGCCTTCTCACTTTACTTTCTTAAAAAAATATGCCATAATGAAACCAGTATTTTTCGGTTCAAAAGCCGTGCCCTGTACTGGGAAATCAGGGCCAGAATCCAACAGAAGAGGGGTATTTTGTTATGAGCAAAACCATCATCCCGGCAAACTATACGCCCGCGCTGAACCTGTACGACACGCAGCGCGCCATTGGTACGGTCAAGCGTCTGTTTGCCGACACCCTGTGCGCCACACTGAACCTGTACCGCGTGTCTGCTCCGCTGTTTCTGGAAGCATCCACCGGTCTGAACGACGACCTGAACGGTGTCGAGCGCAAGGTCACCTTTGATATCAAGGAAAGCGGCATTGAGGCACAGGTGGTGCAGTCACTGGCAAAGTGGAAGCGCAAGGCCCTGAAGGACTACGATTTCCGTGTGGGCAAGGGCCTGTACTGCGATATGAACGCGATCCGCCGCGACGAAGATCTGGACAACCTGCACTCGATCTATGTGGACCAGTGGGACTGGGAAAAGGTGATCCGTCTGGAAGACCGCAACGAGGCTTACCTCAAGAGTGTGGTGCGCTCCATCGTGTCCGCTGTCTGCGCCACCGAGATGAACCTGCACGCCATGTTCCCCCAGCTGCAGGAGCTGCCGCTGCACAGCCCCAACGTCACCTTCATCACCACGCAGGAGCTGGAGGACCAGTACCCGGACCTGACCCCGAAGGAGCGTGAGAACGCCTTTGTGAAGGAGCACGGCACCACCTTCCTGATGAAGATCGGCGCTCCGCTGAAGAGCGGTAAGCCCCATGATGGCCGTGCCCCCGACTATGACGACTGGGATCTGAACGGCGATCTGCTGTTCTGGAACGACCCGCTGCAGTGCAGCTATGAGCTGAGCAGCATGGGCATCCGCGTCAGCCCTGAAAGCATGGACAAGCAGCTGACCATGGCTGGCTGCGACGACCGCCGCGCCCTGCCCTTCCACAAGGCCGTACTGAACGGTGAGCTGCCTTACTCCATCGGCGGCGGCATCGGCCAGAGCCGCCTGTGCATGCTGCTGCTGGGCAGCGCCCACATTGGCGAAGTGCAGGCCAGCGTCTGGGACGCAGCCACCCGCGAAGCCTGCGCCAAGGCAGGCATCCCGCTGCTGTAAGCAGGTTTTCCACACAAAGATTCAAAAGGCAGGATACCACCCTCATGGTGGTACCCTGCCTTTGTTCGTTTTTTGCCTGTATCCGCGGAGAAATAGTTCGAGTCCTGTACCGCCCACCACGAAAAAAGTCCCCAGACCAAAGGTCTGGGGACTCGTGGTGGACGGTACAGGACTCGAACCTGTGACCTCCTGCACGTCAAGCAGATGCTCTACCAGCTGAGCTAACCGTCCATAAGTCATATCGACCTGAATAGTTTACCACAGCCTGTGCAAAAAAGCAATACTTTTCTGTGATTTTTTATTTTTCCACCTTCAGCGACCTGCGGACGATATCGTACAGCACCGGCTTCATGGCTTCAATATCATCGGGCTTGCCCTCCAGCACGCTGGAATAGCACACCGACATGCACATGCTGCCCAGTGCCGTGATGCGCTGGTAGATCTCCCGCTCGGTGCGGCCGGCCATTTCCGGGCTGGTCAGCACCACATTCAGCAGCTTGCGCATCAGCGGCTCGGCTTCGCGGCTGGCTTCGATCTGATCCAGCCCCGGCCATATGAAGTTGTGCTCCAGAAACTTGAGCACCAGCGTATCCTTCCGCAGTGCTTCGATGATGTGGTCGATCACCGCCACCATCTTGTCCGGGAAGTTTTCGAGCTCTGTCTGCTTTTCCACCGCTTCGCACGCGTCGCTCAGCAGCTGGTAGCTCACCCGGCCCAGCAGCGCCTGCATCACCGCACCCTTATCCTGAAAATACAGATAAAAGGTGCCCTTGGCCACCTTGGCCCGGCTGGTGATGTCCTCTACGCTGGTTTTTGCGGCACCTCGCTCCAAAAACAGATCATAGGCTGCTTCCAGCAGCGCCCGGCGCTTCTCCTGCTTTTTGCCCTCCACGGTACCCATATTCCCTGACGATTCCTCTTTTCCGCTCGTTTTCATTCGCTCATTTGTGTTATCTCAATCATTTTAGCAGTCCTTTTCCGATAGTGCAAGCCCAAAAAGCTATACAATTTCAGGCAGTTGATAAGAAAACTGACTTTTGGTCATTTTTGTGCTTGACACCCGGTTTGTCATGGTTATAATAGTGTTTGCTTGGAAATGACCACCAGTCATTTTACTAAGATTTTTAACCATTTTCTATGGAGGGTTCTCATGAAAAAGATCGCACAGGGCATTGTGCGGCTGCGCAAGCTGATCCTGACAGTAGCATTCCTGCTGTTGATCCCTTCCGCAATCGGCGCAATTGCTACCCGCATCAACTATGACATCCTCACCTACCTGCCGCAGGATCTGGACTCCATGATCGGCGAGGTAGCCCTTGAGGACGATTTCCATTTGGCCTCCACCGGCATGATCACGGTAGAAGGCTTACCCACAAACGAACTGATCGCCATGAAGAAGGACATCGAGGCTGTTCCCGGCGTGACCCAGACCTTCTGGCTCAGCGATGTGATCGACCCCAGCATTCCCACCGAGATGCTGCCCGCCGATGTGCAGCAGTTCATGTTCGGCAAAAACGATTCCACCATGCTGATCGTCCGCTTTGACGCCCCCAGCGCCAGCGACGAGACCATGGAAGCCGTCGCTCAGATCGAAAAGCTGCTGCGCAAGGACTGCTTCTTCGGCGGTATGAGCGTTATCCTGCAGGACACCAAGGCACTGGTCAATCAGGAAATGCCCATGTACATCCTGATCGCCGTGGGTGCCAGCCTTCTGGTGCTGTTCCTTTCGCTGGAAAGCACCATCACCCCGCTGCTGTTCATGCTGGGTCTTTTGTTCCCCATTGCGTACAACTTCGGCACCAACATCTTTCTGGGCCAGATCAGCTACATCACCGAAGCACTGGCCACCGTGCTGCAGCTGGGTGTTACGATGGACTTCTCCATCTTCCTGCTGCACCGCTATCAGGAAGAAAAGGAGCTGCGCTCTTCCAACGAGGAGGCCATGACCAGCGCCATCTGCAAGACCATGACCTCCATCTCCGCTTCCAGCCTGACCACCATTGCAGGCTTCCTGGCACTGTGTGCCATGCGTCTGACGCTGGGCCGCGATATCGGCCTTGTCATGGCAAAGGGCGTTGCCCTCGGCGTTATCTGCACCGTGGTCATCCTGCCCTCCCTGATCCTTACCTTTGATAAATGGGTGGAAAAGTACAAGCACCGCACCGTGATCCCCAAGCTGAAAAAGCTCAGCTACTTTGTTTCCAATCACTCGGTGCCCATCGTGGTTATCTTTATCCTCATCCTCATCCCCTTTGCCATCGCACAGAACAAGACCGAGGTCTACTACACTCTGTTCGACTCCCTGCCGCAGGACCTGACCGGCATCGTGGGCACCAACAAGCTGGGCGAGGACTTCGGCATGACCACCAGCCACTTCATTCTGGTGCATGACGACCTGACCGCCACCGAGGTGAGCGACCTGTGCGATGAACTCAAGGACGTGGATGGCATTACGCAGGTGGTAAGTCTGGATTCCATCACCGGCCCGGGCTTCCAGACCGAGCTGCTTCCCGACAGCATCATGGAGATCCTGCAGTCCGGCGGCTACAAGCTGATTTTGGCCAACAGCTCCTATAAGACCGGCACGGATGCCATCAACAACCAGCTGGACGAGATGATTTCCCTCATCAAGACCGTTGACCCCGAGGGCGTCATCACCGGCGAGGGCGCCATGACGAAAGACCTGATCGAAGTGGCAGATGTGGACTTCAAGAATGTCAACGTCTGGTCCATCATGGCCGTTCTGGTCATCATCGCCGTTTCCTTCAAGAGCATTTCCATCCCGGCGCTGCTGGTGGCCAGCATTGAAGCCGCCATCGCCATCAACATGGGCATCCCGTACTTCACCGGTACGCAGCTGCCCTTCATTGCAAGCATCGTCATTGGCACCATCCAGCTGGGTGCTACCGTGGACTACTCCATCCTGATGACCACCCGTTACCACGAGGAGCGCGCCTTTGGCCGCACCCCGAAGGAAGCCGCCCAGCAGTCGCTGGAGCACTGCAGCCAGTCCATCCTGACCAGCGGCCTGACCTTCTTTGCCGCCACCGTCGGTGTGGCTGCCATCAGTAAGATGGAGCTGCTGAAGAGCATCTGCCTGCTGATCTCCCGCGGCGCACTGATCAGCATGGTGGTCATTCTGGTGATGCTGCCCGCAGCCCTGATGCTGTGCGACTGGATCATCCGCCACACCACCCTCAAGTGGATGGTACCCGAATCCGCCAACGCCAAGAAGTCTGAAAAGGAGTAATTACGTTATGAAAAAATCGCTTCGTTTCGCCAGTGCGGCGCTGGCTCTCACCCTCGCCGCAGGCTGTGCAATGCCCGCATTTGCAGCTGGTAAGAGCAGCTTTTCCAAATCAGAGACCGTCTATGCTGTGATGAACGGCGACGGCTCCATCAAGAGCACAACCGTCAGCGAGCACCTGTACAGCGCCTCCGGCCTTGCAAACGTCACCGACAAGACCACCCTGACCGACATCCAGAACACTGAGAGCGATGCCGAGTTCACCCAGAACGGGGAAGAGCTGGTGTGGAACACCAACGACACCGATGTTTACTACAAGGGCAATACCGACAAGGCCCTGCCCATCGATGTGAAGGTGACCTACGCTCTGGACGGTCAGGAAGCCGCCCTTGAGGACATCATTGGCAAGAGCGGCCACCTGACTGTGACCGTCAACCTGAAGAACAACGAGACCGGCACCGTGAACGTGAACGGCAAGGACCGCACCATCGTCACTCCGCTGATCACCGCTGTGGGCGTCATTCTGGGCGGGGATGCTTCCAACATGACCGCAGAACACGGTATGATCGAAAGCGCCGCCAAAAGCAGCGTTGCCGCCTTTGTCACCCTGCCGGGCGTGAAGGATTCCCTGTCCGGCCTGCTGCCCGATGAGGTGGACAGCATCGAAGACTATCTGCAGGACACCGTGACGGTGGAAGCCGATGTGGAAGACTTTACCTGCCCGCAGGTCATGGTGGCCTGCGCTACCAGCACGGCCGCTCTGGGTACGAGCAACGTGTTCGACCTGAGCAGCATCAACGACCTGACCGACGGCATCAACCAGCTGAACGATGCCATGAGCCAGCTCATGGACGGCGCTTCCCAGCTGGTGGACGGCACCTCTCAGCTGGCAGGCGGTGTTCTGGCCCTGCTGGACGGTGCCAACACCCTGAACAACGGTGCTGCCGCTCTGGACGACGGCCTTGGCCAGCTGACCAACGGTCTGGACACCCTGAGCGCCAACAATGCAGCACTGAACGCCGGTGCGCAGCAGGTGGCGGACGGTGTGCTGGCTTCTGCCAACAAGACCCTGAAGGAAGGCGGCCTGATCGACGAGGACATGACATGGTCGAACTACGAGGCTGTGATCGACAACATCCTCACCATGAACGATAAGACCCTTGCTGCCGGCCGCAAAAAGATGGTGCGCACCATCTGGGAGCAGGCTCCTAGCTTCAAGGACAGCCAGCTGGATCTGGCCCTGTATCTGTCCGCGACCAAGACGAACCACGATCTGGAAGCAGCCCTGAAGCTGATGCAGAACTTTGACGCTTCCATGCTGACCGGCGCTCTGGAGATGGTGACCAATGCCGATGCAAAGAACACCGCCAAGGCCGAGCTGAAGTATCAGGTGGAGAACAGTCAGGATATGGCCGATGTCCGCGCCCTGAAGACCAGCCTTTCTCAGATCCAGTTCTTTGTTTCCAGCGTGAACCAGTACACCGCAGGCGTGCAGACCGCTGCGGACGGTGCCCACTCCGCAAAGGATGGCAGCGCACAGCTGGCTGCAGGCACCAAGACCCTGTATGACGGCGTGAATACCCTGAACACCGGTGCAGGTCAGTTGAATGACGGCGCAGGCCAGTTGAACGACGGCCTGAACCAGTTCAACGAGGAAGGCATCTCCAAGCTGACCGGCGCGCTGGATCAGGATCAGCTCCATGGCCTGAAGACCGTGCTGGACGAGATGACCGACCGCCTGAACGACTACACCAGCTTTGCCGGTGCACCGGACGATGCCGAGAGCAGCGTGAAGTTCGTCTATAAGACCGCTGAAACCGTGGCTGCTGCCGACACCACTGCAGCCGAGACTGAGACGGTGGAGGAAGGCAACATCTTCACCCGTCTGTGGCAGCGCATCGTGAACCTGTTCAAGTTCTGATAAGACATCTTCGAGAATTCATGTTGAACCTCTTTCCATAGAGAAGGGGCTGTTGCAAAACAGCCCCAACGAAAAAATGAGATAGACTTCCCCGAAAGGGGCTGCCTATCTCATTTTTTTTTTGAGATCTGCCTTTGAGTTTTCAGCGTTCTGCCCGTTTTGTACGGTGAATGCGGCTGTTTTCAACATTTTAAAGAGACGCTGTTTTGCAACAGCCCTGCGGGCGATGGAATGGCCCGACTCGTGTCCGGCAAGAAAGCTGCCCGCCCACGATATGCAGGTTACTTGCGTGCGATCATTTCGGTGTAAGCCAGCACCAGCGGGCCGACACCCTTGGCATCGTTGCAGACCACCGGCTCACTGAAGTAGTAGGCCAGAGAGCCGTCGCGGTGATCCTTGCCGCCAAGACCCGCCACCAGGCAGATGCCGTCCAGCTGCAGACTGCCATCCGGGTTCTTGGAGAGGTACTTGTCGCAGGTGCCGTAGAAGGCCTTTTCGGCCCATGCGGCCATGCGTTTGGGCAGGTAGCCAAGACGCACGCCTTTGAGCACCGCGTAGGCAAACAGAGCGGTGCCGCTGGTCTCGAGGTAGTTGCCCTCCACGCCGGGGTGATCCATCACCTGCCAGAACATGCCGGTCTCCTTGTCCTGAAATTTGTGCACATCCTCAATGGTCTGCTTGAGCATTGCCATGATGCCGCGGTACTCGTTGTACAGCTGCTCGTCCATCCGCTCCAGCACGTCTACCATCGCCACCATGAACCAGCCCATGGCGCGCAGCCAGAAGTTGGGGCTGCAGCCGGTGACGGGGTCGGCCCAGTACATCTGACGGCTCTCATCGTAGCCGTGGTAGTAAAGACCGGTCTTTTCGTCCCTCATGTGCTTTTTGATGTTCATGAACTGTTTGTAGCTGTCGATGCAGCCCTGCATCTTGTTAAAGCGGGTCTCGTACTCCATGTAGAAGGGCTGGGCCATGTAGGTGCCGTCCAGCCACACCTGCCACGGGTAGATGTCCTTGTGCCAGAAGTTGCCCTCTTTGGTGCGGGGCTGGGTGGCCAGCTGGCTGCGGATGGTGTCAATGGCCCTGCGGTACTTCTCGTCACCAAAGATATCGTACAGGGTGAACAGGTTCTTGCCCTGATTCACGTTGTCCAGATTGTACTCCTTGGGGTCGTAGGTCTTGATGGAGCCATCCTCCTGCACGAACCAGTCGATGAAGTTCTTGGAAAAGCGCAGGTACTTCTCGTCACCGGTGGTCTTGTACAGGCTCAGGCAGGCGGTGATCATGCAGCCGTCGATGTAGTTCCACTTGTTGGGCTTGCCGCTGCGCACCTTTTCGATGTTCCACATGGGTGCTTCGGCGCTGGAATTGGCGATCAGGTAGTCCACGTAATCGCCCAGCATGGCAAGAATTTCTTCATGGGTCATGGTATCAGTCCTCCTCAAAATGGCCGACATTTGCAAAGTGCAGGCGTTCGCCCTCGTAGCCCTCGATCTTCACGTTGTGCAGGTCGATCTCCTTGACGTTCTCGGCGTAGATGGCCAGCTTCTTCACCAGAGGGCGGTTATCCGCCATAGCGGCCTGACCGGCCTCGGCATTGGGGTCAAAGGTGATCGTGACGTTCTTCATGGAAACGCGCTCAATGGGCTGCTCCGGCAGGCCGTCGAAGTAGCATCCCGCGAACTGAGCGTCGGTGGCGACGATGTCCTCCATGGTCAGGCTGCCCAGCTTCGGGGTGTACTCGTCCACGGGCATGGCATCGCGGCACTGCACATAGGGGCCGTGGCCGTCCGGGTCGCAGAAGTAGAACATGTTGATGACGAAGGGTGCCTTGACACCGCGCATCTCCACGTTGCGGAACACCAGCCCGTCGATGACGGCGGTGTTGCCGCGGCCACGGCGGGTCTTGACGCGCAGGCCGCGGTCGGTGTGGTCCATCAGGCACTGGGTGACCACCATATCCTTCACACCGCCGCTCATCTCGCTGCCAATGACGATGCCGCCATGGCCTTTGTCCAACAGGCAGTTGCGGATAACGGTGTGCTCACAGCTCTTTTTCAGCTTCATGCCAAGGAATACCTTGCTGGCCTTCATGGCAATGCAGTCGTCGCCCACATGGATGTTCACGCCGATGATGCGGATATACTCGCAGCTTTCGGGGTCGATGCCGTCGGTGTTGGGGGCATTGTAAGGATTGTTGATGTTGAAGTTCAGCAGGTCAAGGTGCTTGACAAAGATGGGGTGGATCGTCCACGAATAGCTGTTCTGCACCGTGATGCCGTGCAGGCAGATGTTCTCGCTGTCCACAGCAGCCACAGCGCGGGGCCGCCATGCGATGCGCTTGATTTTGGGAGTCACCCACCAGTCGCCGTTCTCGGCATCGCAGTCCAGCGTGCCCTCGCCGGTCACAACAACATCGTGCACCTGCGTGATGTTCAACAGACCCGCAAAGCTGTCCAGCGGGTTGCCCTCCCAGCCGGTCAGGTAGTATTCATCCACCTCGTTCTCGCTGGGGATCACGCCGGGCAGGATGGGGTAGTGGGTGCGGTCATTGTCGCCCAGCAGCACAGCGCCCTTTTCAAGATAGAGGGTGGTGTTGCTTTTCAGGAACAGGCTGCAGGTGCGGTAGCGGCCTGAGGGCACGTACACTGTGCCGCCCTTGGGGCAGGTAGAAAGAGCCGCCTGCAGCTTGAGGGTGTTGTCCGTGGTGCCGTCGGCCACCAGACCGTAGCGGGAAGCATCCACAAAGAAGGTCTCGGCCTCGGTGGTAAAGGTGCAGGTCAGGCTTTCGCCCTCGGCCTGCACACCCACCGTGTACTCCGTACCGGGCAGCAGGGAGAACAGGGAAAACACGTTGGTCTGGCAGGCTTCGTAGACGGTCTTTCCGTTCAGGGTAACGGTGAACGGGTGGGCCGGACGATAGCACAGGCCGTTTTCCAGCTCGAAAACAGCGCTGCGCGTCATGGAACGGATAAGCGACAGATTCATGGGAGAACCTCCTGATGGTTTTGTCTTGCCCAAATGCCTTGGGCATGGTATGATGAAAAAGAACCCTCTCAGTCAAACCCTTTGGGTTTGCCAGCTCCCCCGAAGGAGGGAGCTTTTATGGAGCGGAACGGTCAAATGCATAAAACCTCGCCCTTTGGGAGAGGTGGCATCGCGCAGCGATGACGGAGAGGGTTTTCCCTCGGAAGATGATGAGAAGTGTATTATGAGATCAGAACGTGAAAAGATCACCGGCAAGGTGGCCGCTGCCACCCTGCGGCTGAATATTGGCCGCTACGAGCTGCCGCCGGATGAGGACACCTGCTATCTGCTGCTGGTGTCGGAGGGCAGCGTCACGCTGGAATACGAGGGCGGGAATGTGCTGGTAAACCCCGGCAGCGCCGTGCTGCTTGGCCCCGGCGGCTGCCGCTTTGCACAGACCGGCAGCGCCGTGCCGCAGATCGTGGGGTGCCACTTTCCGCTGGGGATGCTGCATGATTTGAAAAACACAGCCGGGCGGGATTTCGGCCGCCTGTTTGCGCCCGGGGAGCGCACAGTGCTGTATGCACCGGTGCAGTGGCAGAGCCGCATCCGTACCCTGCTGGAAATGATGGCCAGCGCCAGCACCGAGCAGGATTACCCCGGCCCGCTGTACCTGCTGCTGATCCTGCACTATGTGGAGCAGGAGTGCATTGCCGAGAGCAGCGCCGTGGCGCGTCCCCACAACGAAACGGTGGAGCAGATCTGCGCCTACCTTGCGGCCAATTACCGGCAGAAGTTTTCCCTCACCGAGGTGGCGGCGCAGTTTTATCTTTCGCCCTACTACCTGAGCCGTTTGTTCCGGCGGGTAACGGGCCAGTCCATCGTGGATTACATCAACAACCGCCGCATCGAAGCGGCCCAGAAGCTGCTGGAAACGACCGAGCTTTCCATCAGTGCGGTAGCCGAGCAGACCGGCTTTGCCAGCGCCGCCCATTTCCGCCGGGTGTTCCGCGAGGTGATGGGTACTGGCCCACTGCAGTACCGCAAAGGACATAAGAAATAAGAAACACCCCCTGCGCCATCTACGGGAACGGCACAGGGGGTGTTTGTTTGTATCAGATGATCTTATGCTGTGCGGGGAAAGGGCTTAGCCCTTGACGGCACCGGCAGAGATACCTTCAACGAACTGGTCCTGTGCACAGAAGAAGACGATCAGCTGCGGCAGGATGGAGATGAGGGACAGAGCAAGGATCTTGTTCCATGCGAAACCGGTATCACCGTCCATGGACAGCTTGACGAACAGGGACATCGGGTACTTACCGGGAGTGCTGACGTAAAGCAGCGGACCCATGAAGTCGTTGCAGCTCCACATGAACTGGAACAGTGCGCAGGACACCAGAGCGGGGCCAAGCATGGGCACGATGACCTTGTACAGGGTCTGGAAGGAAGAGCAGCCGTCGATGGCAGCGGCTTCGTCCAGATCACGGGGGACATTGCGCATGAACTGCACCAGCTGGTAGACGAAGTAGGTCTCGGTCGCAAATGCGCAGTGCACCCAGATAGCCAGATAGAAGGGGCTGTCCAGCCAGCCGAACTTGTTGTACAGCAGGTACTGCGGCACATTCAGAACGACCTGCGGCAGGAACAGGGTGGCCAGCATGATGTTGAACATCAGCTTACGGCCGGGGAAATCGAAGCGGCCAAAGCCGTAGGCAGCCACACAGGCGGAGACCACCGTGCAGATCACCTTGGGGATGACGTAGCTGTAGGTGTTCAGCATGGCCTGCAGGATGTTGATGGAACCGCCAAAGTTGTTCAGTGCGCCGCGGTAGCCATCCAGAGTGGGGTGCTTGATCCACAGGCTGATGCCTGCAAAGATCTCGCTGTTGTCCTTAAAGGTAGCGCTGATCATCCACAGCAGGGGATAGATCATGATGACGCCGACCAGGATCAGGACGAAATACTTGAAGAAGGTCGCGATTTTGTTCGATGCTTTCATTCCCATACTGGTCACCTTACCTTTCGTCAGAGTAGTAGACCCACTTCTTCTGGCTGGTGAATGCAATGATCGTCAGGATGCAGACGATGATGAACATGATCCATGCCAGAGCGGATGCCATACCCATGTCATAAGACTTGAATGCGTAGTTGTAGACCAGCAGAGAGATCAGCGTGGTGGAACCACGGGGGCCGCCATTGGTGATGATGTACGGGCCATTGAACTCCTGGAAAGCCTGGCAAATCTGAGTGACCAGGTTGTAGAAGATGATGGGGGTGATCATCGGAACAGTGATGGAGAAGAACTGACGCCACTTGCCGGCACCATCAATGGTAGCGGCTTCGTACAGGTCTGCAGGCACGCCCTTCAGAGCGGCCAGGAACAGCACCATGGCAGAACCGAACTGCCAGATACGCAGGAAGCAGATGATCCACAGCGCGTAGCTGGGGTCAGACAGCCACTCGGGGCCCTGCACCAGACCAAAGGTGACAGCGCGCAGAACGGTGTTGAGCAGGCCGTCCACACTGAATACAGCCTTCCACAGAACGGCGATCGCAACAGAGCCGCCCAGAATGGAGGGGATGTAGTACACAGTACGGAACAGGTTGACGCATGCGATCTTGAAGTTCAGGATGTATGCGATGAACAGCGCAAAGACCAGCTTCAGAGGCACGGTGATGAAAGCGTACTTGAAGGTGATGAGCAGTGCCTTGGTGATCTTGGTGGTGGTAAAGGCCGTGATGTAGTTGGCCAGACCAACGAACTGGGTGCCGCTCTTGAAGAAGTTCATATCGGTGAAGCTGTAGTACAGCGACTGACCGAAGGGAACTGCCTTAAAGACGACGAAGCCGATGATCCAGGGGATCAGATAAAACAGACCCTGATATTTGTCCAGCCATTTCTGGAACGGGGTGCGCCCGATGGCGGGAGCATTGCTTTCTTTCATCTGGGAAATCCTCCTTTTTAAGGAATTTCGGAGCATGAGACGGACGAAGGGGTAACAGACTGGATACAGCTTTGTCAAGATTTTGTAATATATCTCTGACAAAAAAGGGGCATCTGCCGGTCGGGCGGCAGGTGCCCCTCAGGTTCAGTCAAAGGGTGCCCTTTTCTGTGCGTGACCGCACACGGCGGCACTCAAAAATGGAACTTAGCCGATGGTGTAGCCAACAGACTCCATGCCGTCCAGCAGGGTGTCAACAACGTCTGCGCCGGCAACGCCGTCGTAGTCAACGGTATCGAACACTTCCTGATAGATGCCGGTGCCGGAAGCCTTCAGGTCGTTGTTCTCGAACAGGGGATCCAGCTTGTTGGTGGTGAAGGCCATGACCTTGGCGTTTGCCTCAGCAACCAGATCCTTGACAGCGCCGGCAGCCTGAGCAGCAGCCAGACCAGCCTTGGAAGCGGGGATGCCGCACTCGGAACCCATGATGGAAGCGCCCTTCTCCTCGTTCAGCAGGAAGTTGATCAGGGTAGCAGCCTCGGCAACGCACTTGCTGGTCTTGGTGATGGCCAGACCCATGGAGACCTTGGAGAAGCCGCCGTTGTTGTCGCCGAACTTGATCTCTTCGCCAACGGTGAAGCCGTCCTTGTTGGCATCATCCAGAGCGGAGGAGTACTTGGAAGCAGCGGAATCCCACTCGAAGATGCCTGCGATCTTACCGGTGATCCACTCGTTGGACTGGTGGGTAGCGGTATCAGAGTTTGCGGAGTAGTAGGTCTTCAGGTTCATCATGACGTGGCCATCCACCAGGCTCTTGATGAAGTCGATGCCCTCAGCGATCTCGTCCTCGGTGTAGTTCAGGGTAGAGGTGACGGGGTCAGCCCAGTCCTTGCCGTACTTGGACTCGAGGTAGAAGACCATCAGTATCATACGGTCGTATGCGCCCAGATGCATGGGGTAGTAATCGTCGCCCAGCTTCTCCTTGAATGCCTTGCCGGCAGCCATCAGATCATCCAGAGACTTGGGAACTTCGGTGATGCCAGCCTTGTTGAAGGTGGTCATGTTCCAGAAGAAGATACGGCCGGTCATGGAAACGGGCACGCACTGCTGGCTGTTTGCAACGTAGCAGGCGTCCATGGCAGCGTCATCCCACTGGGTCAGATCCAGGAACTTGGAAACAGTGTTCAGATCCACGAACTTGCTGCCGTCAGCAGAGTAGTTGTACAGCCAGTTCCAGTTCACCTGGCACACATCCTGTGCGTTGCCAGCGATGAAGGCAGCTGCCATCTTCTCTTCCCAGCCGGACCATGCGGCGAAGGTGGGCTCGATGGTGATGTTGGTGTGCTCAGCCTGGAACTCCTTGATGGCGTTCTGGTAAGCCTCGTGACGGCTGTCGCCGCCCCACCAGCTGATGGTCATGGAAACAGGGCCGTCAGACAGTGCCAGGCTCTCGTCTGCAGAAGCAGCGGGAGCGGAAGAAGCGGTGGAAGCAGCAGAGCTGGATGCAGCAGAGTTGCCGCCGCAGGCAGCCAGAAGGCCGGCAGCGCCCACAGCGCCGGTGACCTTCATAAAATCACGACGAGAAATTGCCTTGCTCATTTTTGTTCTCCTCCTAAATACAGAAAACATCATCTCGAACGGGGGTTCTGCACATACCCCGTTGTATACAATTATGATAACAAAACAACAACCAAAAAGAAAGACGCAAATTGCAGATATCTAAACAAAAAACGTACAAATATTGCTCTTGTTTTCGCGCAAGAATTGACGCCTTCGCTGAAATGAATAAACTTGGCTCGAAAAACTGTGCAACATGTATACTTCGCTATTTTGCATAGAAAACTGGGATGCATCATAGGAGGAACGTCGAATTTTGCAATAATTTTGTAAACATTCCGTTTCAGAACGTGGAAACGTTGCATACATTGTGGACGAACAACAGCTTAAAAAGCCCGGATGGGAGTCTTTGAACTGATATATCAATAGCGCAAAAAATGTGCACTCTGATATATCAATTGTTTGCGGCGGGCATCCGGCACCGGTCTTCGGGCATGGAAATCGGTGCTTTTTCGCCCTTTGGGGGGGTGAAGAAGCACCGACAGCGACATATTTTGCGCTGTTGTGTGGACTGCGCCTGTGGGCCGGGAATAAAAAAGAAAGGCTGCCGTGTCGTTGAACACAGCAGCCTTGTATACAAGTTTATTCAACCCGCGAAGCAGCTTTTTCGGCGTAGAACGCGCGCTTTGCCTTGAAATAGCACTGGGGGCACATGCTCACGTACTGCACATCGTTTTCCAGATCGATGGCCACCTGCTCGCCCTCAAAGACGAATCTGCCGTTCACCCTGCGGCAGTTGCAGATGGCCTTGCGGCCGCAGGTGCAGATGGTCTTCATCTCCTCGATGGTGTGGGCCAGCTCCAGCAGGCGGGTAGAGCCGGGAAAGCCCTTAAGCGAAAAATCTGCCCGCAGGCCGTAGCAGATCACCGGAATGTTCAAATCCACCGTTACCATGAACAGCTGTTCTGCCTGCTGCGCAGTGAAAAACTGGCTCTCGTCGCACAGCACGCAGGCCAGCGGCGCACCGTCAGCGTTGGCCGTGCGCACGGCCTCGAACACGTCCGTCTCCGGCGGGATCAGCAGATCAGCCTTGCGGCGCACGCCCAGACGGCTCACCAGCTCACCGCCGCCCTTGGTGTCCACCTGTGGCTTGAGGATCAGCACCCGCATCCCCTGTTCTTCGTAGTTGTGGGCTACCTGCATCAGGGCGGTGCTCTTGCCGCTGTTCATCGCGCCGTAACGGAAATACAGTTTTGCCATTTGAAAAACTCTCCTTACAGAACGAACCCTCTCAGCCAAAGCCTGACGGCTTTGCCAGCTCCCCCGATGGGGGAGCTTTTCTGTATCTTCCGGGCAGGCTGTCCCTGCGCCGGAGAAGCAGAAACTTTCCCGTCCCCACTCACAAAGCTCCCCTTTCGGGGGAGCTGTCGAGCGTATGCGAGACTGAGAGGGTTCAGCGGCATCTCAGGCTTTAACTGAGAGGGTTCTCTTATTACTTATAATAGGTACGTTCAGTCCTGATTGCGCAGGCGGTAGCCAAGGCTCATCAGGCTGTCGCCCAGATGGACGTTCTCCACCACCACATCGGGATACGGCACAGAGAGGTCATAGTGGGAGAAGTTCCAGAAGCCCTCGATGCCCAGATCCACCAGACGGCCGCTGACCTGTTCCGCACCGTCGCGGGGCACACAGAGCACTGCGACCTTGGGGTGATGCTCGGCACAGAAAGACTCCAGCTCGTCGATATGGCGGATCTGGATGCCGCTGATCTCCTTGCCCACCTCGCTCTGTGCCACATCAAAGGCGGCGATCAGGCGGTAGCCGTTGGTATCGGTGGTGATAAAGCGGCTCACTGCCTTGCCCAGACGGCCGCAGCCGATCAGGATGGTGGGCAGGCGGTCACCGTTGCCGAACAGCAGGCCTTCCAGAATGGAGAGCAGGTTTTCCACCGAGTAGCCAATGCCCTGCCGGCCATTCACATCGCCGATGCAGTTGAAGTCCTGCCGTACCTGCGAAGCGGTGGTGCCCATCTGAGCAGCCAGCTCGCGGGAAGAAATGCTGTTGATGCCGTCCGCCTGCAGAGAGCACAGATAGCGGTAATATTTGGGAAGACGCTTGATAACGGGAAGCGAAGCCCTTGCAGGAGTGTTCATAGAATACTTTCTCCTTTCGCTCTATCGCAGTACTTGCCGCAGCTGCCTGCTTTACAGATGCGGCACAAAGAAACCCCGATCCGTTTACGGGTTCATATTGCAGATATTACAGTCAATTATTTAAAGTATACTGCACCGATGGAGAATGTCAAATCATTCTCAAAAAATTTTTATGAAATGTTACCGCTTTTTTGCTGCAGCGGGTCTGCATAGCCCGGCACAGGCTGGGGAATGCTGACAAAAAACGCAGGAGGAAAGCACATGAATGATGAAACGCAGCAGACCGACGCGCGTCGGCTGGAAAAGGAAGAGATCGAGGATCTGGGCACGGTCACGCTGGCCCGCGGGGAGCATGTCATCCACTGCCTGACCGTCATCGGCCAGATCGAAGGCCATTCGGAAGCGCCGCAGGGCCAGAAGACCACGAAGTATGAGCATGTCATCCCGCAGCTGGTGGCCGCGCAGGAAGACCCCCGCATCGAGGGCCTGCTGGTGCTGCTGAACACGGTAGGCGGGGATGTGGAAGCGGGCCTTGCGCTGGCGGAGCTGATCGCCAGCGTATCCAAGCCCAGTGCAACGCTTGTGCTGGGCGGCGGGCACTCCATCGGCATCCCGCTTGCCGTCAGCGCCCGGCGCAGCTTCATCGTGCCCACAGCCACCATGACCGTGCACCCGGTGCGGCATTCCGGCGTCATTCTGGGGGTGCCGCAGACCATGCGCAGCTTTGAGCAGATGCAGCAGCGCATCACCGGCTTCGTAGCGGCCCACAGCGGCATGACCGAAAAACGCTACACCGACCTGATGCTCCACACCGGCGAGCTGGTGATGGACATGGGCACCGTGCTGGATGGACGCCGGGCCGTGAAGGAAAAGCTCATTGACGAGCTGGGCGGACTTTCGGATGCGCTGGCGTGGCTGTATAAAGAGATTGAACGCAAATGAAGGCCGATTTTGTACAACAATAGGTTTGCCATTTTCTTCCCTGCGTGGTACAATAATAAAATCAAATAGTGTGTCTACTACAAACGCGGGGAACAAAGAAACATGGCAACAAAAAAACGTAAAACGACAACACGGCGCGCAGCATCGCGCAAAAAACGCGCAGAACAGCGGCTCCCGGCAGGGCTTGGCACCCTGTTTGCAGGCCTTTTGCTGGTGGTGCTGGCCTTTGTGGAGGGAGATTCGGCATGGAAGGCCCTGCACGATGTGCTGTTCGGACTTTTTGGCTGTGGCAGCTTTGTGCTGGGCGCGGCAGTGTGCTGCCTTGCTGTGCAGTATACCCGGGGCGAAGACCTTCTGCCCAAGATCTTCAAGCTGGTTCTGGGGCTGGTGTTTGCCTGCGGCACGGTGATTGTTTTTTCCGATATCCAGCCGCAGGGCATGTCGGCATTCCAGATGACAGCTGCCTGCTATGCAAACGGCGTGAATGCATGGATCGGCGGCGGTGCGCTGGGCGCACTGCTGGGCGGCAGCCTGCTGCTGCTGTGCGGACGGCCTGCGGCAACCCTTATCATGATCGTGCTGGCACTGTGTGTCAGCCTGTACATTTTTGATCTGACCCCGGCAGAGGTGTGGCAATGGCTGTGCGCTGCGTTTGGCGGCGTGCACGCAAAGGGTGCGGCCATGGCGCAGCAGAGCGCAGCCCGCCGCGCTGAACGTGCCGCTGCCCGCGCGGCAGAAGCCGAGGCCGAGGAAGACTACGACGAAGCAGAAGATGAATACCGGGATGAGGAAGATGCCGAAGAGGAGATGGAAACTCCGGCTTTCCGCATCGGTATGCCGGACTGGCTGAACGGCATCCGCCACTGGGGCCACAAGGTGACCGAAGAGATGGAGGCGGAGGAGCCGGAGGCCGCCCCGCAGCCGGAGCCGCCCGCAGATACTTCCGGCCAGCCGCTTGCCCAACCGGAGCCTGCCGCCCCGGCCATCACGCCGGTGCAGGTGCGGGTATCCCGGCCCCGGGCTTCCTTTGACGTAGACCTTGGCCCCGACCACACTGAGGTGAAGGAGGGCGGCAGCGAACCCATCGAGCCGCTCATCGTGGGCCCGGGCGGCACCTTTGGGCAGAACCCGCTGCGCCCGGCCCCCAGACCTGCCCCGCAGCCCATCGTACAGGACGCGGTGGAGACCGATGCATCCGATTTCTTTGCAAAGGCTGCACAGCCGGTGCAGCCTGCGGCAGCGGAAAGCTTTGATACTCCGGTCATGACCCCGGCAATGCCGACGGCCCAGCCGGAAAGCCCGGCAGCGGCAGTCACGCCGGAGATGCCCGCCGTGCCCATCCAGCCCGCAGTCCCGGCGGCACCCGCCCGGGTGAGCGCCGAAAACGCCGTTGCCATGCGCGGCACACCCGACGAGGACGGCTGGATCAGCATTACCAGCGAACCGGTGGAGGAAAAGGATATCAGCACGCTGGTGGCAGCGGCAATGGAAAAGCCTGCCGCTTCCGAGCAGGCCGCGGCAGCGGCCCCTGTGGACGAGACCGAACCGGTGGATACTTATCAGTACCAGTATCCGCCCATTGAGCTGTTTGAAAAATCGCAGGACGAGACCGACCCCGGCGCGCAGGAAGAGCTGAAAGCCAACGCCCAGAAGCTGGTGGATACGCTGGAAAGCTTTGGCGTGCGCACCCGTGTGCTGGATATCTCCCGGGGCCCCTCCGTCACCCGGTACGAGGTGCAGCCCATGGCGGGTGTCAAGATCAGCCGCATCACCTCGCTGGCAGACGATATCGCCCTGAACCTTGCGGTGGCGGACGTGCGCATGGAAGCGCCCATCCCCGGCAAGCCTGCCGTGGGCATTGAGGTGCCCAACCACAAAAAGACCCCGGTGTATATCCGCAGCGTGTTCGAGAGTCAGAGCTTTTTGCGCATGACCTCACCTCTGGGCATTGCGCTTGGTAAGGACATTGCCGGTGTGGCACAGGTGGCAGACCTGTGCAAGATGCCCCATCTGCTCATTGCAGGCAGCACCGGCAGCGGTAAATCCGTGTGCGTGAACAGCATCATCATGAGCCTACTGTTCCGCTCCAGCCCGGAGGACGTGAAGCTGCTGCTGATCGACCCCAAGGTGGTGGAGCTGGCCGAGTACAACGGCATTCCCCACCTGCTGATGCCGGTGGTCACCGAGCCGAAAAAGGCCGCAGGTGCCCTTGGCAGCGCGGTGCAGGAGATGGAGCGCCGCTATCATCTGTTTGCAGAGAACAATGTGCGCGACATCAAGTCTTTCAACAAGCTGGCCGCAGAACGGCCTGATCTGGAAAAGATGCCCTACATCGCCATTATCATCGACGAGCTGGCCGATCTGATGATGGTGGTGGGCAAGGATGTGGAGGACTCCATCTGCCGCATCGCCCAGAAGGCCCGCGCCGCCGGTATGCACCTGATCGTAGCCACCCAGCGCCCCAGCGTGGACGTGATCACCGGCCTGATCAAGGCCAACATCCCCAGCCGCATCGCATTTGCAGTGTCCAGTCAGGTGGACAGCCGCACTATTCTGGACGGCTCCGGTGCCGAAAAGCTGCTGGGCATGGGTGATATGCTGTTCATGCCCGTGGGTGCGCCCAAGCCTACCCGTATTCAGGGCACTTTCGTGCGGGATGAGGAGATCAGCCGTGTGCTGGACTTCATCAAGCAGAGCGGCACCGTGCAGTATGACGAAGCCATGATCGAAGCCATGGAAAAGCACGCCATTCAGGACGGCAAGAAAGGCAGCGGCGGCGCGGACTCCGACGAGGATCCCGATACCGACCCGATGTTCAAGCAGGCCGTGGAGGTGGTCATCGATGCCGGTCAGGCCTCCACCAGCCTTCTGCAGCGCCGCTGCAAGCTGGGCTACGCCCGCGCGGCCCGTATCATGGACGAGATGGAACAAAAAGGCATCATCGGACCCTACGAGGGCGCCAAGCCCCGCGCTGTGCTTATCAGCCGCCAGCAGTGGCTGGAAATGCAGATGAACCAACCGGAGGAATGACCCTCTCAGGCGCTGACGCGCCAGTTCTCCCGAAGGGCGAGCTTTATGAGTGGGTAAGATATCGTCTGCCTTCAAAGAAAAACTGGATGAAAAGATGCAAAAAGCTCCCCCTTCGAGGAAAGACTTCCCCCGCTCCGGGGGAAGATGTCGCGCAGTGACAAAAGGGGGAATCAGGCAACGCCGCAAGGCGTTGCCTGAGAGGGTTTAACAATAAAAGGAGCATTATGGACAACTCTTCCCCAAAGATCTACACCGAATTTCTTCCCATCAGCCGGGCCGATATGGAGGCCCGCGGGTGGGAGCAGCTGGACTTTGTGGTGGTGGGCGGCGACGCCTATGTGGACCACCCCAGCTTTGGCACTGCCATCATCAGCCGTCTGCTGGAAGCCGAGGGCTATAAGATCGGCGTGCTGGCCCAGCCACGTTACACCGACTGCGAGGACTTCAAGCGGTTCGGCAAGCCGAAGTACGGCTTCTTCATCGGCGGCGGCAACGTGGACAGCATGGTCAGCCACTATTCCGTGGCAAAGATCCCCCGCGCCGAGGACGAATACTCCCCCGGCGGCAAGGGCGGCGCACGCCCGGACCGCAGCGCCACCGTGTACACCCGCCTTGCCAAGCAGGCCTATCCCGACCTGCCGGTGATTCTGGGCGGTCTGGAGGCGTCCCTGCGCCGCTTTGCCCACTATGACTACTGGCTGGACACCGTGCTGCCCAGCATCGCCGAGGATTCCGGCGCGGACATCATCAGCTTTGGCATGGGCGAGCACCAGACCGTGGAGATCGCCCGCCGCCTTGCCGCCGGGGAACCGGTGGAGAGCATCACGGACGTGGACGGCACCTGTTACATGACCGACTTCGACCATCTGCCCGAGCGCTACGTGGAGTGCGCAGGCTTTAAAAAGGTGGCGTCGGATAAGACGGCGTATGCCAAGGCCTGCCGCATCCAGATGGACAATCAGGATGTAGTCAGCGGCCAGATCATCGTGCAGAAGCAGAGCGAAAAGTATCTGGTGCAGAACATCCCCGCAAAGCCGCTGGTGCGCGGGGAGCTGGATAAGGTCTACGCCCTGCCCTACACCCGCCGTTACCACCCCATCTACGAGAGCATGGGCGGCGTGCCCGCCATCCGTGAGGTGCAGTTCTCCATCATCCAGAACCGCGGCTGCTTTGGCGGCTGCAACTTCTGCGCCATCCAGCTGCATCAGGGGCGGCGTGTCACCAGCCGCAGCGCGGACAGCATCGTGGCAGAAGCCGAGCGCATGACCCACGAGCCGGATTTCAAGGGCTACATCCACGATGTGGGCGGCCCCACCGCAAACTTCCGCTTTCCCTCCTGCCGGGAGCAGATGCTGCGGGGCATGTGCACCGGCGGCAAGCACTGTCTTGCCCCCACCACCTGCTCCCACATGATCGTGGACCACAGCGACTACCTGAAGATCCTGCGCCGGGTGCGGGAGCTGCCGGGCGTGAAAAAGGTGTTCATCCGCAGCGGTATCCGGTTCGACTACCTGATGGCCGACCCGGACGACACCTTCTTCAAGGAACTGGTAGAGTACCATGTGTCCGGCCAGCTGAAGGTGGCTCCGGAGCACTGTGCTCCCAACACGCTGGCCTACATGGGCAAGCCGCCCATCGAGACCTTCAACAAGTTCAAGGATAAATTCTATGAGCTGAGCAAAAAGGCCGGCAAAAAGCAGTATCTGGTGCCCTATCTGATGTCCAGTCACCCGGGCAGCACCCTCAAGGATGCGGTCTATCTGGCAGAATATCTTTACAAAAACCACATGCGCCCGGAACAGGTGCAGGATTTTTACCCCACCCCCGGCACTGTGAGCACCTGCATGTTCTACACCGGCCTTGACCCCTACACCCTGAAGCCGGTGTTTGTGGAAAAGACCCCCGAGGGCAAGGCGCTGCAGCGGGCGCTGCTGCAATACTACGAGCCTCGCAACGCCGAGAAGGTAGTCAAGGCGCTGAAGATGACCCACCGGGAGGACCTAATCCCCCTGCTGGTGCCCGCCGTAGGCCGCCGCGCCGTGCAGCGCTCTGCCCGCCGGGCCGAAGTCGCCGATGTGACGATCCACAATGACGGCACCTATACGGTGCGCCCGAACCAGAAGGGCCATAACGGCAAGCCTGCCCACGGCCAGAGCCGTGCCGCTGCACCGACAGGCCGTGCGCCCAGCCCCGGCGCACGCTTTGCGCCCCATTCGGCACCCGCGCGCAAGCCAAAAAACGATCAACAGAAAGAGAACACAACGTGGAAAACTGGAAAGAAGAAAAAGTAAACGCGCCTAAGAAAGGCCTGTGGCAGCGCCTTGCTGCGCTGGCCGCTGCCGCCGCACTGGTGCTGAGCCTTGCGGGCTGCAGCGGGCTGCCGTCCGTCCCGGGCGGAAGCGCCGATGTAGTGCCGAACCCATCCGCTTCTGCTGCGGCGGCTGTGGATACGGTGGACGCACCCTTGGAGGTGCATTTCATCGATGTGGGTCAGGCGCTGAGCGTGCTGGTGGAATGTGACGGACAGTTCATGCTCTACGACGGCGGCAATGTGGACGACGGCAGTCTCATCGTCTCTTACCTGCAGAGTCAGGGGGTGGAACAGCTGGAATATGTGTTCTGCTCCCACGCACACGAGGATCATGTAGGCGGCTTGGCTGCCGCACTGGCCTACTTCCCGGCGTACCATGTGTACAGCCCGGTGACCGATGCCTCCACCAAGTGCTTTCAGGATTTTGTTAAATACACCCAACAGCAGGGCCTGCAGGTAGAGGTGCCCGCCGTGGGCACGATGTGGCCGCTGGGCGGCGCTACCGTGACCATGCTTGGCCCGGTGGCACAGTACAGCGACACCAACGATACCTCCATTGTGCTGCGCATCGACTACGGCTCCACCAGTTTCCTGCTGACCGGCGACATGGAAAAGACTGCGGAGACCGACCTTGTGAACAGCGGCGCGAACCTCAGGGCCGATGTGCTGCAGGTGGGCCACCACGGTTCCAGCACCTCCACCAGCTACCTCTTCCTGAATGCGGTGCTGCCGGAAATGGGAGTCATCTCCTGCGGTGTGAACAACAAGTACGGCCACCCCCACGAGGAGACCCTGAGCATCCTGCGGGACGCCGGGGTGGATGTGTACCGCACCGACCTGCAGGGCACCATCACCATTGGCAGTGACGGCCAGAACTACACCGTGGGCACCGAGCACTTTGCGGCAGATTCCGCGCTGAATCCCACAGACCCGGCGGCATCCAGCACGGCCCAGCAGGCGTACATCGGCAATGTGAACAGCAAAAAATTCCATCTGCCTACCTGCCCGAACCTGCCGGCAGAGAAGAACCAAATCCTCTTCTCCAGCTATCAGGAAGCCGTGGAAGCAGGCTATACGCCCTGTTCCAGCTGCATCAAATAAAGAACGAACTCCCCCAGTCTGCTTCACAGACAGCCCCCTCTGGGATGGGGCCTTTGGCAAAACCGAAAAGCTTACCTTTTCGACAGAGGCTCCCTCCTTGAGGGAGCTGGCACGGCGTGAGCTGTGACTGAGGGAGTTTTCTTTTATCCGCCGCTCTGCGGGATTGATAAAATCCCACAGGTGCGGTATACTTAAGACCACTTTATTTCAAAAAAGCAAGGAGGTGCGGCGGATGATCGGTGCACCGCAGCCGCTGGTGCTGGCAAAACCGGCGGCGATCGATACAGCACAGGCAGCGCGGTATTTCGGGGCCAGAGGGGAACCGGACGACCGTACCATGACCCTGTTGGAAACATGCGCCATGCCGCTGCTGGCGGCGGCAACGCCCCGGGCGGTCTGGCTGGAAGCGGACACGGCTGCCCTTGCCGAAGCAGGCATCCTGCGGGGTGGGGATGTGATGAAGCATCTGGAAAACTGCCCGCAGGCGGTGCTGCTGGCCGTGACCCTTGGCCCCGGCGTGGATGCACAGATCCGCCGTGCCGGTGTGGGAGATATCGCGGCGGGCGTAGCGTCCGATGCACTGGGCAGCGCGCTGGCCGAGCAGGCCGCAGACGCAGCCGAAGCAGAGCTGCGCCAGTGGGCCGCAAAAGAGGGAAAGTATTTGACCGGGCGGTTTTCGCCCGGCTACGGTGACTGGGATATTGCAGTACAGCCGCTGGTGGCAAACGCGCTGGATACGGTGCGCCGGGCGGGCCTGTGTGTGACCGATACCAACCTGATGACCCCGCGCAAGAGCGTGACGGCCATTCTGGGGGTCAGCGGCCACCCGGTAAAGGGAAAACTGGCCGGGTGCGGCCACTGTGTGCTGCGCACCCGGTGTGAGTATAGAAAGAGGGGAAAGACCTGTGCAAGCGAGTGAACTTTTCAAGCAGAGCAATACCATCCTGCTGGACGGCGGCATGGGCACCATGCTGCAGGCTTCGGGCCTGAAGCTGGGCGCAAAGCCGGAGGAGCTGAACATCACCAACCCGGAGCTGATCGAGAGCATCCATGCCAAGTATGCCGCTGCGGGCAGCCGCATCGTCAACGCCAATACCTTTGGCGCATCGGCCCACAAGCTGGCGGGCAGCGCCTACAGTCTGGAAGAGATCATTGCGGCGGGCATCGCCAACTGCAAGCGCGCCTGTGCGCCCTACGGTGCCCTGACTGCGCTGGATGTCGGCCCGCTGGGAGAACTGCTGGAACCCAGCGGAACGCTGGCCTTTGAGGATGCGGTGAGCGAGTATGCGCGCATCGTCCGGGCAGGCGCTGCCGCCGGGGCCGACCTCATTTTCTTTGAGACCTTTACCGATCTGTACGAGCTGAAAGCCGCTCTGCTGGCCGCAAAGGAAAACAGCGGCCTGCCTATCTTAGCCAGCATGAGCTTTGAAGCCGGCGGGCGCACCTTTACCGGCTGCACGGTGGAAAGCTTCGGCGTGACCGCCCGTGGCCTGGGTGCCAACGCGGTGGGCATCAACTGCTCACTGGGCCCCAAGGAGATCTTCCCCATGGCAAAGCGTCTGGCAGAGGCTGTGCCCGGCGACTTTCCGGTGTTCGTCAAGCCCAATGCGGGCCTGCCCCGGGCCGACGGCAGCGGCTACGATATCACCCCGCAGCTCTTCGCCATGGAAATGAAGCCCTACCGGGATCTGCATCTTTTCGCGGCGGGCGGCTGCTGCGGCACCACGCCGGAGTTCATCAAGCTGCTGAACAGCGTTTTTGCAGGCTGCGTACCCGGCCGTTCGGCCCACAAAATGCCTTCGGTGCTCTGCACGCCGGTGGATTTCGTCAACGTGGACGGCATCACGGTGGTGGGTGAGCGCATCAACCCCACGGGCAAAAAGCGCTTCCAGCAGGCACTGCGGGAAGAGGATATGAACTACGTTCTGGAGCAGGCGGTCAGTCAGGTGGAAGCCGGTGCTCAGGTGCTGGACGTGAACGTGGGCGCACCCGGCGTGGACGAGCCTGCCCTGATGCCCAAGGTGGTCAAGGCCCTGCAGAGCGTCACCAGCCTGCCGCTGCAGCTGGATTCCTCCAATGTGGAGGCACTGGAAAACGGTCTGCGCGTGTACAACGGCAAGCCCATCGTCAACTCCACCAACGGCGAGCAGGAAAAGCTGGACGCGATTCTGCCCCTGTGCAAAAAGTACGGTGCGGCCATCGTGGGCCTTGCCATCGATGAGCGGGGCATCCTGCCTGCCGCCGAGGACCGGGTGGTCATTGCCCGCCGCATCACCGAAGCGGCCCTTGCCGTCGGCATCCCGCGGGAGGACATCTACATCGACTGTCTGACCCTGACCGCCAGCGCCCAGCAGAAGGACGTTCTGGCCACCGTGCAGGCACTGGAAGCCTGCAAAAAAGAGCTGGGCGTGCGCACCATTCTGGGCGTGTCCAACATCAGCTTTGGCCTGCCCTGCCGCCCGTACCTGAACACCACCTTCCTCACCATGGCGATGTATGCCGGGCTGGACCTTGCCATCATGAACCCTTCCAGCGAGGAGATGATGGCGGCAGTGTACGCTTACAATGTGCTGACCAACCGCGACCCGCAGAGCACCAAATACATTGAGCGGTATGCTGACCGCGTGCCCGCCTCGGCGGCCCTCAAGCAGGCCGCGCAGACGGTGCCTGCGGCTTCGGCATCCGCATCCGGTGAGAGCGCAGAGCTTACCGGCCCTTACGCTCCACTGATGAAGGCGGTGGAAAAGGGCCTGAAGGGCGATGCCGCCGCCCAGACCAAGGCACTGCTGGCCGAAAAGCAGCCGCTGGAAGTGGTGGACGAAGCGCTGATCCCGGCGCTGGACATCGTGGGCGCCAAGTACGAGAAGGGCACGCTGTTCCTGCCGCAGCTGCTGCAGGCCGCAAGTGCTGCCCAGAGCGCTTTTGAGGAGATCAAGAACGTCATTGCCCAGAAGGGCGAGGGCAGCGCCAGCAAGGGCCGCATCGTGCTGGCCACCGTCAAGGGCGACGTGCACGACATCGGCAAGAACATCGTCAAGGTCATTCTGGAGAACTACGGCTTTGAGGTGATCGACCTGGGCCGTGATGTGCCGGTGGAGACGGTGGTGAACACTGTGCGGGAAAAGAATGTGCATCTGGTGGGCCTTTCCGCCCTGATGACCACTACCCTCAAGAGCATGGAGGAAACCATTGCCGCCCTGCACGAAGCGGGCTTGGACTGCAAGATCATGGTGGGCGGTGCGGTGCTCACGCCGGAATATGCCGAGAAGATCGGCGCGGACTGGTACGCCAAGGATGCCAAGCGCAGCGCGGACATCGCCAAGGAATTTTTCGGGGCGCAGTAAAAGCAGGAATGCAGGCCAGTAGGAAGCTTTCTCCGCGAACAGCCCGGGACTCCAGTCCCGCCCCAACGCTTATGCGCGGGGCCTCCTTTGAAAACACCTGAAAATCTATTTGCAAATTGTTCAAAAACTCCACAAAGAAATGCCACGATTGTCTGGTAGTATAAGGGTGCAGTCAGGGAGATGCAAAGACATCTCCCCAAAGCCGACAAGGGCTTTCACCTGCGGGGGCTGGTGCATCTGGCACAGCCCAGCAGGTACTTATTAAAACACTGTCCCCCGCCTATGCCAGGCAATCGCCAACGACGGCGGACAGACTACCAAATCCCTCCTGATCCGCCGCAAAGTTCGGGAGTTCTCATACCGCAGCCAGCACCGCTTTATCCTCCTTTCCACGGTGCTGGCTGCTTTTGTTTTTGCCTGAATGCAAGAGAACGATTGGGAATAGCCGCCGCGTGCGCTTTGGCTGTTTTAGCGGAAATTCTATTATAATTCGTTGAGCCTCGGAAAAATCTGCGTATTTTTCCGAGGCTCTTTTTCACGAATAGGATCGAAGCGATATACTTCATCTGAATGTAAAAAGCAAAGCGAGAACGAGTGCGAGACGAAATTGGTTTATACGGTTCGTTTTACTTCACTGCGTTTCGCCCATTTGTTGCTGATCTTATCTGCCAGCAGGGAGCCGCAGGCCCCCAATACAAGGCCCAGTGCCACGCCGCCCAGAATATCGGTGGGGAAATGCACATACAGATACATCCGCGTGAAGCCGATGAACCCGGCCAGCGCAAGAGCCGGGACGCCGAGCCTGCGGTTCTGCAGCCAGAGCGCAAAGGCAGCGGCAAAGGCGGAGGATGTGTGTCCGGAAGGGAAGGACCAGCCATGCGGCCGGGCCACCAGCGTGAGCATCTCCGGCCGGAGGTCGCAGGGGCGCGGGCGTGCGAACAGCGGCTTTAAGGCGCAGTGGCCCGCCAGCATATAAAGGCCCAGCGCCAGCGCCATGGCCAGCCCGGCCCGGCGGGTGCGCCGGAACGCCAGCAGCACCGCCGTGAATGCGATCCAGATCTCGCCGCGGGCACCGGCCTGATCGAAAAACACCGCCAGTGCATCCAGCACCGGACAGCGCAGAGCCTGCAAGGCATCCAGAAGGGTAAATTCAAAGGACATGGATAAAGCCTCCCTGCTTGTTGTTCTTGCCCTTATGGTAACATGGAACCGGGCAGAGAATAAGAACAAGGCTTGTACAAAGGATAAACAAATCTTAAACCGGCAGAAAAGATGTCGGAAACAGGACAAAACTGGAATATGACGGCACAATACTACAAATTGTAAATAGAAAAGAAGCCCTGCGGTGCTGGACGCAGGGCTTCTTGCATCCTTTACTGCATCTGGTCAAGGGTGGGATAGCTGTCGATGGCACCATTCGTCTGCACGCTGATGCCGCAGAACTGGTTGGAAAAGGCAAGGTATTCGTTCAGCTTTGTTTTGCTGAGCTTTGCCAGTTTTTCCAGTGTCACGCCGTCACGTTCCAGCTGCCACAAAAACGAGCCGATGAAGCCGTCGCCTGCGCCGGTGGTGTCCACAGCCCGGACTTTCCGGCAGGGGGCAAAGCCGTGGGCGGTGCGGGTATAGGCGTGGGCACCGCTGCTGCCGCAGGTGTACAGCACCAGCTGCACATCGCCCACAAGCAGCTGCGGCAGGGCGGATTCAATGTCCGCAGTGCCGGTGAGAAATTCCAGCTCTTCATCCGAAATTTTGAGGATGTTGGAAAGCGGCAGGAACTGCAGCACGGTCCCGCGCAGCATGTCGCGGTCCGGCCAGAGGGGGAAGCGCAGGTTCGGGTCAAAGCTGACGATAGCACCAGCTTCGCGTGCGGCGGCAATGGCCGCAAGGTGGGCGTAGCGCATGGGGCTGTCCACCAGTGACACGCTGCAGTAGTGCAGGGCAAAGGCATCGGCGAACCATGCAGGGTCGATCTGCTCCGGAGAATAGAGCAGGTCCGCCGAGGGTTTGCGGTAGAAGCTGAAGGTGCGGCTGCCGTCCTCTTCCAGACTGACGAAGGCAAGGGCCGTGTTGGCCTTATCGGTAAAGGCCAGATGGGAGAGGTCGATGCCGCAGGCTTCCAATTCCCGGGCGATCTTGTGGCCGAAGGGGTCGTCGCCCAGCTGGCTCAGAAAAGCACTTTTGCCGCCCAGCCGGGCAAAGGCGGCGCACACGTTGGCCGGTGCGCCGCCAGTGCGCGGGCTGAACGAGGGAACCTCGTCAAAAGAACAGCCCACCTTGGACGGGATCATATCGATGAGTGCTTCGCCAATGGAAAACAGTGTGCTGCCGGACATAGAGAACCTCCCAAATTAAGATGCTGGTAATAAAAGACTTCCCCCGGCGAGGGGGATGATTTTGTGACCGCTCCCAGTGTAAGGGCCAGAGCCCGGGCTGTCAATGCTTTTTTGCGCGGTACAGGGCGCTTTTGTGTTGACTTGCATTTTGGGGTGTGCTAAAATATGCCGGTATGCGTAAAAAATGCCATGAAAGGGAACTTGGATGAACCTGACAAAACAGTTCTTTAAATATGTATCACAGAATATCTTCGGCCTACTGGGCACCTCGTGCTACATTCTGGCCGATACCTATTTCATCTCGCAGGCGGCGGGCACCGACGGCGTTACCCTGCTCAACCTCTGCCTGCCGGTCTACAACTTCATCTTTGCCGTCGGCTCCATGGTCGGCCTTGGCGCGGCCACCCGCTATGCCATCCTCAAGGCGCAGGGAGACGAGCGCTGCCAGCGCTATTTTTCCAATGCCATCTTCTGCGCCTGTGTGCTCAGCGTGCCGTTCCTGCTGGTGGGCATTTTTGCGCCCGGCGGCCTTCTGCGGCTGATGGGCGGTGACGCGGGGATCGTGGCGCTGGGCATCCCGTATGCCCGCATCTTCCTTATGTTCACGCCCTTCTTCATGTGCAACTATATCGTGTCGGCCTTTGTGCGCAACGACGGCGACCCCTCCCTTGCCATGGTGGCTACCCTGAGCAGCAGCCTGTTCAATGTGGTATTCGACTACATCTTTATGTTTCCCATGGGTCTGGGGCTGGCCGGTGCGGCGCTGGCTACCGCCGTGTCTCCCATCATCAGCATTTCCATCTGCAGCCGGCACTTCTTTAAAAAGGAGAACAGCGTGCAGTTCGTGCGCCAGCGCCCCTCGGCAAGGCTGCTGGGCCAGAGCTGCCAGCTTGGCATCTCCGGCTTTGTGGGTGAGATGAGCTCCGGCGTTACCACCACCGTATTCAACCTCCTGCTGCTGGGTCTGGCGGGCAATGTGGCGGTGGCGGCCTATGGCGTGGTGGCAAACTTTGCGCTGGTGGCAACGGCCATCTTCAATGGTGTAGCACAGGGCGCACAGCCGCTGGTGAGCGAGTGCTACGGAAAAAGCGACAAGGCCGGTGCCAGAAAGCTGCTCATCCTGGGCAGCTGCACCGCACTGGTGCTGGCAGCGGTGCTGTACGGCATCATCTTTGGTGCCACCGATGCGCTGGTGGGCATATTCAACAGCGAAAGCTCCGCCCGGATGGCGCAGTTTGCCCACGTGGGCATGAGGCTGTACTTTGTGGGCTACTTCTTTGCCGGGTTCAACATCGTGGCGGCGGGCTATCTGAGTGCGACCAACCGCCCGGTGGAAGCCTCCGTCACCTCCATCAGCCGCGGCATGGTGGCCATCGTGGCCTGCTCGCTGGTGCTGAGCCGCCTGTTTGGCATGAATGGTGTGTGGGCAGCGTTCCCGGCATCGGAACTGCTCACCGCAGTGCTGACCCTGTTTTTGCTGCTGCGCGGTAAAAAGCAGACCGCATAGCCCTTAAATATAAAGCTCCTGTTCGCGCAGAGATTCCTCGGGCGAAAGCCCACTCTGCGCGGCGTGACCGGCCATTGCCCGCCACTGTGCGGGGGATTGGCCGGTTTCTTTTTTGAACACCCGGCACAGGTAGTTGGCACCGGAAAAGCCGCACAGGCTGGCTACCACGTCCAGTGTGTACTCCCGGTGGAGCAGCAGCCGCTGGGCTGCTTCAACGCGCACAGTGGTGAGGTATTTGCCCGGCGGCACGCCAATGGCTGCGGTAAAGGTGCGCACCAGATGGCTCTTGGACACGCCCAGCCGTTCGCTCAGCTCCTCCACGCCGTAAAGGCCCGCGTAGTTTGCGCGGATGTCCTCAATGGCGGCCTGCACCAGCGGCGGCAGGGCGGACGCGGCACTGTCGGCATCGGCCAGCTCACACAGCAGTGCGTAGGCCAACTGGCTGCGGGCACGGCTGTGGGCGGCCTTTTCCTCAGCAAGGCGGTCCATCAGTTCGGCAGCGGCCGGGCAGGAACCGCCCTTGGCTAGGAAGGGCAGTTCGTGCAGTCCGGCCAGAAACTGGGAAGCCGCCTGCCCGGTAAGCTGGACGCAGAGCAGATGGCAGATGCTTTCCGGCACAAGGGCCAGCGGGGCACGGCTCAGGATCAGGTGCCCGGCAGGCACGGACTGCGGCGGCAAAATGAGCGCTGCACCCAGCGGCAGCGGCCCGGCAGCAGGTACGGATGCAGAGCACTGGCCGCTGGACACAAGGCACACCCACAGTCCTTCGCCGGAGAGGGTGAGGGGGGCAGACAGCTGCAGATCCTGCACTGAAGCGGGGAAAGCGATGGTGTTCCAGTCAAAAAGCAATATCTGACACCTCTAATCAATAAAATGCTATTTTATATCACAAAATTATCTGTTATTATAGTACCAACGAATGAACACGCCGTCAAGAGCGTGGGAACCTTAAAAATTATGGAGGCAAACGACTATGGCTTCGATCAGCTGCCAGCACATCTATAAGATCTATCCGGGTGCTACCGCTCCCTCTGTTACCGACTTTAACCTGGAGATCCAGGATAAGGAATTCATCATCTTCGTCGGCCCCTCTGGCTGCGGCAAGTCCACCACCCTGCGCATGATCGCCGGTCTGGAGGAGATCTCCAAGGGCGAAATGTACATCGGCGGCCGTCTGATCAACGACGTTCCCCCGAAGGATCGTGATATCGCAATGGTGTTCCAGAGCTACGCTCTGTACCCCCACATGACCGTTTACAAGAACATTGCTTTCGGTCTGGAACTGCGCAAGACCCCGAAGGACGAGATCGATAAGCGCGTGCACGAGGCTGCTAAGATCCTGGAGATCGAGCACCTGCTGGACCGCAAGCCCAAGGCTCTGTCCGGTGGTCAGCGTCAGCGTGTTGCTCTGGGCCGTGCAATGGTTCGTAACCCGGCAGTCTTCCTGCTGGACGAGCCTCTGTCCAACCTGGATGCTAAGCTGCGTACCAGCATGCGCACCGAGATCATCAAGCTGCACAAGAAGCTGGCTACCACCTTCATCTACGTTACCCACGACCAGACCGAGGCTATGACCATGGGCGACCGTATCGTCGTTATGAAGGACGGCATCATCCAGCAGGTCGATACCCCGCAGAACCTGTACGATATGCCTTGCAACATGTTCGTTGCTGGCTTCATCGGCAGCCCCCAGATGAACTTCCTGGACGGCACCCTGATCAAGAAGGGCGAGCTGTACGGTGTTGATCTGGGCGGCGACGTGATTCCCCTGCCCAAGGAGAAGACCGCAGACGGCAAGCTGGATGCTTATGTCGGCAAGAAGATCAAGATGGGCGTCCGTCCCGAGGACATCGACGACGAGCCCGAGTTTATGGCAAAGCACGCTGACTGCCAGCTGGATACTCAGGTGGACGTCTCCGAAATGATGGGCGCTGAGATCTACCTGTATCTGGAGTACAAGGGCAACAAGATGACCGCTCGTGTGGCTCCCACCTCCAAGGCACGCAACGGAGACACCGTCCGCGTTGCATTCGATCCCCACAAGGTCCACCTGTTCGACATCGAGACCGAGCTGACCATCCTGAACTAATATTTAGCGACGATCATTTTTGATCCTCCTATCATAAGAAAAACCGCCGAAGGAAAGCCTTCGGCGGTTTTTCGTTTGTGTGTTCAGCTTTGCGCTTCAATGGACCCGTGCTCTTTTCATTTGCTGGCAGTGCTGGGCGCGGGCTGGCGCACCAGCTCGATAAAAGCTTTCATCTGAGGGGTCAGCCATTTGTCACGGTGGTAAAACAGCTGACGGTGCATCTCCACGGTGCAGTCCGGCACATTCAGCCGGGCAAGACGACCTGCGGCCAGCGCCGGACGCACGATGTACTCCGGCAGGAAGGAAAGACCCATGCCCTGCTCCACCATCTGGCACAGCAGCGCAGCGCTGCCCAGCTCCAGATAAGGGTGGATGGCAAGGCCGCGGGCGGCAAGGCACTGATCCAAAGCGTCGCGGTAGCTCATGCCGCGCTCAGTGAGCAGAAATTCCTGCCGGGGCAGCTCTTCCAGCGTAACAGCTTCCTGCCCGGCAAGCGGGTGAGCGGACGGTGCAATAAAACACACCGGCTCCGGCACATCCGCCGCAAGCACCAGATTGGGCTGCAGCAGGGGCTGGTCCAGCGTATAGGCCAGATCGATCTGATTTGTGCCCAGCATCTGCAGCATTCCGTCGGCAGTGGCGGTGCACAGCACCAGCTCCACCTGCGGGCACAGGGCGTGGTAGCGTTTGAGCAGACCGGGCAGGAAGGTGGAGCACACCGAATCCGCCAGCGCGATGCGCAGACTGCCGCTGATCTGCCGGGCGGGCTGCAGGGCAGCCTGCGCCTGCTGCGCCGTGGCCAGCAGGGTGCGTGCATAGCCTAAAAAGGTCTGGCCCGCATCGGTGAGCCGCACGGTCTTGCCCACGCGGTCGAACAGCGGTGCGCCCAGCTCTGCTTCCAGCTGTGCGATCTGGGAGGACACCGCCGACTGGGAATAGCCAAGCTGCCGCGCAGTGCGGGAAAAGCTGTGCAGCTCGGCGATGTGCAAAAAGGTATTGATGTTCCGCAGTTCCATAAACGCTTCCTCTCAGCGGCGGGCGATGCCGGTCACGGTGAGCACCTCGCCATCCACGGTAAAATGCACCTCTACCGGGCCGAACTCCATGCCGTACACCCGCTGCGGGTCGTGCTGGTAGGAGGGGCGCGGGTCACCTGCCAGTACGCCGGTCAGGGCGGCGCGGTCGGCCTGCGGCACCTGTGCCAGCAGTTCGGGCGGGAACTGTACCTGCAGACGGTGGAACTGGGTCTGGCCGGTAAAGCCCTCGGCGGCATCCGGGTGGCAGTCGGCATAGGGGATGTAAGGCTTGATGTCGTAGATGGGGGTGCCATCCATCAGGTCGGCACCGCGCACGATGAGCACCGGGCCAACGTCCGGCCGGTGCTCGATGCCTTCCAGACGCACGCTGGAAAGGCCCAAAGGATTGGGGCGGAACGGCGACCGGGTGGCGAACACGCCCATGCGGGTGTTGCCGCCCAGACGCGGCGGGCGTACAGTGGGGGACCAGCTGTCCCGCACCGCGCCGGAGAACTGCCACACCAGCCAGATGTGACTGAAATCTTCCAGACCGCGCACGGCATCGGCATTGCGGTATTCGGGCGTAAAGATCACCTCGCCGCGCAGCTCGTCCACAAGGCCGCTCTGGCGCGGGATGCCGAACTTGGTGGGAAAGGCAGTATGGATATGGGCAATGACCTTCAGGGTCATCTCTTCAGGTGCAGTGGGCATGGTGAACTCCTTTTAATAGATCTTTTTCAGGGGGCATTCCGGCGGGATGCCGTACTGTGCCCGGAATGCGTCCAGTTCCTGAGGCGTGCGGATGAGCTGAACGTCCTCGAAATGGCCATCCGAGGAGATGAAACCGGCCACCTGCTCCCCGGTGCAGATGCTGCACCGCAGTGCGGGCTGCTGGGTGGCGGGGTCGTAAGAATGGGCAGGCTTTTTGCGGGAGAAAAACATGAGAAGCCTCCTTCTTTTATGAAACGTGCCTGAAAGACTGCAGGCGGCTCACAGCCCCCGGCAGAAGCCGACAGCGCGGCCCTCAATGTGCAGCTCTTCCAGCTGCAGGCCGGTAAAGATCATGGGTGGACAGACGGCGGCATTGTCCGCAAGCAGCATCACAGCATCACCCTGCCGGTGGAAGTGCTTGAGGGTGGCCTCGCCGCCAATGCGCACTGCGGCGATCTCGCCCTGCTCCACCTCCGGCTGGCAGCGAATGCATACGATGTCGCCGTCGCAGATGGTGGGGGACATGCTGTCACCGTGGCAGGTCAGAGCAAAGTCGGCGCGCCACGCGGCGGGAACGCCGATATAGCGTTCAATGTTCTGCTCTGCCGTGATAGGAGTGCCGCAGGCAATGGAACCGATCAGCGGGACCTGCGTCATGGCAGGCAGCGGCTCAAAGCCCGGCGGCGGACAGGGTGTGTCCAGCCCCAGCAGATAGGCAGGGGTGGTCTCCAACGCGGCTGCCAGCTCTTCCACCTTGGACTGCGGCAGGTCGTTGATGCCTTTTTCCAGCTTGGTAATGGAGGATTTGGACCGATAGCCCATGCGCTGGGCAAGCTCTTCCTGCGAAAGGCCCAGTTCTTTGCGGCGCAGATGCAGACGGGTAGAAAGCTCAGACATGCGAAACCTCTCTAAAAAACGTATGGTTGTTCTGTAAAAAGAATGCTGTTACCAGAAGTATACCAAAAAATTGCATTAAAATCAACTTTTTTCTGCGAATTTGCAAAAATGGGTTGACACTGAATCAATGAAGGAATATACTACAACTAAAGATTGTGGAACGGCATTGCCGATACGAAAAAAGGAGAGCGGAATATGGCAAATACTGAAATGATCCGGGATTATATCCGCGCCAGTGGGTACAAGATGCAGTATGTGGCACGAGCCTTGAAGATCAGCCCCAATGCACTGAACCTGAAACTGCAGGGGCGCACACAGTTCAAGCTGAGCGAAGCAGAACGGCTGAGCGCGGTGCTTGGTCTGAGCATGTACGAGCGGGATCTCTGCTTTTTTGAAGAGCAGAACCGCCGCGAAGTGCTGGCACGCCGCGCGGATGAAAAGAGGAGGGCAGAACATGACAAGCGAGCAGAGAAATCAGACGCGGCTGGCACTGTACCGGTATGGGATGCGGCAGCGTGCACGAAGCCCGGTGGAACGCAGCTGGTGCGCCGCCATTGAGGAGGGCCTTGCCTATTACCGGCAAAACGACCCGCTGCGTGCGGATTTGTTCGAGCTGCGCTATGTGCAGCACCGCACGGAGGACGATGTGATCGATCAGCTGCACATCGGCCGCACTACTTACCAGAAAGCCCATCAGGACCTGCTGAGCACCATTGCCGTGTACGCGGCAGAGCGCGGGGTGTTTTACCGCGAGACGGAAAGCTGAAAGCAGAATGCCCCCGGACGCTGCCAGCAGGCAATGTCCGGGGGCATTTTTGAACTCAGGCTTTTTTGTTCGGGTCCTGTTTTTCGCAGTGGCTGTGGCAGGATGCACAGTTGCCGCCGCAGCCCTCGCCCTTCCAGCCGCCCTGCTTGGAGATCCACACAACGGCCAGTGCAAACAGAACGATCAGAACGATCAGCGTAATGATTCCACGAAGTGTCAGCATTTTTTGTACCTCTTTTCCCGGTGGGAAAGTTTCTGTGTTCAGTATACACGATTTGGCATCAAAGGGCAACCGGAAAGCGGATACAAAAAGTGTGATTTTTTTAAAATTAGGGCTTGCATTTTGGCAAAGGCCGTGCTATAATAATCACGTTCCAGTTCGGAACGCACAAAACAAAATATGGAGGATTAGCTCAGCTGGTTAGAGCACCTGCATCACACGCAGGGGGTCTGGGGTTCGAGTCCCTAATTCTCCACCATACAGTTCGTACTCGAACCCGATTCTTTACGAAAAAGGGTTCGGGTACGTTTTTTGTTTATCGGAGGTTCTGCGGAAGGACTACTCGGAACGGTAAACGAGCAAAGGCAGGGTATCACTATGATAGTGGTATCCTGCCTTTTGCTTTGCGGAATCAAGTTCGCTTTGTGCGAACTTGGTCGTCCCCCTATATGGCGCGTTTGGGGGTAGTCGCTGCGTACGTGCGTACCGGGAGCCTGTACACCTCTGACAAGGTGTAACACACTAGACTTTGTGCCAAAGTCTGTGTGCCAAGGGGCCAAGCCCCTTAGAATCCCTGCGGAGCGTGTACGCACGTACGCAGAAAAATGGCAAAATTTCACTATATCGGGGTGTTCTTTCATTGGAGAGTATGGTATACTCGGCTTAGTTCAACAAATAAGAATTTGAGGAGATAGAATCGTGAGAACATATGAGAATAAGGATGAACTTAAAAACGAGATAAATAAAAGCTTTGCAAAGTATATATCAGAATTTAATGATATTCCGGAACCTTTAAAAGATAAGAGGATTGATGAGGTTGATCGAACTCCAGCAGAAAATCTTGCTTATCAGGTTGGATGGACAACGCTCATTCTTAAATGGGAAGCAGACGAAAGAAAGGGTCTTCAGGTCAAAACTCCCTCCGATAATTTTAAGTGGAATCAGCTTGGTGAATTATATCAATGGTTCACAGATACATATGCACACCTGTCACTGCAAGAGCTGAAAGACATGTTGAATGAGAACATTGATTCTATTTATGCAATGATCGATTCACTAAGTGAGGAAGAATTGTTTAAACCACATATGAGAAAATGGGCCGACGAGGCAACTAAAACAGCCGTCTGGGAAGTATACAAATTCATACATGTTAACACAGTGGCTCCGTTTGGAACCTTTAGAACGAAGATCAGAAAATGGAAAAAGATGGCACTATAACTTCCAGTTTGCTGTACTCGTTCCTAGCAGGGTTTGGGGCAGGCACGCCCCAACAAGAAGCTGTCCCAAAGGGGCAAGAATTTTCAAGAATTGAAAATTTGTGGCCACGGGACGATTCTTGCTCTCACCTTTTTCGCTGCGTTTCGCAATTTTCACATTTCAATCTGCTCGCAGATTGTTGACAAGCTGCGCTTGACCCGATACTATAAAGGCAAGTCGAATACGCGCCAAGGAGGTGCAACCATGACCGCCGTGATCTACGCCCGCTATTCATCTGACAGCCAGCGCGAAGCGTCCATTGAAGGACAACTGCGCGACTGCAAGGACTACGTCGAGAAGAACGGCATCACTGTGGTCGGCACTTACATTGACCGTGCCTATTCTGCCAAGACGGATGACCGCCCGGAGTTCCAGCACATGATAAAGGACAGCGGAAAGAAAATCTTCGACGTAGTTCTGGTCTGGAAGCTGGACCGCTTTGCCCGGAATCGGTTCGATGCCGTGAACTACAAGTACCAGCTGGACAAGAACGGTGTCCATCTGGTGTCTGCCATGGAACCCATCTCGCAGGGGCCTGAAGGCATTATGGTGGAGAGTATGCTGATTGGCATGGCGGAATACTATTCCGCCGAACTCGCCCTGAAAGTGGCGCGCGGTGAGCGCGAAAACGCCCTCCAGTGCAAGTACAACGGCGGTGTGGTGCCGCTGGGCTTCACCATCGGCAAGGAGGACAGGCTGTACCATATCGACCCGGAAACGGCTCCCATCGTGCAGGAGATCTTCACCCGGTACGCCGACGGCGAACCGGCTGAGAAGATTGCAGCATCCCTGAATGAGCGCGGCCTGCGTACCCGCACCGGGAAGCCGTTCGTAAAGAACAGCTTCTTCCAGATCTTCCGCAACCGCCGCTACATCGGCGAATACCGCTACAAGGACATTGTGACGCCGGGCGGCATTCCGGCCATCGTGGACGAGGACTTGTTCGACCGGGTGCAGCAGCGTTTCGAGCAAAATAGGATTGCCCATGGTCGACCCGCAAAAGAGGATGTGAGCTATCTGCTGACCACTAAGCTGTTCTGTGGCAAGTGCGGCACCCTGATGGGTGGCGAAAGCGGCACCAGCCACATGGGAAACACCTACTATTACTACAAGTGCGGCAACGCCAAGCGCCACGGCAAGGCGCACTGTGACCTGAAGGCTATCCGCAAGGAGCCGCTGGAACGGTTCGTGGTGGACACTGCCATTAAGGTGATCTTCAGCGATGAAATTATCGAACGGCTGATAGATTTGGTCATGGAAGCCCAGCAGCAGGAGAACACCCGGCTGCCTGTTCTGAAAGAGCAGCTCCGGGATACGGAGAAACGGCTCGCAAACCTTCTGGAAGCCATTGAACAGGGCATCCTGACCTCGACCACCAAGCAGCGGTTGGACGAGCTGGAAGCCCGGAAAGAAGCCCTGAACACCAGCATTCTGGAAGAAGAGCTGAAAAAGCCCGTCCTGACCCGTGAGTGGATTCGGTTCTGGCTTGAAAAATTCCGCAAGGGTGACGTGGGCAGCACGGAACACCAGCGGCAGATCATTGATACCTTTGTCAACTCGGTCTACGTCTTTGATGACCGGGTCGTACTCAATTTCAACTTCACGGATGATGCCAAAACGGTCACCCGTGAGGAAGTGTTGGGTTCGAGTGCCGTGGACAATGCTCCACCAAACATAAGGCCGTTTACCTGAAAAGGTAAGCGGCTTTTTCTTGTATCTACGTGATTTTTGATATGCAAAAGTGAAACGAATTCACTTTTGCATATTGATAATGAAACGTGTAGGAGGCCCCCTTTTCAGTCGTTTGTAGCAAGTTTGTAGCAGATCTGTAGCAAAATTCGGAGAGGAACGGCAAAATGACCTCAGAACCCCGATTTTTGCGAATTTTTGGGTATAAAATTTTATCCTCAAATTTTGTACAGAATGACGGTGGCGCTTTTCATTCGGATTCTGATGCCGTACAATAAAGGAAAAGATCATGGATGAAAGGAGAAATCGCTGTGCGCTACACCATCAGGCATTTTGATTTGCCGCTGCTTACCTTTGAAGCAAACATGGACAGTGCAGATACGGACCTCCATATTATAAAAGTCTACGAAGAAAACCGTTCTTTTCTACCTTTGAATCTGACTGTATCAGAAGATGGTGTAGAACGCTGGCTGAGGCATCGCACAATTCCGAAGAACCGAGCGTATGTAGATGCTCTGCTCTCTAAGGTGGGGCTTACTTTGAATCGACCGCTTGGAATTATTGCAGCCAATAAAGGTCTTTCACTCAATGATTGCTTTTGGGTAGATGCAGAGGGCTCCGGTGACACCTTTGAAAAAGTAAATCTTTACGATAACCGATTCAGTCAGGTGCTGGCAGCAATCGCCTTTACAGGATATGGCAGCAGCATACGAACTTCGCTTGCGTCCTGCCCGGAGTTCTCGACCAACGGGATGCTGCCAAAATGCTGGCGCAGACAAAACGGAAAAATCTATCTTTATAAAGGTGGCACGTCAGGGTTCAGTAATCTGGGATTTGAACCGTACTCGGAACTGTATGCTTATCAAGTTGCACAGGTGATGGGTGTGAATGCGATTCGCTACACCCTGACAAAAGATCTGAAAAAGACGCTTTGTTCCAAGTGTGAGCTGTTCACCGGCAAAGAGTATTCTTATATTCCCATCGGACAGCTTGTGTCCAAAGGCGGAATAAAAGCGATTTTTGCGTATAAGTAGGCATAGGTCTTGCCGTTCAGTTCCAGAAGCCCTTCGTCCCGGCCAGTCACACACAGAAATATTACTCCTGATATGGTAAAGCCCACAGACCGGATTTTATATCCAGCTTGTGGGCTTTGCTTATTTTCAGCTATCCTGTTTTACGCAAACATTGCATCTAGCTCTTTATCGGTAAACATTTTGGACTGCTTCAGCAAACTTTTAATGCACTTTCGGAATGCTTCTTTGTTCACCGTTTTCAACGCAGTATCCTTGTACACTAGCGTGATAACACAATATAGCTGCTGGATAAGGTCAACGGCAGAGAGCTGTGCATAGGTGTTCCCATCTACAAGCTGTATCCGAACATCCCGGAAACGCGACCAATCCTGTCCGTACTGGCAGATGTACTGCTGAATCGTATTCCGCATGACATCTATGTTGCCAGATTCCATTGCCATCCGCGCCTGCTTGCATTTTTTCTCAGCCGTGTCAGCAATCGCGTGTGTCAGCTTTGCGGCTTTGACAACGCACTTTTCAAATTGTTCTACCTTATCAGCGTATTGCGATTGAATTTTGATGTACTGTAGTTGGTTGTTGTCCATAGCACAACCCTCCTTTCTGGTTGGTATTATTATACCACAATTTTCCAATGTTATCTACATGGATTTTCCGGCAATTTCTCAAATAATTCGACGTAATATCACTTTATATTTGATTTCTGTTATAAAAAATGGAGCGCACAGTTGTAAACTGTACGCCCCATTTTAGGTTATTTAGCGATTCTTGTCAGACTGCGAGAGAACGCTGCCCACAAGAGTTTTGGTCGTGCTGCTGTATTTCGGGCTATTCGAAGCTGCCGATGCAACGCCTTCCATTTTCTTTCCCGTCTGATGACCGCTCTTTGCCTGCGAAAGTGCACTTTTCACCGCAAGCTCTTTCCGCTGCCGGTAGTCCTTGCACTTCACCCACGACTTAAACTCCTGCCGGGTGCTTTCCCCGGCAGCAATCATTTTGCGGAGTGCTTGTTCGGTCATGGTGGGGCTCCTTTCTTAAAAGAGCCATTCACTCTTTTTAATTTTTTAGGCAGTAGTGATATTCTTTGTTATTACTCCAATATTTATCAGATTTTCAATACAGTCAACCATTTGCTTTGCGGTTGTATTTTCGGGAGAGAAGCCAACACTAAGAACATATTGCGGATTTTTTCCATCAAAACTCTTATCGTATATAGTGAATGCAACATCTGTATTGCAAAAATGATAGGTTCCCATATGTTCGCTGTCCGGGAGCAATAAATCTGGATTTTTATATGCGATTGCGGACAAAGTTTCTTTTGAGGTAACATAGCCATATGGCGCATTTGGCAAGAAGCGAAGATACGAACAATTTTTAATTCCAGAAGCAATGATTAGCGATTTAAACAGTTCAAAAGAATCTTCAAAAGAAAACATCGACATATTGATTTTCAAATCATCTGAGCCATCTGTTCTTGGTTTTGAACTAGCAGGAATCTGAATAATTCTCAGTCCATTTACAAGAACGCTATAAATGGTATGGTTAAACCTTCTATCAATGGAAATTTTATAATCATTCTCCTTCAAATAGTCCTGCATCGCATCGAATGCAGTTTGTATTTCTGCACGGCCTCCATAATTTTCAGGATGATTTTTGTTTGCAGAAACGATATAATCCGCAGAAGTGAATATATCATTAAACTGTGGTATTGGCTCTTTCTTTTCGATAGTAGTGTCTAAAATTTGAAAGTCCTTTTCGTTAAACATAGTCTCGAAATTCAAATCAAAATTTTTATTTATTACTGTCACAAAGTTATTTAGACTTTCACCAGAAGTAATATTAAATCCTTGTAAGAGACTAAGTGGCGGCTTAATAGAGCCGATATCCACACCAACACCAACCGGAATCACATCAATACCTTTTGAATATGCAAATCCAGCTTCAAAATAAATCCATCCTGATTCAATAGAAGTCGGTGTGACAAACACAAACATGATTTTCGCGTTGTTTAATCCTTCCTCTATTTTATGAACCCAGTTGTTACCAAATGGAATACTTTGGCCATCACTAGACATGAAAATTTGAATAACACCACTGGTAATTTTCATGAGTTTCTCTTTAATGGGAAGAATTGCATCTCTGTCCTTTGAAGAATGGCTAAAAAAGATTGTAGGCTTTTCCATAATTTTCACCTCACTCCATCACTCTAATCGTACTCTCAATAAACGCAATCTCATCTTCCGTCAGCTCATACTTCTTGTACAACTTTTCGTCCGTCCATTCTTCCGCAAAGTTCTGTACAGGAACAAACATAAAGCACCCGCGTGTTATCATAATAGAAGATGTCGCCTGCATAATAAGGAATCGTGCAAACTTTGTCTTGAGATAGGAATACAAGCCAGCGGCTTCCGCTTCTGTATCATAACTGTTCACAACGATATATGTTTCGCTACATACCTCTTTGGGACCCAACATCTCAAGAATCGACAAAATTCGAGATTGACCATTCTTGTCTGCCTTTCCACCATGCTCATACAAAACTCTGGAAACAATTACCTTCCACTTATCAATGAGCTCTGTTCCGCCGGTAACTTTATCGCTAGAAATCGGTCCTTTTCCACCATTCCAACGCAAAGTGAGGTCACCATTTTCGTCAGGGCGGGCAAATGTCCGCAGGCCAAACGTTTTTTGACTGCTGACAAATGTATCAAGCGTTTGCTCTTTTCTTCTTGCAACCTTATCAATAATTGAAATTGCCGCATTAGAACGAACCAAAATTGGGAACTCGTTTAGATAGCGCTTTACGCTGTGTGCAATTTGACTTTCGGCATTTGTCACCGTACAAGGACCATCATAGTCTTTATCCCACAGAAAGTAACAAATACCGCCCGAAATATCAACGCCTGGGAAGCAATAATCCGAACTCGCATAATCATAAAGCACACGCATTCTGGTGTCATTCATAATATTTGCGCGAAAATCATCCAATCCTCGACCACCAGAATACCAACGAGAAGGCATAATCATAGAAGCATAATGCGGCTCAATAGTTGTCGCAAGTTCTACAAACCTCTGGTACACTGGCATTGCACTAGCGTTGTTGGCACCGTCCGCAATTTGATAAGGCGGGTTTCCTACGATTGCATCAAAAGTCATTGGTTCTCCGTTCTTTCTCCAGGTTTCTGGCTTTTCCAGCTTCTTTGTCAGCCGTTGCTTTCCACGACATCTCCTTCTGGATGTTGAAAACATCCTTCCTGCCAAACCACTGCTCATCCACCAGATTGTTCTGTGCGTTGCAGATCCAACTGGGGGTAAACACCTCTGCTTTGTCACGGGTGCGGTTGGTCTGGTGCTCCAGTGCTTTTTCCACTCTGGGCTGGATCAGACTGTCCTGTTCGCCTGTAACCAGTTCCGGCAGGATTTCTTTTTTGAAGCTGTATGGTTCGCCCAGTTCAGCGTAATCATCGGTTGCCCAGATGATGTTTTTCTTGGTGGTCTTGTCCTGAAGCAAAATCTCAAGGAGAGTGCGTTCATGGTCCAAAAGTTCCTGCTTCAACAGGTCAATTCCTGCAATGCTGAACATCCGCCGCCCTCCCTTCAATTTGTTGATGGTACTATAATAACACACCTTTCGGGGTTTGTGAATGTTTTACAAGAAAGCCGTCCATCCATGCCTGCTTTTTGCCGTTCCCTCTTGAAACCAAAATCGCATTCTGTTCAGCGATGCAATCGCGCAGCCTGCATCGGTACGGTGCAGTTCAAGGGTTTGGGTGTTCCCAACAAGTATTTTGCAAAGCAAAATAAGCAGATGTATATACGTCTGCATTGCTTGCTACAACAATGCGTCCTTTCAGTCCGTATTCAGCCAATTTTAGCTCTAGTTAAACATGAGAGCTATCAGGAAGAAAATCATAGCAATACCAACGAGCCAAGGGATGATTTTCTCTTGATGGAACTCCCTGAATCCAAAAGATCTTATAAGCAGAACACCCAATAGACCGATGATGCACCATGCAGTAACGGTAAGACAGATATCGTACATTGTTCCTTATGCATTCATGAGTGTGGTGCTAAAGATTTATGGCAGTGGCACATTGCTTTTATACAAATAAAAGTGTACAATAATAACAACTTTGCAAGCAATCCCCTTCAAGGAATCAACTGGAACATGGGTGGAGACTGTACCTGTTAAGCGGAATTGTTTGAATGAATTCAATTCAACATAAAAGACAGTTGCTCATTTGTGAGTAGGAGGAATATATGATGTTTGATTGTGGTTTACAGAATATTTTCCGGCTGAAAAACGGACAGTCCCGTTCCATCAACTGGGAAAACCGGAACGGAGAAAAAGGAAAAGGCGGCATGGCATCCAGCGATCTTGGTCCGTCCAGAAAAGGTTCCCCGTGTATCCCGAAAATAGAAGCAGGAGAGACCGTAACACTTGGTGAGATCCAGGGAGAAGGCATGATTCAGCACATCTGGATCACCGTTACAGACCGTACCAGTGAACGTAACCGTTATGTTCTGCGGGATCTTGTTCTGCGCATGTACTGGGACGATGAAGAATTTCCATCCGTTGAATGCCCGCTTGGCGATTTCTTCTGCTGCGGCTTCGGTGTTTCCTACCAGGTAAACTCAGTCCCGATTGCTGTCAATCCGACCCGTGGTTTCAACAGCTATTTCCCGATGCCGTTCCGTAAAAACGCCCGTATTACCATTGAAAATCAGTGTGATGAGCCGATTCCGGCCTTCTTTTATCAGATCGACTATTGCCTGACAACGGTTCCGGAGGATGCTGCCTATTTCCATGCCCAGTGGCGTCGTCAGCGCATAACGGAAAAGGCAAAAGACTACGTTGTCCTCGACAACATCAAAGGGAAAGGCCAGTACGTTGGAACTTATCTTGCGCTTACCAGCCTCGAACGCTACTGGTACGGAGAGGGTGAGATGAAATTCTACATCGATGGAGACAAGGATTATCCAACCATTTGCGGAACGGGAACAGAAGATTACTTCGGCGGTGCCTGGAGCTTTGCAACACAGCAAAATGGCCAAACCGTTGAAAATCAGTACTGTACTCCGTATCTTGGCTATCCTTACTACTCTAGCCACGATACCTTCCTTCATAATGATTACCACAATGATGATCAGATGCCACAACGCAGCTTCTACCGCTGGCACCTTCTTGATCCTATCCTTTTTGAGAAGGACCTTAAGGTAACTCTGCAGCAGATTGGTGTCAGCCACGGAGGTCTTTTTGAACGTCAGGATGATGTCGCTACCACAGCTTACTGGTACCAGACGCATCCTCATGTACCATTCGCGCCACTCATGTCCAGAAAAGAGCGCTGGCCAAGATGATTTTTGACGCTTTTCCTATTTTATATGTTTCATGACTTTGCATACTCTGTGCATGATTTCAAATTCTGTTCTTGCGGATTGTGTGCAGTCGATGGCGGGCATGAGTATCTCCGTAGATGCGGAAATCCAGAAGACTGGGAAGAATTATCTGAAGCGCAAAGCGTAGATGATTGAAAATTAAGCTGAACACGATTTTCAAAGTCGAAGTTCAGCGGCAAGCAAAAAGCTCTTGGCCTTTAATAAAGAGGCCAAGAGCTTTTTACATCTTGTTTTGGAACATAAAAGAAGGTACAATGGTAGAAAAGAAAACGTGCATCAGTCAAATAAGGTGGTGGAGGCGATGGGCAAAGCGACAGCCTACTACATTATGCACACGGAAAAATGTGTAGCACAGGTGAGCACGGCTGGTGAGTGCAAAATTTATTTTGAAGATTTCATGCCCTACGGTCTGGTGCTGAAAGAATCGAATGATTTCGATGTTCGAATCAATAGTTTGATCAACTTTTATTCTTGGTGTGCATCCCGGCTGATACCACATGACCGTACTTATGCAAAGGAAATCATGAACAGCATTGGCGCATTCCAGAGTAATACAGATAGAGAGCGCGCACAAATTGCGCTTTCGTACCATTGCCTGTCTCTGCTGGATGTGTTCTGGGTAAAAGAAGAAAATGAGACTGTCCGATTTGAGGATATCAATCTCTACACACACTCTTTAAGCAATGCTCTTGTGGATATTGCACTGCGTGGGCATCAGATGACTGTGACAAATGCACATCTCTTGGCAAATGATTTGTCCACTGGTGGATGTTATCCTAAAGCGTGGGTGCGCAGAGAGGATGGCTTCTATCTTTATAAAGATGGCGGACAGGATGCAGTCGAGCGTGAAGTGCTGGCAAGTAAAATCTGCCGATGCTTTGATTGCCATCAAGTTCTGTATGAGCAGGGAATGTTTGAAAATGAGCCGGTTTCTATCAGCAAAATTATGACCTCGCAGCGATATAGTCTAGTGACTTATGCAGCCTACGATGTCTACTGCACAAACCATGATTGGAACACGCTGGATAAAATTCTGGAACTGGATGTCCACGGATACTATACGATGAACATTCTGGATTATCTGGTGGGCAACACCGACCGCCATTGGGAAAACTGGGGCCTGTTGGTGGACAATGAGACGAATCAACCTATCCGTCTGCATGACTTGATGGATTTCAACCGGGCGTTTCAGCAATATGATACATTGGATGGAGCAAACTGCCTGACCGTTGGAAAACGGCATTTGAGCCAGAGAGAAGCGGCGATGGAGGCAGTACAAGCGATTGGACTACACCAAATTCGCGATGTAGAGAGTGCGGTATTTGCCGGATATGAGGAATATGGCGCAATGTTCAGCAGCAGATTGGAAGAAATGACCTCTGAATTTGTGTGAGATAGCGGTGATTGAAGAATGCAAGCAGGCGATACTTGACGTATGATATAACGTTTGCTACAATAAAATTGATGACAAATGTTATACTTGCGGGAGGTGTCCAATGAACACTGTCTTTGAGATTCGTTCAGCTTTACAATGGAGCCAGTCGAAATTGGCGGATGAAATCGGAGTGTCCTTTGCGACCGTAAACCGCTGGGAAAATGAAAAATCTACGCCGAATCGTCTTGCACAGGAGAAAATGCTTGCGATTTGCGAAGAAAATCATATCACGTTGGCTGAAATTATACACGATGCTATTATCGGAGATGCTACAGAAATCTCTGCTATGCATCCGGATAAAATGATTTTATACCATGGCTCCAAATCAGGCATTCAGGGGGAAATCAAACCAGCCAGCCGTGACCGCTGTGACTTCGGAGCTGGATTTTATATGGGAACTGATCCGCTCCAGCCGCTTACGCTGATCTGTGACTATGAGCAATCTGTTTTTTATATTTTATCGGTTGATCTTCATAGCTTAAAAACTTTGGATGTTCCGGCTGATATTGAATGGGCTATGCTGGTAGCATATCATCGTGGTAGAATGGAAGCCGCACGAGGAACGAAGTTCTTCCAGAAGTATCAGGAGCTGGATAAAGGCTACGACATGGTGATTGGCAGCATTGCAAATGATAGAATGTTCTATGTTCTGGATAGCTTTTTTGAAGGAACGATTACCGATACGGCATTGGTGAAAAGTCTGTCTGCTCTGAAACTTGGACGTCAGTATGTTGCTATTACGCAGAAAGCCTGTGATGCGGTCAAGATTGAGCGTGAAGTCCAATTGCTTTGGATGGAACGGCAGGCACTGAAGAAGGCCAGCGAGCAGAACCGTAGCAATGGCATTGCATTTGCAGACCAAATCTGCAAAGAATATCGTAGAGAAGGTCGCTTTTTTGATGAGATCCTTGATGGTGCAAAGCAGAGAAGGTGAATCGTTATGGATCTGATTCAATTGAAACTATGCGATATTCAGGGCCGCTTGTTTGAGCTTTCTTTGCAAGCAGGCTATGGTAGCGAGGATTTCATGAAGCGGTTCATGCGCTCTAAGGTTGCCCGTGATCTTGATTCAGAGTACAACCGGATGCAGTGGGCGGGAGAAGAATATCTTCTGGAAGAATTTGCAGACGAGTGCCCTCAGACGCAAAAGGGCAATGCCCAGTATGATAGGGAAGTAATGTATTGGGCAGGCTATCTTTACCGTTACTGGCATATTCTGACCAACGAACCCAGCAGGGAGATTTATGCGCAGGCTCCGGCGAAGACTATGAACACAAACTATCTGATGTTCCACACCATGGCTCCAGAGCTGGCAATTGAAGACTTGAAAGAACTGCACCAACAAAAGAAACAATCTAAAAAACAAAAATCGAGAAAACCAGAACAGCAGATTTAGTGCCGGGTAAAAACTGCCGTTTGTAGCAGATCTGTAGCAAATCATTCAAATTTTACGAATTATCGCCGTAAAAATCAAAAAGTCATCATGCATCACACGCAGGGGGTCTGGGGTTCGAGTCCCTAATTCTCCACCATACAGTTCGTACTCGAACCCGATTCTTTGTGAAAAAGGGTTCGGGTGCGTTTTTTGTTTATCAGAAGTTTGCGTTTGCGACAGCAACAAACACCCCAGTGGGGTGTTTGAGCAACAGAATAGGCTACCAGGAAATCCCAAGTCGTATGACGTGGAATTTTTTGTTTCGATCAAGGACTCGAATGGCATCTACGTAAAAAATCCATAGCAAATGAGCCGGAAGCCTTCTGTAGATCAGAGGCTTCCGGCTCACTGTATATTCATGATAAAAGCAAAATTCCTGCCACCAGTACCATGTTGCAGGCAAAAAAAACAGCGCGGGCAGTGCATCCACAAAGGCCGGCGAAAGAGTGAAATCGTCCGGGACAGGATCGTTTTGATTCATGTGATCGACCTTGACATTTCTCCACGCAGCGCCGGAGAGACCTTTCTTGCTGAATTTCTGAAAAAAGAGCAGTGCTTTTACGCAAGATCGTCAATGCGTTCTGTAGCATGTCACGGGTCAATATCCAGCTCACGCAGAAGCAGCCGGAGGGCGGGCGAGATGTTCTCGCGGTTCCACACGGCCCAAGCGGGAACGGTATCGTTTTCCAGCGGGATAAAAGTGAGGTTTTTGTTGGCGGGCAGCTGAGCCAGCACCGGCTCGGCAAGGATGGTATAGCCGCCGTAGAAAGCCAGCTGCAGCATCAACTCCTCCATGGAATACGCAAATTTGATGTTCTGCGGGTCGCTGCCGTGGCGGGTGAGAACTTGCGCAAACTGGTTCCACAGCTCCCGGTCCATGGCGGGTACATAATATTGTTCGCTGGCAAGCTGGCTGCGGTGCAGGGACGCATAGCTGGACAGGTGGCTCTGGCGATTGAGCACTACGTACTGGCGCAGCTGGCCTACTTGAGCACGCAGCAGGGAGGAGGCATCCTCCAGCGGGACCAGCTCCAGCTGCAGGGCAAAGTCCAGCCTTTTCTGCTGCAGGCGTTTTTTCAGGGTGGGAAAATCCCCAAGATGAAAGTGCAGCGGAATGGCAGGGTGCTGCTCCTTGAACAGCAGCAGCTTTTCCAGAATGGGCAGATTTTCCATGCCGCTCATCATGCCGATCTCAAGCGGGGTGCTGCACTCGGCGGCAGCGGCGCGGGTGCGGCGGGCGGCATCCTCCGCAAGATCGGTGATGCGCACCGCATACTCGTAGAATACCTGCCCGGCACTGGTAAGCGCCACCGAGTGCCGTGTGCGCTGGAACAGCTCAGTTTCAAGTTCTTCTTCTAGCAGCTTGATCTGCTGGCTGACCGCCGTTTGGGAAACATAGTGCTGCTGTGCCGCTTTGGAAAAGCTCAAATTCTGTGCCACCGCAATAAAATAGCGCATCTGCTGCAGGGTCATGACCGGCTCCTTTTTCTCTTAAAAAAATGCTTATAACTTTTACTTCTAATTATAAGAAGAAAGCAATATTTTTCAAGTGAGAGATATTGTGATAGAATTAACAATCGAAAGGGGCACACGACCCCGCACATTGAGAAGAAAGAGAAAAACGAAAGGAATCACCAAGATGAAAAAGATCTCGCGCAAAAGCTTTCTGAAGCTGGCTTCTGCTGCTGCCATGAGCGGCATCACCGCCGGTGCACTGGCTGCCTGCAATGCTGCTTCCGGCAGCACGGCTGCATCTTCTGCCGCTGCAAAGTACACCCCGGGCACCTACACTGCCACGGCCAAGGGCATGAGCGATATCACCATGACCGCCACCTTCAGCGAGACAGCCATTACTGACATCCAGCTGGATCTGTCCGGTGAGACCGACTCCATTGGTCAGGCCGCAAAGGATGACCTGATCAAGCAGCTGCTGGAAGCTCAGAACAGCACCATCGACGGCGTGTCCGGTGCAACCATTACCAGCGATGCTGTGAAGCAGTGCATGAACGACTGCATCACACAGGCCATGGGCGGCACTGCAGTGTCTGCCCCGGAAGCTTCTGAGCAGGCTGCCAGCTGGCGCACCGCCCCGGAAGCCATCCCGGACAGTGAGATCACCAAGACCTACGATGTTGACGTTGCCATCATCGGTATGGGCTATGCCGGCCTGAGCTGCTACCGTGAGCTGGCCGAAGAGGGCAAGAACGTTCTGGTGCTGGAAGCCATGCCCCGCGAGAGCTGGTGGACGGTCGGCCACGATATCGGCCACATCAACTCGGACTACCTGCTGAGCCACGGTGTGCCCAAGGTGGACGAAGTGGAGTTTGTGAACAACTGGATGATGCAGACCCACGGCAAGGCAAACACCGCACTGGTGATGAAGTTTGCCAAGAACAGCGGCAGCACGGTGGACTGGTGGCTGGACAAGATCAACCCGGACACGCTGGCCAAGACCCGCATCCAGTTCTGGCCGGACAACGAGTACACCGTGCACCAGCTGAACAACGGCATGCACTACTACACCGGCACGCTGGAATGGTGGGAGAACTACTGGGAGAACCCCGCCAGCGGCGAGAAGAACAACAACACCGCCGGTCAGCTGGAGCTGAAGGACCTGAGCTGGGACAACTACAATTATGTGGAGGAGAATTTCTCTGACAATGCCACCGCTCTGTTTGGCACCAAGGGTGTGCAGCTGGTAATGGACGGTGCAAAGGTCACCGGCGTGATCGCACAGGACAGCGACGGCAATTACCTCAAGATCAACGCCAAGAACGGCGTTGTGCTGGCAGGCGGCGGCTTTGGCGGCAACAAGGAAATGATGGACGATCTGCTGCCGGACATCAAGCGTCTGTTCACCAAGGATGAGGACTTCTTTGCTCCCTTTGGCCGCGACGGCTCCACCATCCAGATGGGTGTGTGGGCAGGCGGCCGTCTGGAGGGCGACATCTCCACCATGAACTTCGACTCCATGACCGTGCCCGACTATCTGCCCGGCCCCCTGTGGGTGGACGAGAATGGCCAGCGCTTCCAGAATGAAGCCTTTGCCGGCCCGGAGATCAACGGCTTCTTCATGGCACGTGCAAAGCGCGGCAATATCACCTCCATCTACGACAGCACCTATGAGACCCAGATCCTGCGCGGCTTCCCCGGCCATCAGGCATTCGAGTACGACATGCCCGCTGTGGTGGAAGCCATGAAGGACAACTTTGAGGCCGCAAAGGCTGCTGGTGCCGAGGGTGCCAACGGCTGGTACTGCGCCGACACCATCGAACAGCTGGCTGAGTACATCGGTGTGGAGCCTGCAGCCCTTTCCGCTACTGTGGAGCAGTACAATAAGGTTTGCGCCGAGGGCTACGACAGCGACTTTGCCAAGGACCCGCACTTCCTGAATGCAGTTGCAAAGGCTCCCTTCTACGCCCATGTCACCACCCCGAGTCTGGGCTTTGCACTGGTGACCACCGGCGGCTTTGTGACCACCAATGACCAGCAGGTGCTGAACGAGGATTATCAGCCCATCGAGGGCCTGTACGCTTCCGGCAACACCTGCGGTATGCGCTTCGGCCCCGAGTACATCACCCCGATCCCCGGTGTGAGCATTGGTATGTGCCTGACGCTGGGCCGCGAACTGGGCAAATACCTGGCTGCAAAGTAAGCAGCTGCCTTCGTCAAAGCCTGATCGGCTGCAGTAAAGCCCCATAAGCAATAAAAGATCCCGTCCACTTCTGGGTGAACGGGATCTTTTTTGCGTATCAGACAGGAAAAAGCGGCTCAGAGGTCGTTTTTCTCCTGCCCCAGATTATCGGATTCCAGATCGTACAGGCCGTGCTGCAGGTGCTCTTCCATCATGACCCGGGCGCGCTTGACATCGTGCTTGCGGAAAGCATCCAGCAGAATGCCGTGGTAGTAGATGCCGCCATAATAGCCCGTGGAAAGAATCAGCATCTTGCCCAGATTGGCCCGGCGCTGGAAGGTCTCGTTCATAATGGCAATGGTGTAGGCATTGCCGCAGGCGTTGATGATCTCCATGTGGAACGCAACATCCGCGTTGATGAACTCTTCGCACTTGCCCACAGAGGCCTTCATGGTCTTGAGGTAGCTTTCCAGCTTTGCGATCAGCTCCGGCGAGGCGGTCTGGTAAAAGCTGCGCCCGGCCTCGGTGAGCACGGCGCGGCGGGAGCTGCGGTCGAACAGGGCAAAGCCCAGCTCCCGTTCCAGCGCCAGCAGCACTGCTGCTTCCAGCACTGCCGCTGCACCTGCTGAGAAGAAGGAGTTCACCTTTGCCCGTCCGCTGGGACGCTGAGTATGACGTTGTGGTCATGGGCATGGGCGCTGCCGGTATGGTAGCCGCCAAGACCGCAGCCGACAACGGCGCAAAGGTCGTCATTGTGGAAAAGTGCGAAGAGGGCAAGGCCGTCTGCCCGTTGTGGGTGGGCGGCTTTGCTGCGTGAACCACTTTCACTCCTGAAATGAACTGCATGAAAAATCAGAAGGCCCCATTCTATTGACTTTGCCTTTGCAGGGGAGTATACTCCATGTCACCAAGAGTATTACGGCTATGACGAGAAAAAGTACCCGGAAGGAATGCTGCAGAGAGCTGCCGGTTGGTGCAAGGCAGTGCAGGGCATCCGTGGGAAGATCCTCTCCGAGCTTTTCGGCTGAATGGGCGGTGCGCGCCCCAGTAAGCAGGAACGGCAGGCCCCCGTTATCACGGGCCGCGCGTTGTTGGACGTGCACTGAGTGGTCAGCGTTGTGCTGGCAATAAGAGTGGTACCGCAGAGGATATTACACGCCTTTGTCTCTTACAGACCGTAGGGGACAAGGGCGTTTTATTTTGCGGATGCTTTTGTCCCAAAGCATGTCAGAAGGAAAAGGAGAAACAATTATGAAGACACTGGAAAAAGTAAGCGACTTTGTGGGCAAGTACATGGCCGCCATCGTTATTGTGGTGGCCGCGGGTGCCCTGTTCTTCCCCGGTCCGTTCAGCGTGGTAAAGACGGCGTGGGTCAATAACCTGCTGGGCATCGTGATGTTCGGCATGGGCCTTACCCTGAAGCCGGAGGACTTCAAGGTGGTGTTCAGCCGCCCGAAGGATGTGATCGTGGGCTGCGTTGCACAGTTCACCCTCATGCCGTTTCTGGCATGGGCGCTCACGCAGGTGTTCCACCTGCCCACCGAGCTGGCCATTGGCGTGATCCTGGTTGGCACCTGCCCCGGCGGCACCTCTTCCAACGTGATGACCTACCTTTCCAAGGGCGACGTTGCACTGTCCGTTGGCATGACCGCTGTTTCCACCGTGCTGGCTCCGTTCCTCACTCCGCTGCTCACCCTGCTGTACGCTGGCCAGCGTGTTGACGTGAACCCCATGAGCATGTTCATGTCCATCGTCAAGGTGGTGCTGGTGCCCATCGCACTGGGCTTTGTGGTCAATCACTTCTTCCATAAGTTCACCGAGGAAGCCGTCCGCGTGCTGCCTCTGGTCTCCACTACCGCCATCGTGCTGATCATCTGCGCCGTGGTCTCCGCCAACAGCGCCAAGATCATGACCAGCGGTCTGCTGATCCTTGTGGTGGTCATCCTGCACAATGTGCTGGGCTACCTCACCGGCTTTGGCGTGGGCAAGCTGCTCAAGCTGGACTCCACCAAGTGCCGCGCGATCTCCATCGAGGTGGGTATGCAGAACTCCGGCCTTGCAACCAGTCTGGCCGCCGCACACTTTGCACAGTATCCGCTGGCTACCATTCCCGGCGCTGTGTTCTCCGTGTGGCATAACATTTCCGGTGCGATCCTCGCCAACTTCTTTGCCCGCACAGCAGAGAAGAAGGATTGATCTTTCATAACATAGTAAAGCCCCCGGCAGGCGCAAACCTGCCGGGGGCTTTGCTGTGCCTTCGGGCCGGGCAACTGCAACAGAACCGGCACAAATCGTGCTTTTCACGCTGCTTTTAGGGCGATTCACGCAGTTTTGCTTCCAAAATCCGGTAAAGTGTGAAATAATCAAGGTACAGTAATACATACCCCCCCCCCGTAAAAATGCGAGGGAGAAAAAAGGAGGTTATACCATGAAACAAGGCAAACTTATCCGGCGTGCAGTATCGGCGGCGCTGGCCGGATGCATGATGTTCACCTTTTCCGCTCCGGCGCTGGCTGAGAGCACCGACGCGCTGATGCAGCTGAGCATGACCCGCCGCAGCGCCGTGAGCGTGCTGGACGCGGAAAATGGTGACATAGTTAACTACGGTATTACTGTTACACACGGCAAAAAGGCAATACCTGTTACCAGCGCAAACTGCGACAATATTCTTGGTGACAGTAGTGACAGTACCCTCAGCTATGATCCGGCTGCCAAAAAGCTGACCTCAAATGGAACCATCTACGGACTCCTGTCTATCAATGCACCGGGCGTGGATGTAGAGCTGAATGGCAAGTATTTTGCATTGCAGGATAGCGGACTTAACGGTATCCTGACAATTGAAAATGCGAATGATGTGACGGTTTCCAGTCAGAAATTTGCAGCGGTTCAGAGCGATGTAAATGTTACCTGCACCGGGAAGCTGACCGTTATAACGAATGACAGTTCTTGGGCGGCTATTGGCAGAAACCTTACCGTACACAGCGCGGCAAGTGTGCAGATCGAAAGCGAGGGCGATTCTGCGGTCGGTGGCGATGTGATAATTGAATGCGCCTGCCCGGCGACCTTTTTTAAAAAGAACCAAAACGGCAGAATTGCACAGAGCATTACCTACGCTGGTGATTATGGTTACTACACCGATGATACAGCAGATACTGCAATTGACCCGAATGTTATGCCCATCCCAGTAGAAACGGCAAAGTATGTGCGCATTGCGCCGAAAATGCGCTACAACATCAATACTGCAGAAGATGCAGCCATCAAGCTGCAGGGACAGAGTACAGAACTGAAGACTGCCTTTGCGGGCGAAAAGGTCACCGTGACCGCTGCAGGCAGAGAAAACGCTGAGTTTACCGGCTGGACTGCTGAGGGCATCACGCTTACAAAGGAGCAGAAGGCGAACCCCACAGTCAACTTTACCATGCCGGACAAGAACGTGACTCTGAACCCGAATTACAATGTTGTACAGGATTATGGCCTTGAGGTGGGCAGCGAGAACACTACACCAACCCGCGTTACCAGCAAAAACTGTAAAGACATTTTAGATAAGGGTGTGCTGAGTTACGACCCGACCACCCAAACGTTGAAGTCGAATGGCACACTACCAAAGTCGCTTCAAAAAATCAACGCACCCGGCAAGGATATAAATCTGGATGGTAAAGATCAGATTGCTGTGGCTGCAAAGTTGATTGTGGAGAATGCACATAATGTGAAGGTCAACAGCAATGAACTGGCTGCAATTATGGCCAGAGATGATACCAGCACGATCGACTGCACCGGCGAGGTGGATATCAGCGGCGGATTCATGGCCGTGAACGGAAGCCTGAATATTATAAATTCCAGCAAAGTAAACATTTATACAAACTGTGCAGCTGCGGTGAATTACGATGCGACTATCACCAGCAAGGGTGACGTGACCATTGAGAGTACCGATGGTAGAGCGGCGAAAAACCTGACGATCAACAAGGCCGAGAATGTCACCATTACCATCAGTGATGACGAAAGAGCAGTCTCCGAAGATACCAAGATCACCGCTTCCGGCACTGTGATCCTGGAAAACAAAGCACCGGGCGGCCGTGTGGGCACTGTTGACTTTACACAGGCAGGCGACAAGGACTACGTCTACTATACCAGCGATGAGCCGGATGCAAAGCTGATCGACCCGCGCATCCATCCGCTCCCTGATACGGTAGAAAGCAGCTACCTGCGCATTGAGCCGAGGGAGACTTACTACAGCATTACCGTTGCGAACGGCACCGCGCAGGTGGGCGACGACACCACCGGCCGGATTACTACCGCCTTTGAGGGCGAAACGGTCACCGTCAAGGCCAAAGCACCCACCGATGAGGATGCCGCCAAGGGCGTGAAGTTCCACCACTGGAAGGTGGAAGAGGGAAGCACCGCCTTTACCCTGACCGATGGCAAGCTTGGCTCCAAAGAGGAAGCAGGCACCGAGGAAATCAGCTTTGATATGCCCAATGGCAATGTGAAGCTGACCGCCGTTTACAGCGTTCCCGCTTCCGTGCTGAGGAGCACCGTTACTGTTGAGGGCGGCACGGCAAAGTCCACTCTGGGCGAGGGCAGCGATATCCCCGCAGAGATCGGCACCGAGGTGAAGATCACAGCTACCCCATATGATGCCGAGAAATACCCCGGCATGGAGTTCGTGGAATGGGAGATCAAGTACCCCGATAGCTTCTACGAGAAATTCCCCGGTGGCATTCCGGAAAATCTGCAGCTCAAGCTGAACAATGCCAAGAGCGCGGCCACGACGTTTGAGATGCCCGTTTACCCGGTCAAACTGATCGCCCACTGGTCGGCCAGCGCGGTGGCCGGACCGGACGAACCTATTGATGAAGACTTCGGCGTAGAACCTGCACCCATGGATACCACGGGCGGTGCAATTGCCGCCGTGGCCGTTGGCGGTGCAGCCATCTGGGGCGGCTACGAGATCGCCACCCGCGTCATCCTGAACGGCCTCCTGCCCGAGGGCGCAGCCATCCCGGCAAACCGCGGCCAGCTGGCCCTGCTGGTGTGGAACACCGCAGGCAGACCCGAACCCGCAGGCGCACCCGCCTTTGCGGATGTGACCGACCCCGATATGGCAAAGGCCGCACAGTGGTGCACCGAGCAGGGCACCATGGCTACCAAGGGCGACCGCTTTGAGCCCGAAGGCTGGACCCCGAAGTTCAAGGTGATCGAAGTGTGGAATAAGGCATTCCCCAAGCAGTAAAACAGCAAACAGCCCCCGGCAGGCGCAAACCTGCCGGGGGCTTTGCTGTGCCTGCGGGCCGGACAACTGCAACAGAACCGGCACAAATCGTGCTTTTCACGCTGCTTTTAGGGCGATTCACGCAGGTTTGCTTCCAAAATCCGGTAAAGTGTGAGATAATCAAAGTACCGTAATATATACCCCCCCCCCGTAATAATTTTCGCAAAGGAGGAACCCTATGAAACGAAATATTTTGGCCCGGCGGGCAGCTTCCGCTGCGCTGGCAGCATGCATGATGTTCAGCCTTTCCGCCCCGGCGCTGGCTGAGAGCACCGATGCCCTGCTCCAGCAGAGCACCGCCGCCAAAAGCGCGGTGAGCGTGCTGGACGAAGAGAACGGTATGATGGAAGAAGAACCTGCGTATCAGATGGATCTCAAGTACGGCAGCATCAGAGTCTATATTGGGGATGATGGCAAACAGTATGTCCAGCAGGGCGAAAATGCTCCCCAGCAAAGTGGTAATCTGTCTATCACAACGAACGGCAGCCCGACGGACAATACCATTACCATCGAAGGCGGCACCACTGGTGCAAAAGTCACACTGTCTAATGTCAATATCGAGACTACTTCCGATGCGGCAGTCTCGGTCAGCGGCAATGTGGAGCTGATCATTGCAGGCACGAACACGAATACCCTGCGCAGCGGCACGGACCACGCCGGTGTGGAAAAGGCCGACGACAACGGGACCCTGACCATCAGCGGCACCGGTACGCTGGAAGCTTACGGCGGTCAGGGCGGCGCGGGCATTGGCGGCGCACGGAATAAAAATGCCGGCAATATTGTGATTGAAAGTGGTACGATCAAGGCCAACGGCGGTACATGGGGTGCAGGCATTGGCGGAGGTCAAAGCGCAGCGGGTCAAAATATTACGATTCGCGATGGTAATGTAACGGCGATACCCGGTGGCGAAGCAGCAGGCATTGGCGGCGGCTATCAAGGTGACGGTAAGAACATTACCATTGAGGGCGGCACTGTAAATTCTCGATCCGGCGGCGGAAGCGGCCCTGTTGCGGCCATCGGCGGCGGACGAGTGAGTGGCAAAGGCGAAAACATCCAGATCACCGGCGGCAATGTTACGCTGAAAACTGTAGATGACGATGACATTTATATCGGCAATGGTCAACAGGAAGCTGAAATTGACCCCAGCAAGCTGCTTGGCACGATCATCAAACTGGACGAGAACGACGTTAAGGTTGCCGAAATTGTACAGGATTTCAAAATCACAATCAATGATAAGCCTGTTACCAGAAAGAACTATGAAGACATCCTTGGAGACGGCATCCTCTGCTATAACATTGAGGAAAAGACCCTGAAGCTGAAAGAGGGACAATTCATTAACGGCGCCCTGACCATCACGGCACCGGAGGATGTTTCCATTGATCTGGAAGCGGATGCATCCCACGTTGTGGAAGGTGACCTGACCGTAAACGGCGCAAAGGATGTGAAAGTGACCAAGCTAGGTGGCGGTGCGGCTGCAGCAATTCAAGGCAAGGCGGAGATCACCTGTTCCGGTGATGTGATCCTCGAAAATTGGGGCGGTTCGCGTGGTGACGGCCGAAACCTGATAACGAATGGCCTTACCGTGAAGGCAGACACGGTCACGACCGAAGGCGGCATTAGCGGCGAAACGATGATTGACTGTATTGGCGATATAAAGCTTGGTAATGAGCATGGCACGACGGTTTCGAAGCTGACGGTGAAGAGTGCAAACAATGTGACGGTGACGTCCGGCAGTGTGAATCGTTCGATCGGTCAGGACGGCGCAGAGATCACATGCAGCGGTATTGTGGAACTGGACAGTAACCGTTACAGTTACGAGAACCTTGGCAAAGTGAGCTTCACTCAGGCGAATGGCAAACCCTATGTCTATATCATGGCCAAATCTTCGGAGTACGCCAAATCTTCGGAGTACAAGGACTCCCGCATTACCCCGATTCCTGAGACAATAGAAAAAAGATACCTGCGCATTGAGCCGAGGGAGACTTACAGCATTACCGTGAAAAACGGCACCGCGCAGGTCGTTGGTGACACGGATGGAAAACTGACTACCGCCTTTGCAGGCGAAAAGGTCACAGTGAGCGGTGAGAACAAAAACCCGAGTGTTACAAAGTTCGGCGGCTGGAAAGTGATCAGCCCGGAAAGCTTTGAACTGACCGAAGCGCAGAAAAATACCGAAAAAACTATGACCTTCACCATGCCGGCCAGCCCGGTGGAGCTGAAAGCTTCTTATAGCTTCCCGGCACCTGTATTAGATATGCAGGTCACAGTGAAGGGCGGCACGATCCGCGTCGGAGAGGGCGAAAGCCAGACGGGCACGGTGTTCGTACAGCCGGGCCAGACCGTCACGATCGAAGCCGATGAGCCTGCCAAGGAGAATGAGTCGTTCCATCACTGGAAGGTGGAAAAAGATTCCAGCAAGAATATTGGCATAATTGAGGGTAGTCTGGGCTCCGAAACGGAAAAGGGCACGGAAAAGATCGTCTTTACCATGCCGCAGGACGGCGTGAAGCTGACCGCCGTTTACAGCATCCCCGCTTCCGTGCTGAGGAGTACCGTTACTGTTACGGGCGGCACGGCAAAGTCCACTCTGGGCGAGGGCAGCGATATCCCCGCAGAGATCGGCACCACGGTGGAGATCACAGCTACCCCGTATGATGCCGAGAAATACCCCGGCATGGAGTTCGTGGAATGGGAGATCGTGTACCCCGATAGCTTCTACGAGAAATTCCCCGGTGGCATTCCGGAAAATCTGCAGCTCAAGCTGAACAATGCCAAGAGCGCGGCCACGACGTTTGAGATGCCCGTTTACCCGGTCAAACTGATCGCCCACTGGTCGGCCAGCGCGGTGGCCGGACCGGACGAACCTATTGATGAAGACTTCGGCGTAGAACCTGCACCCATGGATACCACAGGTGGCACCATTGCCGCCGTGGCCGTGGGCGGTGCAGCCATCTGGGGCGGCTACGAGATCGCCACCCGCGTGATCCTGCACAACCTCCTGCCCGAGGGCGCAGCCATCCCCGCAAACCGCGGCCAGCTGGCCCTGCTCATCTGGACTGAGAAGGGCAAGCCCGAACCCGCCGCACAGCCCGCCTTTGCAGACATCACCGATGCCGAGCAGGCCAAGGCCGCTCAGTGGTGCGTGGAGCAGGGTCTGCTGGATGCACGGGAAGGCAAGTTTGAATCGGACGGCTGGATGCCCAAGTTCAAGACCATTGAGATCTGGAACAAGGCGTTCCCCAAAAAGTAACCTCTGAGCGCTTCCTCCGTAAAGCCTCAGAATGACAGATCCCCCCGATACCGGATACCCGGTATCGGGGGGATTTTTTGCGCAGGCACGCGTGGCATTGGCGGTGGCAATCATCTCCGACATTTCAATGATCCAGTGACCTTGCAGTTTGCGCGAAACAAAAATACTCCAGCAACTTTCTGACCAAGAGAAAGTTACCGGAGTATTCCGCTTTACTTATTTGTTTTTACCAACAGTGCCTGATAGGGCTCCAGCTCCACATCCGCCAGCCAGACGGAAGTGCCCTCCGGGGTGTGATACTCGCCGCCCAGAGCGTCCAGACTGGCCCCTGCCGGGTACTCGGTAAAGTTGAACAGCCCCACCAGCGTTTCCTCACCGCGCTTGCGTACCAGCGCCAGCACGCCGGGGTTGTGGCTGTCCCATGTGGTCACCCACGCATCCGGGGCAAAGCAGGGGTCTGCACGCATTTGGCGCAGCTGCTCCATGCCCTGCCACAACTTGTTTTGCAGCGTGCCCTTCCGGGTGCGCTGCTTTGCGTCCTCCCAGTTGAATTTGCTGCGGTGCAGGTTACGACTGTCCTCCACACGGTCGGGGTCGTTTTTATAATCCCAGCCATTGAGTTGTGCGATCTCGTCCCCGCAGTTCAGCATGGGGAAACCCTGCAAAAACGCCATAGCAGTGTGCAGCAGCAGGTCACGTTTCACCGCGTAGTCCAGTGCGGTTTTATCGCCTTTTTCCAGTGCCTGTTCGATACCGCACAGGCTGGCGGTGGTGCCGCAGCTTCGGGCATCGCCGGTGGCAGGGTCGTAGTTGTACAGCTCACCCTTTGCCCAGCTGCCGGGGAAATTGCCCTCGTAGAAGTGGTACAGATATTCTTTATGTTTCTGCGGGTCAATGCCGAGTCGTTTCTCCACCGCCTCATCCAGACCCCAGCCGATATCATCGTGGCAGCGCAGATAGTTCACGAACCAGCAGTTGTCCGGCAGGGCGTGGAGAGCATCCAGCTGCGCCTTCAGCAGCCGGGTATCCCGGCTGGCAAGGGCGCCCCACAGGTTGACCATGGTGGACACGTTGTAGAGCATGTGGCATTCCGGTTTTTCCGGGGTGCCGAAATAGGCGGCCAGCTCCTTGGGAGCCATGACCACCTCGCCTTTGAGGATGACCGCCGGGCAGACGCATTCCAATACCATGCGCAGCATCCGCACGATGGTGTGCACCTGCGGCAGGTTGCGGCAGGTGGTGCCCAGCTGCTTCCAGATGTAGGGCACGGCGTCAATGCGGAACACCTCTACGCCCAGATTTGCCAGATGCAGAATGCTCTTGGTCATGTCCACAAACACCGCCGGGTTTGCGTAGTTCAGGTCCCACTGGTAGTCGTGGAAGGTGGTCAGCACCCACTTGTGCATTTCTTCACACCATGTAAAGTTGCCGGGTGCGGTGTTGGGGAACACCTGAGGCACCGTCTGCTCGTACTGGTCGGGGATGGTGCGGTCCTCGTAGAGATGGTAATAGGCCTGAAACCACGGGTCGCCAGCTTTTGCCGCCATGGCCCAGCGGTGGGTGCTGGCGGTGTGGTTCATGACAAAATCCAAACACAGGCTGATGCCGGCTTTCCGCAGCTCCCGGGTCAGGTTTTCCAGATCCTTGTTAGTGCCAAGGGCCGGGTCTACGGTGTCGAAATCCTCCACCGCATAGCCGCCATCGTTGTGGGGATGGGGCATCTGCAGCAGGGGCATCAGGTGCAGATAGGTCAGCTTCTGCTCCTTGAGGTAGGGCAGCTTCTTTGCCAGTTCTTTCAGGTTTCCGGCAAAGAGGTCGGTGTACATGGTCATGCCGAACATATTGCCCCGCTTGTACCACTCCGGGTCGGCAGAGCGTGCCTTGTCCAGTGCTTTCAGCTCGGCGCTGCGGGCGTTGTAGGCTTCTGCCATCTCCCGCTCCAGAACTTCCAGCCCTTCCCGGTTGTGGTACAGTTCCATGAACAGCCATTCCAGCTCGTCCTTGTGCTTGGCAAACCGGGATGCAAATTCCTGTTTTGCTGCCATGGTTCAGCCCTCCACTTCTGCAAGGGTGGGCATGGCGGGGATAGCGCCGTGGCGGCTGGTGGTGATGCTGGCCGCTTTGTTGGCAAAAGCCAGAATGCCTTCCAGCTTGTCCACCGTCAGGGTGTCCAGCTCCTCCTTGCAGAGCTTGGACAGCGCTGCCCCAAAGAAGGTATCGCCTGCGCCGTTGGTATCACCCACCTTGCAGGGGACACCTGCCACATGGCCGGTCTTGTCCCCAAAGCGGTAGAATACGCCGTTTGCACCCAAGGTGACGAAAATCAGCCGGATGCCGTTCTGTGCCAGTTGTGCCGTGCCGCTTTCGCAGTCGGTGGTGCCGGTGAGCAGGGGAAGCTCCTCATCGGATACCTTCAGGATATCCACCAGCGGCAGGGGAGCTTTCATCTGGGCAATGGCATCCTCTTTGTTCTTCCAGAGGTTTGCACGGTAGTTGGGGTCGTAGGTGATGGTAGCACCCAGCTTTTTGGCGCGGGCAGCAGCATCCAGCGTGGCAGTGCGGGAGGGGTCAGCGGTGAGGCTGACAGAGCCGAAGTGGACGATTTTGGCAGCTTTCAGAGCCTCGTCCGAAATGTCCTCTTTGCTCAGCATCACATCAGCGTTGGCGCTGCGGTAGAAGCTGAAATCCCGCTCGCCGGTGGCATCCACCGACACGACTGCCATGGTGGTGGGGTGGTCTGCATCCACCGCCATGCCGGAAACGTCTACCTTGTTTTCTGCCAGAACCTCTTTCAGGTAGCGGCCAAAAGCATCCGCACCCACCTTGCCGATAAAGGCAGTCTGTGCGCCCAGTCTGGAAGCAGCCACCGCCAGATTGGCCGGTGCACCGCCGGGGTTTGCGGCAAACTGGGGGATGCCGCGCGCATCCTTGCCGGTCTGGGTCAGGTCGATCAAAACTTCACCAATCGTTAAAATGTCCATGCGTTTTCTCCTTATTTTTATCCTATAAGCTAAAACCCAACGGTCACCGCTGGAACAGATAATGAATGTAAGCGGCTGCACGCTCCGGGTGCGGTGCATTCTGCACTACCCCAAGATAGACCCTGCCAGAAAAACCTGCCTGCCTGACAAACGGCGTGTCCGAAATATCCAGCACGGTCCCACCGGCGTTCAGACCCGACAGTGCATGGAAAGACGCATCCAGTGTCCGCAGATCGAGAAAATAATCATCTGCCAACAGTCGATCCCGTGCATATTCGTCCATCAGAACAACATCTAACCGCTGGGCACTGACTGCACCCAGCAGCTTCATCTCCGAAGCATATACATACTGCTCCTCTGCGCGGTCGCTTTCGCTGAGCAGCAAGCCGGACAGCAGATCGACCTGTTGCTTTTTGGTCAGACCCTGCGCCTCGGCAAAGCCGGTGGTAAGCTGTTCCGTCAGATCAGACCCGGCAGTGATATTTACCAGACCAAGGTAAAGCACATCCTCTTTTTTCGTCACATGACGGTAGGCTGCATACCCGAGGATATAGACGACGATGAGCACGATCGCAATGGGCAGCTTGTAATATGCCCAGATGTGCTCCCACTTTTTGCGCCCATGGAGGGAGCGGAGCGTATCCCGGTCAGTTTTTGTCATGGTCGGATTCCTCATGTACTGCATCAGGGTCTCCACCGATCAGATAGAGGATCCGAAGCATCAGAAAGGAGCAGAGCATGGCGCACAAGCCCATGCCCAGCAGGAATGCAGGCGTGAATACAAACACTATGACGTACCCCATGATGCCATAGATCGCCGCCATCAGCAGGGTGCAAAACAGATACCGGACACCCACGAGAAACGCTGTTTTCAGGATGCCGAAGGTGGTGTTTTCAAACCGTGCCAGCAGAGGAAAGGCATACAGCAGAACGATGCCGTACAGAATTGCCGCACCAATAAGCACTGCAGTGAGCAGCGTCCAGAAAATGTTTTCGCTCCACATTCGGCGCAGCACAAAGCCATCCGCAGCCAGGAAACTGCCGACTGCCAGCAGGATAAGCCAGAGTTTTGTGGCAGGCTTAAAATTTTCCCGGAACGCCTTAAAAAACATCCGGGTCAGACCATCGTCCCGATCTTCCGCCATTTTGAGCGTGACGTAGAACAATGCGGTCGTAGAAGCCCCTATGGTAACGATGGGCAGGCTGCACACGAGCCATAAGATGTTCAGGTAAGCACTGTAAGTCAATTTCGTCAGCACAGCAAACAGCGGCTTGTCCGTATTGCACAGGTCACGCATGGGGGTTCTCCTTTCGCTCAATCTCCTGTGGATTCGCGCAGGATCAGGTTGGTTTCCGTATAGACGGTGCGATAGTTCAGCGACGGCTCTTCGATGCGGGTCATAAGCAGATTGGCAGCGGTGTAGCCCATGATCTGTCCATGGATATGGATCGAAGTCAGATGGGGGGCAAAGTAGGAAGCCTCCTGACTGTCATCGAAGCCGCAGACCCAGATATCATCGGGAACCGAATACCCCAGCTCATTCAATGCCTTGACCAGATCCATGGCAACAAAGTCATTGGCGCAGACAAAGGCATCCGGCATCGTTTTGAACCGACGTATGGTTTCGTACAGGGATACCGGATAGTTCTGCTGCCCAGATGGCATCGCACAGGTGCTCAGGCCTTCTGTCAGACCAAAGTACTCCACTGCATCCTTATAAGCCATATAACGCTCAAAGAAGGACTGACAGTGGTTTTTATCCCCCGCAAAGCTGATGCGCTTTTTGCCGCGCTGGACCATGTGGGCCACCGCATTCTGGACCTCAATGCGGTTTTCCATATAAAGGCGGTCGGCTTTAAGGGGAGGACGCATATCCATCACAGGGGTGTCTACAAACAGCAGCGGAACATCCAGATCGCACAGCATCTGTGCGTAGTCATAGTCGAATACTTCAATGCAGATGATGCCGGCTGTGCGCTGGATGTTGAGAGAAGATGGAAGTTTTTTCTCTTTCAGCTCTATGGGAGAAATGCGATGAATGGTCGTACAGCTATGCAGATGCTCGATTTCCGACTGGAAACGATCCAGCATCATGGAGGAAAAGTGAGAGCTGCTCAGAAACTGGGTCGTCAGCATGGCGATCTCCCGTTTGTCACTCGGCAGAATGGAATGCTCTGCTGCTTTTGCAGTGTCTTCCTGAAACAGCGGCAGATAGGCAAACTGCTTATAGCCCATTTCGGCGGCTTTGCGCAGGATCTTCTCCCGTGTGGCATCTGCCAGCACACCGGTGTTGTTGATGGCCTTTGAAACTGTGTTGCGGGAAAGCTGCAGTTCGTTTGCAATATCCTGAATGGTGACTTTGGTTGCCATAAGTCATCCTCTTTCTTTATAAATAGGAGCGGGTGTTCTTTCTTTTATAGATAAAGTCTGGTGACGGATCTTATTCTTTGCGACTCCAGTATAGTGCAAATGCACAAATTAGTCAAATGCAAAAATGCAAATCATCATTTTGCATATTTGCGCACTTTTGAATTTGTGCATCTGTACAAATCCACAATAATTTTTGATGTATACCATGAATTATCGTTGACATTCGCTTGCTTGGGTGGTATAAATAAATCAAAGGATTTTACATTTGCACAATCGAAACGAAAAAAGTAAAATTCAAAGGTGCAAATGTAAAGTGCGAATCAAACGGCAAGCAAATCAAAAAGGAGGAGAATGATTCATGAAAGCAAAGACGGCCTCGCCGGAAACGGCTGTGCTGACAGCAGAACGCAAGCTGCACAACACATGGGTCTACATCAAACGGCATTGGCAGCTTTACCTGTTGTTCCTGCTGCCTGCCGTGGCGCTGACGCTGGTGTTCAAGTACGCTCCCATGGGCGGTGTTCTGATCGCATTCCAGAAGTACAATCCCTTCAAAGGCATCTGGGGCAGCGAGTGGGTAGGCTTCAAAAACTTTACCCGCTTCATGTCCTCGCCGGACTTCCAGCGCTATCTGATCAACACCCTGAAGCTGAGCGTCTACGGTCTGCTGTGGGGCTTCCCGATCCCCATCCTGCTGGCATTCCTGCTCAACCGTATCGAGAGCAAGAAGATCAAGCAGAAGGTGCAGCTGGTGCTGTATATGCCCAACTTCATCTCGGTCATCGTGCTGTGCGGCATCGTCCGAGTGCTGCTGAGTGTCACCGGTCCGGTGAACGGCCTGCTTCACACCAGCATCAACTTCATGACGCTGCCGGAAGCATTCCGCCCCATCTACATTATCAGCGGCATCTGGCAGGGTGCCGGCTGGGCATCCATCATGTACACCGCATCCCTTTCTAACGCCAGCAAAGATCTGAAGGAAGCTGCGATGATCGACGGCGCAAACCTGATCCAGCAGATCATGACGGTGGAGTGGCCCGCCATTAAGGATATGGTCGTTATTCAGTTTATCCTGCAGGCAGGCAACATCATGAGCATCGGTTTTGAAAAAGCCTATGCCCTGCAAACGGACCTGAACCTGAACACTGCCGAGATCATTGCAACGTACGTTTATAAAAAGGGCCTGTTGGACGGCGATTACAGCTTTTCCACGGCAGTCGGTCTGTTCAACACCGTTGTCAACGTCATCCTGCTGATCGCAGTGAACAAGATCGTTGCCAAAATGAACGATGGCAAGGGCTTGTAAGGAGGGGTTTACCATGGCAAAACAGAAAAAATCAAAAATGGCCCTCTACACCAGACAAGATAAGATCATCCTGTACTGCGGCTACGCACTTCTGGGTTTGTTCCTGCTGGCGATCATCGTTCCGATGATCTACATCGTCATCGCGTCCTTTATGGACCCGGTCACGCTGCAAAACAAGGGCATCTCCTTTGATTTCAGCAAGTGGAGTCTGGATGCTTACCAGCGTGTCGTTTCGGACAAGCAGATCTGGGTCGGCTTCAGGAACGCGGTGCTTTACTCGATCATCTTCACCATCATCTCGGTAGCTGTGACGATGCTTGCCGCTTATCCCATGTCGCTGCCGGACTTCAAAGGCAAAAAGATCTTCAACACCTTGTTTGTGATCACGATGTTTTTCAGCGGCGGTCTGATCCCCACCTACCTGCTCATCAACAATCTGGGTCTGCTGGATTCCATGTGGGCGGTCATTCTGCCGGGAGCATTCAGCGTGTGGAACATGATCATTGCCCGTACCTATTATCAAGGCGTCCCGCGTGAGCTGCGCGAAGCTGCGGATGTGGATGGAGCCAGCGAGATGCTTTACTTCTTCAAGATCCTGCTGCCCGTCTGTATGCCGGTGGTGGCAGTTCTGGCCCTGTGGCAGTTCGTGGCAATGTGGAACAGCTACTTTGACGCCATGATCTACCTGAACAGCGCATCGAAGCAGCCGCTGCAGCTGGTGCTGCGTTCCATCCTGATCCAGAGCCAGCCGGAATCCGGCATGATCGCAGATATCCAGAGTACTGCCGAACGTGCCAAGATGGCAGAGCTGCTCAAATATGCAACCATTATTATTTCCAGTCTGCCGCTGCTGGTGATGTATCCCTTCTTCCAGAAGTATTTTGATGCCGGCATCATGGCTGGTTCCATTAAGGGCTGAGGATATTCCAGAATTTTATAAGCAGGTACGCTCATCTGTTACACGAAAAAAGAAACACGAAAAAGGAGAAAATACCATGAAAAAGCTGATCTCTCGCCGCAACTTCCTCAAGGTCTGCGCTCTGGCGGGCTCTGCCGCTGCTCTGTCTGCCTGTGGCGGCAAATCCACCGGCAGCGGCGATTCTGCTGCCGCAGCTGTGGACGTGACCGGTGCCGTTACATTTCCGCTGTCCGAAAAGGTCACCTTTACCGGTATGACCAGCTTCCCTGTGGGCAGCGAACCCGAACCGAACAACCGCACCATCTTCAAGCGTCTGGAAGAGCAGACCAATGTGCACATCGACTGGACCGCCATCCAGTCCGACCAGTGGAGCGATAAGATCACCCTGAATATGTCCAACCCCAACACCCTGACGGATTTTGTTTTTACTGCTGATTTTACCGACAGCAATCTGCTGCGCTACGCAGATCAGGGTGTCATCCTCAATCTGGAAGACTACATTGACAACAATATGCCTTATCTCCAGAAGGTCTTTGAGCAGTACCCGGAGTACCGCACCATGTGCACCGACAGCGATGGCCACATCTGGGCACTGCCCTGGATCGAGCAGCTCGGCTCGGAAAAGACCGCCATCCAGACCATTGGCAACATGAGCTTCATCAATACCAAGTGGCTGAACTTCCTCGGTCTGTCGATGCCCACCACGGTGGACGAGTTTGAGCAGGTGCTGATTGCATTCCGTGATAACGCCGCTTCTATCAAGGCAGAGTATGGCATTGACGGCGACATCATCCCCATGTCCTGCATCGTCAACAACGGCGATCAGGACCCCAGCATCCTCATCAATGGCTTTGGCGAAGGCTACGGCGATGCTGACAAGGACCGCCATATCGCCGTTACCAATGACCGGAAAGTCATCTGTGCCGCCACCCAGCAGGGCTACCGTGATGGTCTGGACTGGCTGCACAAGCTGTATGCCGAGAAGCTCATCGACCCGGAGTGCTTCACGCAGGAGTGGTCCACCTATGTTTCCAAGGGCAAGGCTGGCCGCTATGGTGTCTGCTTCAGCTGGGATGTTGCCAACATTGACAACCTGACCGACTGGGAGCCGCTGCCTGCCCTGACCGCCGATACCCGGAATATCACTCCGCAGAACGGCTCTTTCACCAGCGGCTTTGCCCGCGGCAGATGCGTTGTCACTGCAAAGGCGACTAATCCTGCACTGGTTTGCGCATGGCTGGATCAGATGTACGCACCCCTCCAGTCTCCGCAGAACAACTGGGGTACTTACGGCGATGCGGAAGGCTTTAACATTTTTGAACTGTCCACCAACGATAAGGGCGAGCCCATGCTGAAGCACGCTCCTCTGGGCGATGCTTCTCCCGTGGAAGTCCGTGAAGCGCAGTGTGTCAGTGGACCTCTGGCGGTTCTGGATGATTACTATGGTGTATACGTTACCTGCCCGGACGATGCACAGTATCGTCTGGACTGGATCAAGGAGATCTACACCCCGGATATGAACAACGATTATGTCTATCCCAATGTCTTTATGAGCAGCGAGGACACCGAGCAGGTCTCTAACCTGCAGGCAGATCTGCAGACCTACATGAATACGCAGAAGGCCAACTGGATCATGAACGGCACGAAGGATGCAGAGTGGAACGAATATCTGAGCAAGCTGGAAGACTACGGCCTGTCCGACTATCTGGGCATTATGCAGAAATATCTGGATGCTTACTACGCATAAGAATTCTTTCCTTTGGAGGATTCCATGAACGATTTGACTTTACAAAAAGCCCGTGCCTACGAGGCCGAGCACGGCGCTGCCATTTCCCCGGCGGAACGCCCTGCTTACCACATGACTCCCTATGTGGGCTGGCTGAACGACCCCAACGGCTTCTCTTATTATAAAGGGAAGTATCACCAGTTCTATCAGTATAACCCCTACGATGTGCGGTGGGCGCCCATGCACTGGGGTCACGCGGTCAGCACCGACCTGCTGCACTGGGAGTATCTGCCCTGTGCACTCGCCCCGGATTCCCCGGCGGACAACGGCCCCGGCTGCTTCTCCGGTTCTGCTACCGAGATGGATGACGGCAAGCAGCTGCTGATGTACACCAGCGTGGTGGCAGAAAAGCAGCCCAATGGGGAGATGCGGGACATCCAGACCCAGAGCATTGCCATTGGTGACGGTCTCAACTACGAAAAGCCTGCCTGCAACCCGGTGCTGACCCAGAAAGACCTGCCGGAGGGCTTCAGTAAGTTCGATTTCCGGGACCCCAAGATCTGGCGTGAGGCCGACGGCACCTACTCCGCCGTCACCGTCTGCCTGGCCGAGGACGGCAGCGGCGCAGCAGCACTGTTCCAGAGCAAGGACGGCTTCGACTGGCACTTTGTCACGGTGCTGGAACGCTGCAACAATCAGTACGGCAAAATGTGGGAGTGCCCGGACTTCTTCCCGCTGGACGGCAAGCAGGTCTTGATGCTCGGCCCCATGGAGATGCTGCCCAAGGGCGAGTTCCACAACGGTCACAACGTGATTGCCTTCATCGGCAGTTACGACCAAGCCACCCACACCTTCACCAAGGAAAACGTGCAGCTGATGGACGGCGGCATCGACTTCTACGCCACCCAGACCACCCTTGCCCCGGACGGCCGCCGCATCATGACCGCATGGCTGCAGACATGGTCGGACACCGAGGATAAGCCCAAGGGCTGCAAGTGGTTCGGGCAGACCATCTGCCCCCGCGAGCTGCACATCAAGGATGGACGCATTGTTCAGGCCCCGGTGCGGGAGCTGGACGCCGTCCACGGCAAGCGCACCCTGCACGAAAATGTGACGGTGCAAAGCGAAACTTCTCTGGAAGGCATCAAGGGCCGTGTGGCCGACCTGACCGTCACGGTGCAGCCCGGCGAATACCGCTCCTTCACCCTGAAGCTGGCCGCCGATGCAGACCATCACACCAGCCTGACCTACGACCCCTACACCTCCGAGCTGACACTGGATCGCAGCTATGCCGGTTCCCGTGCCGACATTGTTCACCGCCGCAGCTGCAAGGTGCGCAGCCAGAACGGTGCCCTGAAGCTCCGCATCCTGCTGGATAAAAACAGCATCGAAGTTTTCGCCAACGACGGTGAACAGACCATGACCGCATGGATCTACACCCCCCAGTCTGCCGACGGCATCACCTTTGCTGCCGATGGCAAAGCAACTGTTACGGTGGAACAGTTTGAGCTGAATTTGTAACCTGATATTCCTTTCATTTCTCCTTCATTGAATACAGCCCCGCTTTGGCTTCTCCTTCGCCAAAGCGGGGCTGTGTTTGTTATGTCATTGATCTTCCAGCCTGCCGTGGTCGCAACCAAGCGAGAGATAATGTCCAATCTCCCCACCCAGCACAAGCTGGGCATACTCCAAGGGCTTGTTGTAGAGCAGCCAGTCCAGCTCTGCCCGCTGTGCCGGGGTGTTGCCGTATTCGTCCTCCACGTTTGGCGTATGGCGTAGTTTTTGCTGGAAATTCGTCAAAAGAAAAAGCCTGAAACTTCTCGGTACATCAAGAAGTTTCAGGCTTTTCTAATTGCAAATTGGAAATTTACTGGTCGATGGGCTTCATCGTGGGGATACTTTCCGGAACCGGTTTACAACGCTTCGTGATGCTTCACAATCGTATTTTTACTTGAGTTTCCGATATTCGTAATCCTTCGTAATTCGCCGTCATTCTCGTAGTTTTGCTGTCAATTTGCTGTCCTTGGAAGAATTTTGCTGTCAGACAAAACGCTCAGTAAGAGCCCTTCTTTGTTGCTTCAAAAAATATCCAGTGTAGCAGCCAAACGCTCAAATGATTCCTGTTTTTTCTCCTCGGTCGCCTCGGCATAAACGTCCATCGTGGTCTGAATGTCTTTATGCCCCATGACCGATTGGATGACCTTCAGGTTGGTCTCTTTTTCGCAAAGCCTTGTGCAGAACGTGTGCCGCAGATGATGTGCCGAAAAGTCCGGCAGCAGAACTGCCTCCCTGTGCCGCTTCTTTGCTTCCACTTCTTCACCTGCATTATAGTCTGCAATGATGCGCTTGATAGCGCGGTTCACAGACTGCGGATTCGGAACATTACCAAAGCGGTTGCAGAAGATGAAGCCCGACATACCATCAATCTCCACATCGTTCCAGCCGGATTCTTTTTGTTCTTCATGCAGCATTTCAAAGGCATCCTTTACGGTATCAAACATAGGGATCGTCCGAACGCCTGCTTCCGTTTTAGGCTTTGAGATGTGCAGAACCGAATTGCGGCTTTCGCCCACCGGGTAATAGACCAGACTGTGATTGATGCTGATAGTACGCCGCTCATAGTCCAGATCATCCCAGCGCAAGCCCAACGCTTCACCAATGCGGCAGCCTGTTCCCAGCAGCACCGTAAACAGCGGCCACCAGTGGCAGTAGACCGGATGATTGGCGATATGCTCCATGAACGCCCGCTGCTGCGGAATCGTCAGGGCATGGCGCACACCGGTGGTCTGTTCGGAACTTTTCTTGATCTCTGCCATCACGCCATCCGTGGGATTCTTGCGGACGATCTCATCCCGAACCGCCAGCTGAAAGGTGGGATGCAGCAACGTATGAACGCTTTCGAGCGTGTTCGTCTGTAAGCCCTGCTTGTCCAGCAGATAATTGTAAAACTGCAACACGTCTGAATACCGAATCTCTGCAATTTTCTTCTTGCCGAAGGTATCGCGGATGAAGCGGTCATACATATAAAGATAGTTGCTCCGGGTGGTCTGGCGTAGATTCGTTTTTAGGCTCATATAGCGGTCAAACACAAAATTGACTGTTGCTTTGCCTGCAACGTAAATATCCAGACCGTCCATCTGGTCTTTGGTGAGCCGTGCTTCCTTCTCCCGAAGGGTCACAAGATCATTTGCGTAGATGTATTTGCGCCGTCCCAGCGGGTCCGTGTAAGAATACGCATACCGCTTATCGGAGCTGCGCTGCATCTCGCCTTTTCGCAAGGTACGCCCCCGCAGGTCTTTTCGTGTTGTTGCCATATCAATTCTCCTTCCCGAAAGAAGAAGGGCTTGATACTATTTAAGGTCGGACAAAACTTTGTCCAGCCCCTGCAAGACAACTTCTGTTACAGTCAGTTGATGTTGTTCGGCATAATTGCAGATACGCTCATACAGGGCATCCTCCACCCGAATGCTCAAGGTTTTCTTTTTTGCATTTTCGGATTTTGGTCGTCCCATCTTTGCCATAGCTGCTCTCATACCTCCACAGCACCAGTATACTTTCCGTGTGACAGGAAGTCAAGCTGCAAAAAGCCCTTCTTGAAAATTTTTACGAAAAATCGAAAGTTCACACTCTGCTCATTGACATTTCGTCCTTGATTTGCTATTATAATGGTAACAACTCCCCCAGGCCTCTGCGCATAGCGTATGCACACTTGGGGGCGTTTTGCTTATAAAGGAGATTTTTCATGGCAGACAAGGACTTCAAAACGATAGACGAACAAATCGAGATTCTTCGTTCACGCGGCCTTACCATCGAGGATGAAGCCGAAGCAAAGGATTTTCTGCTGCGGAACAATTATTACCGTGTCAGCGGCTATTCTCTGACGCTCCGCAAGAACGATGTTTTTGCGAAGTCTGCCACGTTCCAAAATATCGAGGACATTTACAATTTCGACCATGAGTTCCGTCATATCATCCTGCACCATATCGAAACCATTGAGGTGCAGATGAAGTCCATCTATGCCTATGAATTTACAAAAGTGTATGGGCCGCTGGGTTATCTGGATGCTGCAAATTTCTCCAATCAAGCAAAACATAAGGAAATCGTCGACAAAGCCAACCAGCAGAAGCGGCAGCGGCTGGCCCACGAAGCCTACTTAAAGCACTTCATTAACGACCTGCACCAAGAGATTCCGCTCTGGGCATACGTTGATTTGCTGACGATGCGCCATTCTGCGGTATAGGGAGAATATCTCACTTTGACTGCATGGCGCAGATAGTAGGGAATCTGGAATGTTTCTGCCATAAACTTTTGGATGATCTCCGGCGCAAGCCATGTTGCACCCAGCCGCACATCAATTTCAGATGCTTCAAGGTCTTTCGGCTGCGCCTTTTCCAACGCGGTGACGTTGACTGCAAACTCCGGGTTTGTTTCGGCAGCAAGTTGTGCCATGCGCAGCTTTGCACGGACATTGCCGGACAGGTATTCGTCTGCCATTTGCCAGCCCGCTTCCGGGTCGGTGGGGTCTGCGCCGGGGTCTTTGAAAATCACGCCGGACAGGTTGCTCGTGATGCGCACATAGTCGCCGGGAGTGCCGAGCAGTTCTGCCATATAGGGCAAGTCCACCCGGCCACGCTCTCCGATGGACACCGCAAGGGCTTCCGTGGGAGTGTCTACACTGGTGACTGTGCGTTCCGGGCGAATCGTCCGTTTGGTGAACATTGCCGCTTTGCTTTTGAGCTGCCCCTGATCGTCCAGATTTTCCAGAGAACACAGCAGATAGTAAGAGGAATCCTGCTCAAATAATCTGCCGTTCTTACGGTCATTCAGCAGACCGTACTTTGCGGAAAAGGCATCGTAGGCGGTGTTCAGCTTATCCTGCGTTGCCTGAATGTCAGCATCCGGGTAGTCATTCAACTGCTGGTCGATAAGTTCGTTGACAATCTGCCGCAGCTCCACCATCCCGGTCACACGGCCTTTGGCAGCGTCAGAAAGATCCACCTGTGTCATGACCGAATTTTCCCGGTAGTACACCTCACCGTCTACCACGGTGTAGGAGAAATTCTTCACATCCGGGTCAGCCGGAAGAATGTGCTTCTCATTATCAGCATCCGCAATATCTGGTGTTTCCACCTCAACTTCAGCGTACTGTCCCTCAATATGCTGGATCGCTTCGGCAAGCTGGTCGGCCAGCACTGCGCCCTCGATGGGGCGCACGGTGCATTCCTCACGGCCATACTGGGTGCTTTCAGAAGTCAGCTCACCCAGCACCATCTCCGGGTGGTCTACAAAATACTGGTTGATGGCAAAGCCATCTTCCGTTTTGCCGAGCTGTACCCAGTCTGGCTCATGGTCGATAGGGCGGTCACGCTTTTGCAGAAAAATAATATCGCTGACAACTTCTGTTCCAGCATTTGCCTTGAACGCATTGTTCGGCAAACGGATAGCTCCCAGTAAATCAGCGCGTTCTGCAATGTGCTTGCGGGCAGAGCTGTCTTTACTGTCCAGCGTGTAACGGCTAGTGACAAAGGCCACAATGCCGTCCGGACGCACTTGGTCGAGGGCTTTGGCAAAGAAATAGTTGTGGATGCTGAAACCAAGTTTGTTGTACGCCTTGTCGTTTACCCGGTATTGGCCAAAGGGAACATTACCCACGGCAAGGTCATAGAAATCGCGGCGGTCAGTGGTTTCAAATCCAGCAACTTTAATGCTGGCTTCCGGGTAGAGCTTTTGTGCAATGCGGCCTGTGATGCTATCCAGTTCCACGCCGTATAAGCGGCTGTCCTGCATGGTGTCCGGCAGCATACCAAAGAAGTTGCCCACGCCCATGCTCGGCTCCAGAATGTTGCCGCTGCGGAAGCCCATTTTTTCGACTGCATCATAGATAGCGCGGATAACGGTTGGGCTGGTGTAGTGGGCATTCAGAACAGAACTACGGGCAGCAGCATATTCATCTTCGGAGAGCAGTCCTTTCAGTTCGGTATACTCTTTTGCCCAGTTGTCCTTGTCAGGGTCAAAGGCATCCGGCAGACCACCCCATCCAACATACTGCGAAAGCATTTTCTGCTCCTCGGCGGTGGCTCCACGGTGTTCCTGCTCCAACTGGAACAGGGTGCGGATGGCGGCAATATTCCGGGCGTATTTCTGTTTTGCACCGCCCTCGCCCAAATGATCGTTCGTGATGTGGAAGTTTCCGGCAGCTTCCGGCACAGGTTCGGCGTTCAGAGCTTCGTCTGCGGCAGCGGCATCCGGGAAAGTCTGCCACTCGCCGTTGACTTCCACGGAAATGGGCAGCTTGTCCAGTTCTTCATCGGAGAGTTCCGGCTCATCCTGCCGCAGACCATCCTCGAACTGCTGCCTGTTCAGAACCTCATTGCTCCATGAATAGCCCTGCGCGCTGGTGTCGATGCGCACATCGGTTTCGCCTACATAGCCGATAGTGCCTTCGATGGTTCGTGTGGGCAGGTCTACAACAACGGAATCGCCAACCTTGTAATCAACTGCCTTTTCGGGAGCAGCATCAAGGGCTTCGTCCTGCTGTTCGTACAATTCCCGGACAACAGCCAGAGGTTCTTCTCGGAAAATCGGCATCCGCATATCGGCCAGTGCCATATCCTGCAAGGAAACCTTGTCCTTATCAAAGTCCACGCCATCAATCCGAAATTTCCGGCCATCCATATTGATAACGGAGTCGATGGGCAGATAGTCCTCTTTACGCAGATACTTGGTCCGATGGTGAGTGCCATCTTCGTTTAACCCGGCAAGGTAAACATCATTGCCAACAGACCATAATTCTTTTGACTTTCTTGCCCATAAGCTAGGGGGAAAGCCTGTGACCTGAACTTCGCCCAGTGCGGTTTCTCTCGTGAACAAAGCACTGTTGATGATTTTTGCGACCTTGGCGGCATCTTCTCCATAGAACATAAAATTTCCGCCAGCTTCAAATCCAACGAGAGTGTCCGGGTGCTGTTCCTTTAATGCCGTGTATTCGGCAGCACTGGCAGCGTTCAGTTCAAGGGGAAACTCGATGGTTCGTTTCTCTTTGTCTGACAGATAGCGGTCAGACTGAATCATCAGGTCGATATACTTTTCGACCTGATTCCAGCGGAGAAGCACTTTCTGATGGTCTGGATAGTGTTCAAACGTCAGACCCTTGCTATCATGGTCGAGCCAACCACTGCTTCCGTCCAGATAAGTGTGCGAGGAACCGCCGGGGCCATGCGGTGCATATTCTTTCGCAAGTGCTTTTGCCCGAAGGCTTCGGTCAGGCTGCAACTGATAAATTTTCCAGATCCGAAGTTTGCTGTTTTCAAAGTTAGAACCTCTCCGCAGCGCGTTTTCAATATCAGCCTGTGATAAAGAAAAAGCGGAGGACGATTTCTCGTTCTCCGCTTGGTCGATGGATTCAATTTGTTCGGCTTCGGTGGGAATGTGGGCATCGAAGAAACTTAGCTGTAGATCAGCTCGTTCATCACCAGTTCCTCGGCCTGTGCTTTCAGACTGTTCATGTGCTGCACCCACTCCATCTGATGCTGCTCCTTGTTCGGAGCCGGGTTCTTCATCAGCAGTTCCTGCATGGTCTGCCGCATCCGGCTCTCTGCGGTCTGCTCCACTTCCAACAGGTGTGGATGGATCTCGCTATCTACGAACTGAATCAGCTCGACCGGTGGCGTTTCAATAGCCTTAGAACCGTTCAAATAAGCGACCCTTGCTTTGCAATTCGACTTGCGAAACATTTTATCGGTTTCTTTGCCTTCCATAAAAATCTCTCCTTGAAACGCAAGTCCAAGGATGTCTCTGTAGAAAGCAACCGAGCGATCCAAATCAGAAACGGTCAATCCAACATGATAAATTCTTCCAATCATATTTATAGCCTCCTGAGAAAACTTCGAGTTATTGAGTTCAGTATATCACATCGACCCCCATTGTAAAAGAGGATATGTACGCCGCCCGCAGGCGGCAAAAATCAGTTCATAGGAAACTCGACTTCTGCAAACTGTGCATCGGTCATCAACTTCAGTTTTTCGATAACCCCCTCCGACAGCTCCCGCAGAGCAATCTCATCGGGCATCAGGTAGCACTGCATAAGCCGCAGTTCCTGCATCAACCCCAGTCGAGTGCCGGAATTGTAGAGCATCATCAGCATCAATTCTTCGCCATTAAAGTTCATGAGCATCCCTCGCTTTCCGGCACCCAACGGGGCTGCACTCCGGGACATCGCATTTTTCTTTTGCGCCAGCCAACGAAGCCAGTTTTTCCAGCGTGGAAGGGCGGTTGTTTGCACCAAGTTCTTCAGCTTCTGCGGCTCTGTCCATGACGAAGTCATAGTCCTGCAACAGCCGTCGCCCCTTTTCCATGTGATGTGCTTCCAGAATCTGCTCCCTGACTTCCTGAATTGTCAGCTCCGGCGCGTCAACCTGCCCGCCATCCATCACGGAAAAGTCGCTGTGATAAAGTGTATAATCCCAGCCATCATCATAGGACTGGATAGCAATATAGCCCTTGCCGCCCAGCTCCCATGCACCCTGATTATCCTGCGTCTGAATTTCTGGGTAGAAATCTGCGTGGTTCCTGCCCATAACATCGGCAAACTGGCAGATGTGGAACACATTGCCCAGACCGCCCATGTCAAAGTGATAATCATCCAGATGTTCCAGCCGTGCCGTAAAGCAGCGCCCATCCGGGTAATCCACCTGTACAACTCCGCCATCGGGAATGCGGTAGAGGTCGTCATAGTGGCTGTTGATGAGACGAATATCCTTCGGCAGCGTTTCCGGCTCCCAGATGCGCCGCCTGCCGATGCCCGCCTGCGGGATGTTTTCGAGGATCTTTACGCTTTCCTGTTGGATGACCTTGCGGTCATCGTCCGAAAGTTCAAACAGATACCAGTTCCGAGCGGCAGAAATGGCGTTCCTGCCATCGGGCGGCAGGTTCTTTTCCGAGATCTGCCCGCTTTCCAGCGGCTCACCAGTTACCTTGTTGTAGGTGGCAAAGCCAACGCCTGCACCATTTTCCCGGAGGTGGAGATAGCGTTCATCGTTGATAAGGTAGACCGCTTCTTTTTTCTGCTCCATCAGCACCCACCTTCAAATTCCAGAGAAAACTTGCTGCGGCCATCGGCCTCACAGGACAGCAGCACGGTGGCATTGTAGGTCTTGCCCTTGGCACTCTTGCAGTCCTTCAGGCGGACACGCCCATCCCGCAGCAGCTTGTCCGCCATTCGGCCATCCAAACGCTTGCCCAGACGCTTGAAAAACGCATTGTCCTTCCACAGCACGAAACGGCACTCCCGGTTCTCGCAGAACCAGCCCTTTTCGCGCTCCACAACAGATTTGCCACAGTTCGGGCAGATACCAATCACTTTATTTTTCATAAGCGCACTCGCTCCTTTCACGGCCTCGGTGGTGTTTACCAGCGAGGAGATCATATCGTTGATTTCAGTCATAAATGTCTCTGGCTCCATCTCGCCGCGCTCCACGCGCAGCAGTTTTGTTTCCCAGTCGGCAGTCATGTCAGCGGACTGGATTTCTTCGGGCATTACAGTGATAAGGGCTTTACCTTTGTCGGTGGGCAACAGCACCTTGGTTTCCTTGTCGCCCTTGCGTTCCAGAAAACCTTTCTGCACCAGTTTTTCGATGGTAGCGGCACGAGTGGCCGGAGTTCCGATGCCCTGACGCTCTGCATCCTCCGGCATACTGTCCGCGCTGGCCGTTTCCATAGAGTGCAGGAGCGTATCTTCTGTGAAATGCTTCGGCGGTGAGGTCTGGCCTTCTTTCAGTTCAGCACCAGCAATGCCGCACTCGCTCTGCTCCTGCACATCCGGCAGAGCAGCAGGCTCTTTCTTTTTGTCCAGCAGATCGTCCAGCATTTTGCGCTCGATGCCTTTCCAGCCCTCGTCCAAAACTACCTTGCCTTTTGCCGAAAATTCTTTCCCGGCGCAAATGGTGGTCAGGGTGGTTTCCGCATAGCGGTGAGGTTCGCCAACAGCGCAGAGCAGACGCACCGTAATCAGCCGCAGGATGCTTAATTCTCCGGCGGGCAAAGCCGAAAAGTCTGCCTGTGCCACACTTGCCGTGGGCAGCAGTGCATGGTGGTCACTGACTTTGCTGTTGTTGATTGCTTGCTCTGCATGGACAGGCACGGCTTCATGCACATCAAAGGCTCCCGCAGCAGCCGACATCAGCCCCGGCAGCGATGCCGCCATATCCTCAGTCAGAAAACGGCTGTCCGTGCGCGGGTAAGTGATGAGCTTTTTCTCGTACAAGCTCTGTGCATAATTCAAGGTCTGCTGTGCTGTAAAGCCCAGCAAGCGGTTGGCATCCCGCTGGAGCGTAGTGAGGTCATAGAGCGGCGGTGGATTTTCGGCCTTTTCCTTGCGCGTGATTTTCTGGATCGTGGACACCATCTCCTTTCTGCACTCCGCAAGCAGCTTTTCCGCGTCCGCTTTTTCAGAAATGCGGCGGCTTAATGCCACAAAACCGCTTGTCAGCTCCAGAGCCACCGTGTAGAACTTTTCCGGGACAAAAGCAGCAATGGCGGCTTCTCGTTCCACCGTCATGGCAAGTGTCGGGGTCATTACTCTGCCGACTGCCAAAGGCCGACCATACAGGCAGGAAAAAAGCCGGGAACAGTTGATGCCGACCATCCAATCGGCACGTTCCCGGCAGAGTGCAGCCTGATACAGTGCATCATATTCTGTTGACGGTTTCAGATTTGCAAAGCCCTCCCGGATGGCATTGTCCTCCATGCTGGACAGCCACAGCCGGGAAACAGGCTTTTTACACCCAGCCTGTTCGTAAACCAGCCGGAAAATCAGTTCGCCTTCACGCCCTGCGTCTGTAGGATAGTTCTCGGAGGTGACTTTTCTGACTTTGTTACTCGATGGCATCCAATGGGCCGATAAAGCGGTAGAAAATCTGGATTTTCTGGACGTATTCGCCATCGACCTTTTCCGCTCTGGATACCAGAATCTTGTCAATCAGCTGATGCAGAATCTTATAGTTCAGTTCGGTGATACCAGCGTACTTGCTGACTTCATCAATAAAATCCTGAATCTTGTCCAGCTGATCGTGTTCAGCACGGCCTTCCCGCTCGTACTGCTCAATCTTCTCGGTCAGTTCAGCCTGTTCTTTGTCGTAGCGATCTGCAAGCATTTGAAAACGTTTCTCCGGGAGAAGTCCCTTTGATACGTCCTCATAAAGTTTTGCATACAGGTCTTCGATTTCTGCGATTCGTGCTTTACACTGCTTCAAATCCCGTTTGTGCTGCGCCCGGTCAGAGGACACCCGGAGGTGCATCTGATTTGCAATCTTCTTCACAAGGGCTTCCCGATTGCTCACAGCGGCCTTTGCGTGTGCCTGAATGTCCGCAAAGACAGCTTCATGCAGAACACGGGCTTCCAAGTTGTGAGAGTCACAGGCTTTCGCACCATATTTCCGATAAGTGCTGCAACAATAAAAGGTCTGATCCAGAACACTGTTACGTTTGCGCCTGTGCTCGACCTTGACTAACATCGTTCTGCCGCAGTCTGCACAGCGGACGATGCCTTTGAAGATATTGTCGTAGTCGGTCTTATCGCACATAAAACTACTGGAACGGCTGTAAAGGATTCGCTGCACGTTCTCCCAACGGTCTTGTGGGATGATTGCTTCATGTGTATTCGGAACGATAGCGCGTTCTTCAAACGGAATATAACGCCGCTTTTTGGATTTCATGGACACGGTGGGCTTGGCTTCGTAGATGATGTGTCCGGCGTAGACTGGGCTGTGCAGAACCTGACTGATATAGGCACTGTCCCAATCATACATCTTTTCATCATCAATAAAGCGGCCAAACATCTCTTTCTTGTAGTAACACGGCTTCAAGACTTTTTCATCGTGGAGCCGCTTGGCGATGCGGTGAAGCCCCAGCCCTTCCTCTGCCATTGAATAGATATACTCAACAACGGGGGCGGTGTTCGGGTCGATCACAAGGTGATTGTGGTCGGCAGGGTCTTTCTGGTAGCCAAACGGTGCGCCGCTGGAGATATACTTTCCGCTTTTCTTGCGTGTCCGAAGGGCACTCTTGAT
>NZ_QVGS01000020.1:0-13082 GCF_003603005.1 Faecalibacterium sp. AF27-11BH
GAAGTGCCGCCAAACACGCACTGACGGGGGCGGTCTGCCGGGTGGGTTTCATAAGGTATCTTGTAGACCTCTTTCTGCCGGCTTAAAAATGACTTGATTTCCTCAATGCTCTTGGCGTTGGCGGTTGCCATCATTTCCGACATTTCAATAATCCAGTGACCTTGCAGCTTGCGGTACACATTGTCATCGTCCAGCTTCCGCAAATCATCGGAGAACCACTCGTCCCGGACTGCCAGCAGCCGGAAGAAGGTGGACTTTCCAGCCCCCTGACCGCCTACCAGACAGAGCATGATTTCAAACTTGCACCCCGGCTGAAAGGCTCGTGAGATTGCACCCAGCAGGAAAAGCTTCAACGCTTCATAGGTGTAATCGTCTGCGTCAGCCCCCAGAAAGTGCCGCAGGCAGAAGCGGATTCGCTCTGTCCCGTCCCACACAAGGGTATTGAGATAGTCCCGGATGGGATGGTACTTGTTTTCATTCGCCACAATCCCGATGGCGTTATCAATCTTTTTCTCATTGGTAAGCCCGTAGGTTTCTTCCAGATAAAGAAGCAGATACTTCATGTCCGTATCGTTCAGGGCGGTGCTTTCTCTGTGAAAACCGATGGGCTTTATGATGTCCTTGCGGTCAGTCAGGATGTTGTATGCGATAGCCCCTGAAAGCAGAGGGTCACGTTGGAATACGGTCAGGCAGTTCCGTATGCTCTGACGGACACCGCCTTTCTCGGTGGTTTCCAGCCCCGCCTTGATTTCCTCAACGCTCTGGGGCGGCTGCATGGCGTTCATGGTGTTCTTTAGTTCTTGCTGCGTCTGCGGCTGCAAGCTCTGCCATTCGCTGTTCAAGCTGTATCACATCCTTTCCGTAGTCCGTAATCAAATCCGCTTTTTCCTCTGTTTCCCCGAACAGCATCACATCCAGCAGATATTCCACTTGGGCTTGCTTCTGTAAGGCTTCCACAAACCGGGGATGAAAGGCTTCCTCCGGGGAGTGCGGGGCGTAGTCCGTTCTCCATGCCATCAGCAGATGGAGATAATCGGCAAGAATACGGAAGCAGCGATTCTTTGCTTCCTGAAACTGTTCCTCCGGGGATTTCTGCCGGGTCTTGGGCTTTTTTACCTTTCCCGGCGGTTTCCAGTCCTCATAGGAAAGCCCGAAGTCCTGTGCCAGCTGTACGGCGGCTTCTTTCTTTCCCAGCCCATACAGGGCGGCGGCAAAATCAATCACATCCCCATCCGCACCGCAGCCGAAGCAATGGTAACGCCGATCCAGCTTCATGCTTGGGGTTTTATCGTTATGGAACGGGCAGCAAGCCATCCCGTTCCGACCTACATGGATTCCATAATACTCCGCAGCCTGTCTTGTTGTGACGGACTGCTTCACAGCTTCGAATACATTCAAATCTATCCCTCCTTGAAAATAAGAAAAGCACCTGACATTCTCTAATTGAAAATGGCAAGTGCCTGTTAAAGTTCCATATCCTGTTGTCTGTGTTTCTCCTGTGCCGGGGCGGTTCTTTGTGCTTTTTTCTCGTCAGTCTTATCCTGCAAGACTTCTTTGATGGGCTGCTTCTTGGGCGGCTCTTTGCTTTCCTCTGTGCCGGGTGTGGCTTTCCGTACCCAGTAGCGGATGTCCCGCAGCTTCTTCAAATCCTCCTGTACCTCGGTCAGTGGTACTTTCAGCTCTGCGATTTCGCTGAGAAGCGTTTCCTGCTCCTGTTGCAACTCATTTTTCGTTTTATCCTTATCGTCCGGGTGCTTGGCAAGGTAGTCAGCGGCTTTCTCATACCGGGCAACCTCCGGGTGTTCCTGTTTGAATTTCCCCTTTATTTTCTTAAAAAATATCTTCTGGTACTTCTCATAGACAGCCTTACATTCCTTGCAGTCTGTCCGGCTGGCAAGAATCCCGTCAATCACTTTGCTGCGGGCTTCCTTTGGCTTCATCTGATTGCGGTAATCTGCGGCTGATTTCCCGGAAGATTCCAGAAACGCTTCTAAGTCCTCCACAGTGGAAAGCCCCTTTTGCCGGAGATAGGACAGGGCTTCGCTGACTGCCTTTAAGTCCTGTGAAGTTCCCCGGTTCTGTCCAGCCCTTGTCCAGTCCTTCCGTTCTTCCTTTCGTATCTCCATATACTTCATCAGCAGATTGGGAAGAAGTGTCGCTTCCTCCGCCGCCTTTTGTGCAAGCAGCTCCTTCCGTTTTTCTCCCAGCTCGGTAATCCAGCCTTTGAGGTTTTGGATAAGCTGCCGGATGGACTTCATCAGGCGGTTGGCGGCTCTGATTTCCCGGTTCAGGTTGCCGATATTCGTCTGGATACCTCGCTTTTCCATCTGCCGGACAGCAGTCCCCTCATGGACAGTGGGGACTATATCAAGCCCCTGTCTGGCATAGGAACGCAAGTCCACACGCTCCGGGCGGTCATTGGCGTCCAGATAGCGGTTCTGGATAACCTCCCATTCATGCCGCCAGATTTCACAATACTTCTGGTCGTTCCAGTCCACCGTATCCTCCTTGTGGCTTTTCCACCTGCCGGACGGCAGCTTTATCCGTTCCCCATTCTCGTCAAGGTCATAAACCTTGCGGCTCTTGGGAAGCCATTTTCCATGTTCATCCATTGCCCGCATGGTCAGCAGGACATGGGCGTGGGGATTGTGTCCCGGCGGATGGGGGTCATGGATGGCAAAATCAGCAATCATGCCTTTGGAAACAAACTGCTGTTCACAAAACTCCCGTACAAGGACAGCGTACTGGTCGGGCGGTATCTCTCTGGGAATGGTAAGCACCCACCGCCTTGCAAGCTGGGAGTTCCATTGCTTTTCCACCGCTTCGGCGGCATTCCATAAAGTATTGCGGTCTGCATATTCCTGTGGAGCATTTGCCGGGAGCAGGATTTCATTGTGGACGATACCACGCTTTTCCGGGTAGTGCTTTACTTGCTGGTCGTATTCACAGAACAGCTTTTCGCCGCTTTGGTAAGCAGCGGCGGCAACCGCAGACTGCCGCTGGCTGCGCTGAACAATCGTGATTTCGTTGTGTGGACAAGGCATTTCGTGTCCCTCCTTTCGCTAATTGGTGGATGGGGTGGCGTTTTACCACCTCATTTTGGGCAGAAAAAAAGCAGGAGACCTTTTTCAGATTTCCTGCTCGGTGTGCCACTGTGTGAGCGGCGGGTATTTAGTTGTAAAAGTTCGGGACAAGTTGACCCGATGTAAAGCTAACAAACTGGAATTGCACCAAAACAATCTAAGACAACAACGCTGCCCTACTTGCGATTTTTTCTTGTACTGCGGAAACAGTTTCTTGAATGGAATAAGTGGTCGTATCTATAACATTCGATTCATATATTCCCAGATTGCAAAATTGCTCCCACATGGTTTCTACCAATTCGATATTTGTCTTTCGGTCTAACTTTGAGCGTTCAACAGCTCGCTTCAAGGTTTCTTCCTTACTTGCCCTTAAAATAATATAATGCACCTCATAATGTTCCCGAACAAGACTTTGCCACGGCTTTAAAAACCACGGTCCGATAATACCGTCAACAATTACATCATATCCACCACGAGCATATCGCTTCGCAGCTTCTAAAAACGCTTCAATGACAATCAAATTTTGCTCATTTGATTCTGGCAAATGCGGTGGTATTGCCCCTTTACTCAAATAATGATAAAAGTCATCTGTGTGCATATGCACAGACTTTTCCAAATCTGATTCTTTTGCAACAGCAGATGCCGTTGTAGTTTTTCCTGTCCCCGGCGCACCTGTGATTACAATAATTCTACCTTGATTCATCTATATTTTACCTCCACAAATTACGATTTTCTTAATTCTACAAACTGGAATTTGAGTCTCTGTAAAGCTGGAATTAACCCATACAATTATTTTAATTTAGAGGTTCTTACGCAATTATCCGTATTTTGTAATTTTTCAATACTGGAATGCCAGTGTAAATCAGCATTCTCCATTTTTATTAAAGCGAAAAACGTAAAATTGCGGAAGAACCAATTTAGATATTCACAATTTTACTTGCCACAGTATCTCGAAAAACACTGTCATGTTCTACCAGGAGCATGGTCGGGGCAAACTCCGTTATGAGTTGTTCAATCTGCATACGTGAGTACACATCAATAAAGTTGAGCGGTTCATCCCATACATACAAGTGTGCCTTTTCACAAAGGCTTTTCGCAATTAGGACTTTCTTCTTTTGCCCGCCAGAAAAGTCTTTAATATCCTTTTCAAACTGTACACGCTCAAAGTCCATTTTCCTAAGAATTGCCTTGAACAAACTTTCATCAAGGTTGTTTTCTTCTGCAAACTCGGAAAGGGTTCCACATAAATACGATGTATCCTGTGGCACATAAGAAATTACAAGCCCAGAGCCAAGTGTTACTGTACCCGTATAATCTATGGACTGCCCGACTACCAACTTTAACAGGCTACTTTTGCCACTGCCGTTCTTTCCATCAAGCACAATGCGTTCTCCCTGTCTTATTTCAAACGAAACGGGTTCACAAACTGAAATGCCATCATAATAAACTACTACATTCGATAATGATGCAAGCAAATCTGTATGGTAATTAAGCGGTTGTATCTTGAGGGCTTCTGCGGTTTCCATATTTTTCAGCAATGCTGATTTTTGTTCGATTGTCTGTTGTTGTCTCGCTTCTATAGATTTTGAACGCTTCATCATTTTGGCGGCTTTATGACCGACATAACCTTTATCTGCTGCCCCAATTTTGGAAGCTTCTACACGTTCAGACCATACTGCAGCGCGTTTTGCCGACTGCTGTAATCGTCTGATGTCCTTTTGCAAACGTTCGTTCTGAGCCAGTTCAAATTCTTGCTGTCGCTCAAAATTTGACATCCATGATGAAAAGTTTCCTCTTTGCACTTCGATATTCGCTCGGTTAATCGATAGAATATAGTCAACACAATCGTCAAGAAAGCGACGATCGTGAGAAACTAAGATGAATCCCTTTTTCTTTTTCAGATATGCCGCCACACTTTTTCTCGCTTTGGCATCCAAATGGTTGGTAGGTTCATCAATCAGTAGGAAATGCCCTTCATTAAGAAAAAGAGCGGCAATCAAAACCTTTGTCTGCTCTCCGTTGGAAAGTGTTTCAAAAGGTCGCCAAAGCACATCGACATCAACATCAAGATAAGAAAGTTCTCGCATAAGTTCCCATTCTTCCGCAAGTGGGCAAATCTCCTGCAATATATCCTCTGTAATACGATTCTTATCTGAAACGGGATAAGGAAAATAATCAAACTGTACGGATGATAGGATTTTTCCACTATACTCATATTTCCCAAGCAGAAGATTCAGAAAGGTTGTTTTACCTCGTCCGTTTCTGCCCACAAAACCAAGCTTCCAATCGGTATCAACCTGGAAACTGACATTTTCAAAAACATTATCATAACTTGTCGGATATGAAAACGTAAGGTTTTCAATTTTAATCATTGACATAAATATTATCCTCCTTTGCATGTCATACGATACAAAGTCGGTTCGGTGAATGTTTACTACGTATAGATTTCACCAAAAGGAACCGACACTATACGGAGTGAATCATGTGTAACTATCTGTTCTGCACTATTCATAAAGCACCTCCAAAACAAAATAAGAGCCACAAGAAAGTTTATCCTTGCAGCTCGTCATAGCATAAAATAACACCACTAAGCAAAAGTGGCAACAGCACTATATTGAGTAAGATAGACATATAACTTTCTTGCAATAGACACAATAATGCCAAAGTATAGCACTACCGCATATTTTGATTTTATTTGCAAGAAAAGTTAATCATCTTCCCACCTCTTTCTAAATTTCAAAATATTATACCATAAATCGCAGGCAAATACAAGTGGTTATAAAAATTTAACAAATCGCTTATAATACAATCATATAACTTTACGCATTCCTTACTGACCGTAAAATTCCGATTTATTGCTGACTTTATTATACTTTATTGCCTATCGAAAAGATAGCATATTTTATGAAACTTGTCGGCTGGGAACAGCTTGCAACGCAAGGTGTCCCCAGATGACAAGTCCACAAAAGGGTAGCTGGCGGTAGCCAGCGCAGGGGAAGCGTAGCGTCCCCTGTATGATTTGGAGCAGACCATGACTGCGAAAAATCACAGCCCTCCGGCAAGGAGCCTTCGGAGAACGCAATGCACCAACCTTTGGGTGGTGTATAATTGCGCCCTTAGTAAACTAAGGGGTTTCCGGCTTCTCACGTTCCAGCAGTTTCTTCAATAGTTCCTGCGTGTCCTGCCTGTGAAAAATGAGTGTCAACAACAGCATGACATCATCATCTGTCAGGCGTTCCGGCTCTTGCAGAAAACTTTCCAGCATACCGCCACGAGTACAGAGCCGGTGTGTCCGTTCTTTTCGGGTAAGCTGCTTTAGCTGGTGCTGCAATGCCTTTTCATCATTGATGGCTTTCCGCAGTTTCTTTTCACTCTTTTCCAACTCTCGGTTGAGCTTTTCCAGCTTTGAGGTATCAGGCAAGGGCAGCGTCCTCCTTTCCCGGTATCAGCACATAAATCCTGTTTGGTTCTCCAACGCCCTGACGCACTCGCATGATCAGTCCGGCGGTTTCCAGTTCATTCAGAGAACGCTTGACCGTCATGGGGCTGCGGGACAGGACTGCGGCAATGGCTGTGACAGGGAAGCAGATAAACAGGATTCCGTTCTCGTCCTCCTGTCCGTTGGATAGCATAGCGTCCAACATCCGGCAGTACATGACCTTTGCGGTGCTGCTGACTGGAAATCCTGTCAACGCTCTGGGAAAGGGCATACAGGGCGGCAACGGTGTGCCTATCGTCATAAATTCAAAATTCATTCGGTGTGTTCCTCCTTTTTCTTTGCTCTTTTGGATAAATAACGGGGGCAGTCAACCACAACCGCCCGGAAGCTCTGCTTGCACCCATGCTTGCATTTCCGGCATAATTCGTTGTAAGTGACACGCCCCCGGTCATTGAGGTAAAAAGAAAGCTCATGCTTCCTCTTTTTGCTCATTCTCGGCATATTGCGTTTCCTCCCGTTTTAGTGTATAGTTTCGGGGCGATTTTCGGCAAAATTACGGTCATAGAGCCGTCTAAAATCTCCAGAAGTATCAGCAATAGGGTAGACTATCCCCCTATCAGATTGTCGTGTTTCGGTATCATTTCGGTATCAGTTCGCCAGTTCTCCCCGGTGTCGTTCCTCCCCTGAATCTCACAGCGGCGTATTGCTCCCTTTGGTACGCTCGTTTCGGTCAGGGTTCCTCCATATCCCTGCCAAAAGTCATGGCGCTACATCGCCGGGGAAGCATATCCCACACAGGCTGGTCATTCGATTGGAATAATCCATCGATGAACTACCTGTATCATAGAACATTTTTGTGCCCTGTGCCGTATGTCCACAAAGTAGGAATTAAGGGTAAAAATCAGAAATTTCCACGATTGCGGAAAGTATGATATAATCCAGTTAAGCGGCAGTAATGAAACCGCCGGAAAGGAGCGTGCGCCCATGAAAGGAGCGACAAGCATACAGGAACGCCTTTGGGAACTCCGCAAGGACAAAGGCTTAAATCTGGAAGAATTATCAGAGCTGACGGGCATTTCCAAATCAGCTCTTGGCAGTTATGAAAAAGAGGATTATAAGGAAATCAATCATGGCAACCTTATCACGCTGGCAGACTTCTATGGGGTTTCCGTTGATTATCTGCTGTGCCGGACAGAGAACCGGGAGCAGATCAACACGCCACTAACAGAGCTGCATTTGAATGATGAGATGGTGGCACTTCTGAAAGGCGGTCGGATTAACAACCGTCTGCTCTGTGAGCTTGCCACTCATAAGGACTTTATCAAGTTTCTTGCGGACATTGAGATTTATGTAGATGGGATTGCCACCATGCAGATTCAAAACCTCAACGCCCTTGTCGATACTGTCCGGCATGAAATCATTGAACGGTATCGCCCCGGCGAAGACGACCCGCATTTGAAAGTGCTGCAAGCCGCCCATATCAGCGATGATGAATATTTCAGCCACATGGTTCTTGATGACCTCAATCTCATTATCCGGGATATTCGGGAAGCCCACAAAAAGGACAGCGAGAGTGCGCCCCAGACCACCGTTGCCGATGAATTGAAAGAAAATTTGGAAGCGGTTGAAAATTTCAAGGGCAGTCGGGATGAAAAGCTGGTTGTCCTTTACTGCAAGCAGCTCGGCATCAACTATAAAAATCTGTCAGACGAAGAATTTCGCTGGCTCATTCGGATTCTACAAAAATCAAAGAAAACAGGAACTCCTATCAGTCAAAGGAAAAAACGGTAAAGAAAAACCGCTGTTGCATGGTTGTGTTTGCTTCCATGTAGCAGCGGTTGGTGCTATACTTATTCAGTTAAAATTTCAAAGCGATAAAGTGGAATTTATCTTAGAAATTACAGCAATGTTATTTTGATAAACTTTCAAGAATTGAAATATCATGCTTATCTTTATCTCTTAATTCATAACCTGAATGGAAAACTCTTTGGCCTTTTAAGGATATACAAGGAATTGTTTTTCCTTCAAAAAAAGCACTACCAAAGTAATCTTTTTCAAACTCATACCAGCCACCCTCTAAATCAGCTTGTTTTGAAGTTCCGTCCTCACTTAAAACGAACGGGTGAATGTCTAAGTAACCAAGTTCATCACTATATAACTCTATTCTAACCGGTTTCCAGTCTGTATCAATTTTATAGCCCAGATTCAAAAGCACATTTAACAATTTTTCCGTATGTTGAGCATCAAAATTTATATCTATATCTCTATGAATTCTTGTTTGTTTACCAGCTAAAATATCTACACCCCATCCGCCATCCAACCAGTATGTAATTCCAGTATTTTCGAATAATTCTATTACTTTCATTAAATCTTCTTTTGTTGTTATTTCTTTTCTACCCATACAAAGTCTCCTTTACAACTTCTAATTTGTAATAATCATTCTACCATACCGTTATGAATAAATCATCTCATGTAAAACAATTTCTTCTGCCCGGTTGTGAATGTTATTGCAACGCTGCACCCATTCCATTTGACGGGTACGCTTCAATTCCTCGGTCACGCCCTCGGCAGCTTTCATCTGCTCCATGATGGTGTCTAACCGTTTCTGTGCCTGTTCGTTCAGGTCTGCAAGATATGTCCACAATTCCCCGGTCAGGGTCAATGTGTGTAATCTGGCTGGGCAGACTTCTCTTAAATATTCCCGGTGCATCCGTCCGTACTTTCCGATGGGGCGGTGTTCCTCCGGCAACTTCAAGTCCGGGATGTAGTAATCTCCAACAAGGATATAATCAATTCCGTTTTCTTTTATTCTTGGTTTCAATTCGCTCATGTTCCTTACCTCCTGTGGAAGCAGGCTCGTCTGGTACTAACTCAATCACATCGGTAATCTCACAATTCAGCGTTTCGCAGATACGGGCTAATGTATCCATGCTGATGTGCTTTCCCTCTTTGCTCATGTTGGCAATCATATTTGTTGTCATACCAGCGGCAAGCCTTAAATCCTCTTTTCTCATATCACGCTCTAACAGTGTGTGCCAGAGTGGTTTATAGCTGATGTGCATATTGTTTTCCTGCCTTTCTATCCATACCACCGGAGCGGCTGCCCCGGCAGGAACTTTTCTCTTATTATAGCACCAATCTTGTGAAATCACAATTTATTCTTGTAGCCTGCCGCTGATACCGTCTGGATTGGCTTTTCCTTTCTTTTTGTTCCCTTTAATTAGCCATGAACTGCTTCATACCCTGACTTTTTGTTTATGTGCGATAAAGAAGTAATAGAAGTGTAAAAAATTTTGCCGTTCCTATCCGGCACTTGGCCATTGTGTCGGATAGGTCGGGCGGTTATTCTGGCAAGTCAATCTTGCCGACAAAGCTGTAATAAATCTCAATGTCCTGTCTGCGGGTGCCGTTCTCGTCATAGCTGCACTCATGCACGACGATTTTCTCAATCATTTCCCGCAAGAGGGTGGGGGTCAATTCCTCAAAGGCAAGGTGCTTTCGGACGATACCCATAAACTTTTCCGCGTTGACGGTGGCGGCCTGCGACTTGTCCAGTTCGGCCTGCAAAGCGGCGGCGCGGTCTTTCAGTTCCCGCTGTTCCTGCTCATAGTCTGCCGACAGTTCCATGAAACGCTCGTCGCTGATTTTGCCGTTCACATTGTCCTCATACAGCCGCTTGATAATGCGGCTCACTTCGGAAATACGCTCCTGCGCCTGTTCAAGCTGCTTGGTGGCTGCGGCGGTCTTTCTCTTGCCGCCGATCTCGTTCTGCTGGATAAGCAGCTTCACAAAGCGGCTCTCATGCTTGGCGGCATATTCCGTCACCTGCCGGAGATTGGAGAGGACACCGGCGGTCAACAGGTCGGTACGGATAAAGTGCGCCGTACAGTCGCGGGTGCGCTTCTTGTAGCTGCCGCAGATGTAACAGTCCTGCTTGCGGTTCTTGTTCTGATACCGCTGCTGGTACATCACATGGCCGCAGTCGGCGCAGAACAGCATACCGGAGAACAGCCCCACTTCATCATAGCGGTTCGGGCGTTTACGCTGCTTGCGTAACTCCTGCACGCGCTCCCATGTTTCCCGGTCTATGATAGGCTCATGGTGGTTCTCAAAAACAGCCTGCTTCTCGATGGGATTCTCTACACTGTGCTTGACCTTGTAAGAGGGCTTCTCCGTCTTGAAGTTTACCAGACAGCCGGTGTACTCCCGGTTTTCGAGGATATGAACAACGGTGTTCGTCGCCCATTTGCACTCATAGCCGGGGTGGTAGCGGCGGGTGCTGCCCGTCCTGCGGTATTCCAGCGTCCCCGGCGTAGGGATTTGCTGCTCCGTAAGCATACGGGCAATCTTGGTCGGGCCATTCCCGGCAAGGCAAAGCTGGTATATCTGCTGGACAACCGGCGCAGTTTCCTCGTCAACGATATAGTTCTCGTCCTCGTCCATGAGGTAGCCATAGACCGGCTTGCTGGTAACGGGCTTGCCGCTCATGCCTTTTGCTCGTTTTACTGCCTTGATTTTCTTGCTCGTATCTCTCACCAGCCATTCGTTGAACAGATTTCGCAGAGGGGTAAAATCGTTGTCCATGCCGCCGTTTGCACTGTCCACATTGTCGTTGACAGCGATAAAACGCACGCCCTTTCGGGGGAACAGCATTTCCGTGTAAAATCCCACCTGCAAGTAGTTTCGCCCTAACCGGCTCATGTCCTTGACAATGACCGTACCCACTTTCCCGGCTTCAATGTCTGCAAGCATGGCTTGAAAACCGGGCCTTTGAAAGTTCGCGCCGGAATAGCCGTCGTCGGTGTACCAGCGCAGGTTGGTAAAGCCATTTTGTTTTGCAAAGGTTTCGAGTATCCGTTTTTGGTTCGATATGGAATTACTCTCGCCTTGCAATTCGTCCTCATGGGACAATCTCGGATAAAGGGCGGTAATGAGGTTTTGGGTGGCTTGTCTTAACATAAAATCCTCCGTTTCCGACAACCAGCCCCACTATTCCGTGGTTTCATTGTACCACGGAACAGGGCTGGTTGTATAGCGGCAAAAGTGTCAAATCTGCTTCTTTACAGCTTATCAAATCGCCGGTTTTTGTGTAGCGTCTTGTTGTGCCGGTTTCAGTAGAAAAGTTCATCTTCCTGTGATATACTCATATCAGCTTCAAAATCCAAACATAAGGGAGAGGTACTCTTGGATAACAACAACAATAAGCGGGAAAAAATAATCATATTCATTTTGGGGGCTGTTCTAATCATCGCCGTCTTGTCCATAATCGCCATATTCAGCAGTGCAATCATGCGTCTGCTCGGCTTTGAGTATGAGAGTGTCGGCGGCTTTATCCTGTATTTCATAATCGCGTCGATTGTTTCATATCCCATGAATTTAGTCGCAGGCGCATTTCCAAAAGCATTGCTTAACCTTGACAGAATAACAAGGGAAATGGCCGTCTGTATGTATGTGCTGTTAGATACTATCACTACATTTTTCGGCTTTTATATCGTCGATTATTTCATGCCCTCTGTATCTGCAAATACGATTTCGCTGATTGTTTTGGCTCTGGTGTTTGCACTCTTTGGGATTAGTGATGTAAAGAAAAAAGAGTCCTGATTTCAGCTTTTCCAGTTCCAGCGGCCACGCTCCCCGGCATGGCCGCTTTTTCCATTCCCCGGTTCACGCCGGATAGGTCGGCTCCTGTGTAGCAGCGGCTTCCGCTTCCAGTACCCGCGCCATTTTGTCGGCGGCGGTGGTCGTGGTGTCTTTCTTGAAATAGCCGGACACGACAAGGACGGAATTGCCCATGCGGATTTCCGTCACGCAGTCGGGGCGGCGGGCGGTGCGGGTGTCGTGCTGCTTGTTATCTGCCATAGGCAATACTCCTTTCAGTCGGTAATCAGTTTCTTCATGCTCTCCATTTTCCGCTGCGCGGTTTCCTGCCGGAAATTCTCGCCGGTAAAACGTACCGGGACGCACATGGAAAGCAGCCGGTCATAAATCCGGGAATGGGCGGTGTCCTCCGGGTTCCGCAGGTCGTCCAGCGTGAGGTTGGTCGTGACGATCAGCGGCTTGCCGCTGCGGTAACGGCTGTCAATCACATTGAAAACCTGCTCCAGCCCGTATTCCGTTCCGCGCTCCATGCCGAAATCGTCAAGGATAAGCAGCGGATAGCGGCAAAGGCGGGAAATGTACTCGTTGCGGTTCTCAAAGCTGGCGGCAAGGTCATTGAGGATAAGGGCAAAGTTCGTCATGTGGACGGGGATTTCTTTCTCCATGGCGTTATTTTTCATAGGCTTTTTCTCCTTTGTTTGCAAAAGAAAAAGACCCCATCGGGTCTTTCGTTACGGTGTGAGTCAGCGTTCGTTCTGCCGCTGGAGCTTGCGCTGCCACTGTTCCAGCAGCTTGATGATGGTGTCCTCCATCTGTTTCGGGGTGTAGCTGCGGGGAAAGTATTTCCGCAGGGTGTCGTTTTTGATGACCACCTTGTCCAGCTCGTCCTTTTTTTCTTCGCCCATGACGGCAAAGGCAACATCATACGAGAAGTGCCCTTCCTGCGCCAGCCTTTTGAGCCG
>NZ_QVGS01000021.1:0-12111 GCF_003603005.1 Faecalibacterium sp. AF27-11BH
CGGCTCAAAAGGCTGGCGCAGGAAGGGCACTTCTCGTATGATGTTGCCTTTGCGGTCATGGGAGAAGAGAAAAAGGACGAGCTGGACAAGGTGGTCATCAAAAACGACACCCTGCGGAAATATTTCCCGCGCAGCTACACCCCGAAACAGATGGAGGACACCATCATCAAGCTGCTGGATCAGTGGCAGCGTAAACAGCAGCGGCAGAATGAACGCTGATACACCTTTTGAACGTAAGACCCGACCGGGTCTTTCTTTTTTGCAAAAATTTGGAGGAAACCCACTATGAATACTACCATTGATCTCAAGACCGCAAAGACCATCGAAGCTATGAACCAGAAAATCAACCACATGGACAATGCTGTGACCGACTTCTTCAATAAGATGAGCGATGTGCTGGAGCGGCAGTTCGGTGATGATGAAGTTTACGCCGCCGTGATTGCCCCGGAGATCGAACTGACTATCACTCCGCTGGCGAACGTTCGCAGTTACCTGCCTTGCTTCGATGAAGCAGATTCCTGCTACAGCATCAGCGAAGATGTGCCGCTGGCTCTCTGTTACGACCCTCGTCAGGTCATCACACTGGCTGGCAAGCGGTATCTGTCCGGTGCCGTTGTCTTTGTTCGCTACGATACCAATGGCAGCTTTGTTGCCCTTACCACCAGTGACCTGTATCTGATCCAGTGCTATCTGGCCGAGAACAGCGTCCCTCTGATGGCTGGCCGCGAGAAGATGGTCTGCATCTGCATTGACTGAGAGGTGCAGCATGGATACCGAAATGACCCGCTATGAGAGTTTCGCAGAAGTCACGGAGGACTTTTACTGTTCCGCCGTTGATGTTTTGAAGATTCTGGTTCTCCGTCTGCACGACTACCATGCTCGTTGCTTCCATTCTCTGCGGGATGCTCTGTACGACTATTTTTCTACCGATGCCGCACCGCATACTCATGCCAATGTTTCCACTAAGCATACCGTCACCGCATCTAGCGCTCCTCGTCCTCCCTGAGAGGATTCTTCTCACAGTTCAGTCAATGTCGGAGGTTTGCTATGAATTATATTTATTCGTTTATCATTTTTGAAGCTGGTGCCTTTTCCGGCTTCTTTGTGGCAGCTCTGTTGAACGCCGCCCGTGCTGGGCAGGAAATCACTATCAAATTTGAGGAGGAAGATAATGGAACAGAACGAGAACACTCTGTCGGTGCTGAAAATTGCACCGGGACAGTATCCGCAGCAGGTCGAGATCGATAACGACCTGAAAGCCTTGCAGCAGGCGGTGGGCGGCTCCATCGGCGCAAGCTACCCTTTTGAAGATCCGGTCGCCATCGTCTACAACGATGATGGCAAGCTCATGGGTCTGCCGCTGAACCGTGCCCTGTGGGACGAGGACGGGCTGATGTACGATGTTATTGCCGGAACCTTTCTGGTGGTGGGGCTGGGAGAGGAAGATTTTGTGTCGCTCTCTCCGGAGCTGACTCAGAAGTATGAAGAAGAATTCCATCAACCCGAAGCTTTTCTCCCTCTGGGGCGTCGCCTGATGGTCATTCCGGTGCCGGATGAATCGGTTCAGAATGACGCAGAAAAGGCCGTAAACAAGCCCCCGGTGGAACATGACCGCTAAGACGATTTTCTGCACAGGAGGTGGTAACGATGCAGGAAGAAATCGAGCATAAGACGGTCAACCTTGCCATCTCGACCACAAAACTGTCCGCCCGCACCCTGCTGCGCGGAATGCAGTTTCTGTTGCGGCAGTATGACAAGCACGCTTCGCAGGGCAAGCAGTCCATGAAGCGGTTGGTACGGCAGAACCGTGGCGTGACCAATGTGGAGATTCAGAAAACCGGCATCAAGGATTTTGACCGCTATGCTAAGCGGTATCACATCGACTACTCCATCCAGAAAGACCTGTCCTGCACGCCGCCCCGATATCTGGTCTACTTCAAGGCACAGGACACGGATGCCTTGAGCGCAGCGTTCAAGGAATATTCGGCATCGGTGCTGGATAAAACCAAGCGTCCTTCCGTGCTGGCAAAGCTGCATGATCTGGCGCAGTCCGTTGCAAATCTGCCGGACAAAGTGCGGCACAAGCAGGAGGAGCGTGGCCTATGAGCAAAAAGAAGCTTTCCAAGCTGCTGGCGCTCTATCTGCCCTATGTGGTGATTGGGCTTGTAGCTACCAATCTGGGCGAGGCATGGCGGCTGGCTGTGGGCAAGGAACTGGGCGACAAAATCGTATCGCTGATGGATACGCTCCCGGCTGTATTTTCAAATCCGCTGCCCAGCCTGCACCCGTTTGACTTGTTCATTGGTCTGTGCTGCGGTGCTGGAATGCGGCTGGCGGTGTACCTGAAAGGCAAAAACGCCAAGAAGTACCGCCACGGCATGGAGTACGGCTCTGCCCGGTGGGGCGGACCCAAAGATATCGAGCCGTTTATGGCTCCGAAGTTTGAGGACAATATCATTCTGACCAAAACAGAACGCCTGATGATGAGCAATCGCCCACCGGACCCCAAGAATGCCCGGAATAAAAATGTGCTGGTGGTGGGCGGTTCCGGCAGCGGTAAGACAAGGTTCTTTATCAAGCCGAATCTGCTGCAATGTGATTCCAAGAATTTTCCGGTATCATTCGTGGTTACAGATCCGAAAGGTTACAATATACCAAGATAGAAAAAGGTAGCGTTTTATCAACGCTAATTACATACAGAAGGGAGGCAAAACCGTGGCAAAGAAAGAAGAAATCAAAATCACAGCTCTATACGAGCGATTATCCAGAGACGATGAACAGGCTGGCGAATCGAACTCCATCCTAAATCAGAAAAAGTATCTCGAAGAATATGCCCGACAAAAGGGACTGAGAAATATCCGCCATTTCTATGACGATGGCTACTCAGGCACGAATTTCAACCGCCCCGGCTTTACCGCCCTGCTGGAAGAAATCGAAGCCGGACGGGTGGACACTCTGGTAGTAAAAGACCTTTCAAGGTTTGGCAGAAATTACCTGCAAGTCGGCTATTACACAGAGATTGTATTCCCGAAAAAGGGTGTTCGCTTTATCGCTATCAACAACAATGTGGATAGTGCCAATCCAACCGAAAATGACTTCACACCGTTTTTGAATATCATGAACGAGTGGTACGCCAAAGACACCAGCAACAAAATCAAGGCTGTCTTTAAGTCCAGAATGAAAGAGGGACTAAGGTGCAGCGGTGCTATCCCCTATGGCTACAAGCGTATCAACGGAGATAAGCAGACCCTTGTTGTGGATGAACCGGCTGCTGAAATCGTCAGAAAGGTGTTCCGTCTTGCCTGTCAAGGTATGGGCGTGACGGCGATTGCGGAACAACTGACCGAAGAAAAGGTGCTGATACCATCTGCATATACGGCAAAGTATTTCCCCGAAAATTGCAGAAACAGGAGCTTCAGCGACCCTTACCGTTGGAACGCAAATACGATTGGTCATATTCTGGACAGGCAGGAATATCTCGGTCATACCGTGTTGGGCAAATCCATCTGTGAGAACTTCAAGACAAAGCAACGCAGAGCCGCAACGCCGGAAGAACTGATGATATTCCCCGATACCCACGAAGCCATCATTGACCAAGACACATGGGACATTGCCCAGAAGCTCCGTGTTCGTGCAAAACCGAGAGCCGCAAACGGAACTTATTCCCACCGTTTGTCCGGCATGATCTATTGTGCGGATTGTGGTTCACGAATGGGATTCATCAGCCCCGAAGCAAGGCAAAGCGGAAAACATTATGATTCCGATTCTGCTTTTCAATGTGGCAATTATCGAAATCAGAACAATGAATGTGTTTCCCACTTCATTAAAACCTCTGCTCTGGAAGCGGCGATTTTGCAGGCAATCAAAGCGGTCAGCCAATATGTCATTGAGAACGAAGCAGAGTTTATTTCCCAGCTCAAGACCGTATGGAATGAGAGCAAATCCAAGTCAGCCAACAACGGACAGCAGGAAATTGACGAAGCCAAGAAACGAATGGCTGAACTGGATGCAAAGATACAGAAGCTCTATGACAGTGCCATCAGCGGTCTGTTGCCGGAGCGACAGGCACAGCGAATGATACAGCAGTACGATGAAGAACAGCTTATGCTGGAAAAACGAGTTGAGGAATTGCAGGGACAGATACAAGAGGAAGAAGTTGAGAAAATCGACACCAACCGCTTTATCGCCTTAGTCAACAAGTACCGAAACTGCGAGGAACTGACGGACACCATGCTCTATGCCTTTATTGACAGAGTGGAAGTCCACGAAGCCACAGGTGGTCGCACCGTTTACCGTCAGCAGAATATCGACATTTATTTCAACTTCATCGGCAACTACTATCCCCCTGTTGAAACTGTTTCCGAAGAAGAACGCATTGCCGCCATCGAAGCCGAGCAGTTGCGAAAGAAGCAGGAAAAGGCGAAACGAGCCGCAGAGGTTCAGAAACAGAAAAAAGCAGCATTGATGAAAGCTGTTGAAGCCGGAGACCCGGAAGCTATTGCTGAATATGAACGCAAACTTGCCTTGCAGCGTGAGCGAAACCACCGCAGACAGCAGAAAATCAAGGAAGCCAGAGAAGCCGACCCTGCCTATATCGCCCAAATGGAAGAAAAGGAACGCTTACAGCGTGAAAAGCTACTGGAAGCGGAACGCAAACGGACAGAACGAGCCAACAGGCAAAAGAAACTTTCCCGAAAGGAGCTGAAAGAAGCCGCCAAGACAGACCCGAAAGCCGCCGAGGAATGGCAAGCCTTGAAAGAAAAAGAAGCCGTAGCCAGACAGCGAAAAAAGGAGCGTGAGGAAGAACGCATGGCGGCAGACCCCGAATATGCCGCTATGATGGCAGAACGCAAGGCTGAATACACGAGGACAAGAACTGCCAAGCGACAGGCAGAGCGTGAAGCCCTTGTAGAGCTTGCCAAGACCGATGAAGAAGCAGCAAAGAAGCTGGCTGAAATGCGAAAGTATCAGAGCCAAGCTACTGTCAGAAGCTATCAGAAAATGAAAGCCGATGCAGAAGCCGGAGACCCCGATGCAATCAAACGCTATGAAACTACCCTTGCCAAACGCAGGGAAGAATATCACAGAAAGAAAGGTGCTTGAATATGGAACTGAATTTTATCAAATGTGGAGACTACTACATCCCCGACATCAAGCTGAAAAATCCGAATATCCGTCTTGGCAAGTGGGGACGGATGCGAAAGGAGTATCTGCGACTGGCTAATCCAGTCCTGTTCTCCGACATGGTGCTGAATGAAACTCTCTATGAGCATTGTGCGGAGATTGAGGAAACCGCCAAGAAGCGTATGGAAATCATCGTGCCACAGCTTGCAAAGGCATACGGCGTGACGGAGCAGCTCAAAGCCGAAAATCAAATCGAATGGGTTCGCCAGATGAACGCTTGTGTTGCACAGGCTGAGGAAGCCATCAAGGGCGAGCTGATTTACTGCTGAGAAAGGAGCGTGAATTTATGATTTTAGAAGCAATCTTCAATGGAGAGATTTATCCGGCAGAAACGGTAGTACCGAAATCAGAGAAGTTTCGGGAAGCAGGACAGGCAATCGCAGACATCATGCGATACTTTGAGCAGACATTGAGCAAAGAAGATTATGCGAAGCTGGATAAGCTCAATGACAATTTTGCAGACTGCCAGACTATGCAGACCGAGGAACATTTCAAGTATGGTTTTACAATGGGCGTTCTGCTGATGAAAGAGATATACGAACTGCCCGACTTTAAGTAAAAAAGTCAAGTGCAGAACCAACAATTTAATATCGTGAGCAAAGCGACAGGTATTTCTATTCTGAGTATCTGTCGCTTTTATTTTATCAACTATCAAGGAGGACTTTTGAATGAAAATGAACCTGAAGGAAATGAAAACCCTGTATACCTTTGGCTGTCCGAACCGTGAAGCAACGGTTGAGCGTTTGCGTTATGTAGCTGCCCTTACTCCTGATCCGGCGGCAAAGAAACTGTTCTATATGCTGTCGGTCAAGCTGAGTGACGAGAAGTGCGACAAATGGTATCGTCGTTTCTACTACAATCTGCGTTTGCAGATGCAGGAATACTACCAGCACAAGGCAGTCATTATGGATAGCTACTGGAATCATCACATGGAGAAAAGTTATGGCGAAGCTGACGAAGTATGAAAAAGAAACTATCATCCTCTTTAATGAGGGCGAGGACACAGCCAGTATCTACACCTACAATGCCAGCCTGCGAAAGCGACTGGCATTGTTCAGTAAAAAGCACCCCGATCTCTGCCGACTGGAAAAATCCCATGAGCAAGGCGGTGTGACTTATCTTCTGGACAAGTCCAGACTTTCTATCCGTCTGCAACCGCCGTACAGCGAGGAACGCAGACGAAAAGCAAGCGAGAACGCCAAGCAAAACGGTTTCAATAGCCAGATGGAATGATGTAGCATTTTGGGTTGATTTGCGGTCAAAATGTCGGGTCTGCACTTGATGTTTTCTTTGGCTGTTAGCTGAAAAATACAGATTATATGAGGTGTACAATGTTGAATTAGAAATACAGATATGATACACTTCGAGTAAGGACATAGTCCTGCAATTATAAATTATAAACATAAGCTGTATACGGAAAGAAGGATTTTGATATGAATTATAAGCATCCTAATTTATTCGTTATGATACCATACGAAGAACGCAATAGAGTATCAGGCTATTTTGATTTAAGCGTTGTTGGAGAAGAATATGCAAAGTTACTTGGTGATTTAACAGATGAATTATCAACATATGCCGTGTCTAAAAATGATGTTGGAGAAAATGCTGTAATTATCCCAATACTGAGAGCAGGAATGTCTATGTCAAATAGATTGACAAAAAGGTTGCCTAAAGCAGATGTTGCACGAATTAGCATGAGACGTAATTTGCATACATTAAAACCATTTGTTGCTTGGGATGAATTTGAACAGATAAAAGAACCAGAAAGTAAAAGAGTTTTTATCACAGATCCGGCACTTGCTACAGCTGGTAGCATTTTGAAAACACTGGAACACATGAAAAAGTATGGTTTCAAAGATGAAAATGTAGTTATTATGGCAATGTTCGGATGTCAATCTGGAATAGAACGAATTTTTAAGGAGCATCCAGAAGTGAAGCTATTTTTAGTCCATATGGCAGACGGAATTAGAGAAGATGGGTATTTACTGCCGTATAATGGAGATACCGGAGATAGATTATATGGAGTAAGAGAAAATGAATATGTAATTTGATAATGTGGAGGTAAAATTATGAATTCCAGAGAATTATTAAATGCGCTAAGTGTCGCTGAGCGTTTAAAAGATACGACAAGGCATTGCTATACATCGAAAGGAAGACACGAGAGTGTAGCAGAACATAGCTGGATGATGACGCTGATGGCTTTTTTTATGCGGGATGAGTTTCCAGATGTTGATATGGATAAAGTTATTCGTATGTGTATTATTCATGATTTGGGTGAATGCTTTACAGGAGACATTCCTACCTTTGATAAAAAGCAAGTGCATGAGGATATAGAAGAAAATTTACTATTTAACTGGATAGATACGTTACCGTCTTATTATGCAGAAGAAATGAAAGCTCTATATAATGAGATGACAGAAAGAAAAACTGTCGAAGCTAAGATATATAAAGCTATTGATAGCTTGGAAGCTTTAATTCAGCATAACGCTTCTGATTTATCTACATGGATTCCGAAAGAGTATAAATTAAATTTGACTTATGCAGATGACCGAGTGAGTTTTTCAGAATATCTTACTACATTACGACAAGCTATACGAGAGGATACACTTGCAAAGATAGAAAAATAGTTATAAGTATTGTCTAAGCCAAAGGCGATCAACCGTAAAAAGTTGGTCGCTTTTGTTTTATCCATTATTGCGAAAGGAGCTTGTCTATGAGTAAAGAAGAACTGGAAAAATTGGAGCGTGAGAAATATGTGGTCGAGCGAAAGCTGACCGCAGCCATGCACAAGGAAAAGCGATTGCAGAGCGAATTAAAGAGGTTGACCCGAAGTGAGCGAACCCACCGCCTTTGCACTCGTGCCGGAATGTTGGAAACCTTTTTGAAAGAGCCGACCACTCTGACCGATGATGATGTGATGGAGCTTTTGACTTTCATCTTTCACAGCGAAGCGGTTCAAAAGAAGTTGGATTTGCTGATTGCGAACCGAAAGGAATTGGGGCAGCCGAACGGGAGCTAAAAGACCCTTTTGGAAAAAGGGCGCAATTATACACCACCTAAAGGTTGTGCATTGCGTTCTGCCGAAAGCCCCTTGCAGGGAGCTGATGATTTCCGCAGTCTGCTCCAATCATACAGGGGAAGCTACACTTCCCCTGCGTTGGCTTTGCCAACTACCCCTTTGTGGACTTGCCGCCGGGAAACGATTGCAAGCAATCATTCCCCGACAGCAAGTTTATATTCCACCACCTGACCGCTGCTGAAAAGTATCGGTCATTTTTTTGCACCGAAAGGAGGTTCACACAAATTGCCAGTACCCCACTTCAATATCAAAATCACTCAGCGAAGCAAAGGCAACTCTGCGGTTGCCGGAGCTGCCTACCAAGCCGGAGAAAAGCTGTTTTCCGAGTATGACCAGAAAACCAAGAATTACACTTGCAAAAAAGAAGTGGTCTATACGGAAATCATGCTGCCCCCAAATGCTCCACCCGAATATGCAGACCGAGCAACCCTCTGGAACTCCGTTGAAGAAATCGAAAAGCAATGGAACTCACAGCTTGCAAGACGGTTTGTTGCCGCCCTGCCCAGAGAAGTCCCGATGGAGCTGTTACCGCAGATGGTCAAAGAATACTGCGAGGAACAGTTTGTTTCAAAGGGAATGTGTTGTGATTTCGCAATCCATGACCCCGATCCGCCGGGACACAATCCCCATTGCCATTTCATGCTGACCATGCGAGCCATTGATGAAAATGGAAAATGGATGCCTAAGAGCCGCAAGGTTTATGACCTTGACGAAAACGGCGAGCGTATCAAGCTCCCATCCGGCAGATGGAAAAGCCATAAGGAAGATACCGTTGACTGGAACGAACAGTACCATGCCGAGGAATGGCGGCATGGTTGGGAAATTGTTCAGAACAAATATCTGGAACTTGCCGGAAGTCCAGAACGGATTGATATGCGTTCCTATGAAAGACAGGGACTTGACATTATCCCGACAGTCCACATGGGAACGGCTGTCTCTGCGTTGGAGCGAAAAGGCATTGCCACCAACATCGGCAATCTCAACCGAGACATTAAAGCCGCCAACCGCATGATGAACGCTATCCGCAGCACTATCAAAAGTCTGCGTGACTGGATTGCTGACATTCTGGAAGCCACCAAAGAAGTCATTGCAGAAAATGAAGCGGAAAAGAAAAATGCTTCTCCGAACCTTGCCGTTCTACTGCGTGATTATCTGAATCTGCGAAAGGCAGAGCGTAGCGAATGGTCGAGATACGGACAGCAGAAAGGCACGACCGATGATTTGAAAACCATTTCCCAAGCGACCGTCTATCTACAACGGCATGAGCTTTTCACGCTGGAAGATTTGGACATTGCCCTGCAAGGGGTGAGTGAAAAGGCTACTGCCATTCGTGAAGATATGCAGAAAGCCGCTAACCGCATGAAAGCCATTACCGCCATTCAGACCGCCGTTGCTGATTGTGAAAAGCATAAAGCAGTCCATGGGAGGTCATCCAGAACCGCTATCTGGAAGCCAATGACCGCCCGGAGCGTGTGGACTTGCGTTCCTATGCCAGACAGGGGCTTGATATTGTCCCCACTGTCCATGAGGGGGCTGCTGTCCGGCAGATGGAAAAGCGTGGTATCCAGACGAATATCGGCAACCTGAACCGGGAAATCAGAGCCGCCAACCGCCTGATGAAGTCCATCCGGCAGCTTATCCAAAACCTCAAAGGCTGGATTACCGAGCTGGGAGAAAAACGGAAAGAGCTGCTTGCACAAAAAGCGGCGGAGGAAGCGACACTTCTTCCCAATCTGCTGATGAAGTACATGGAGATACGAAAGGAAGAACGGAAGGACTGGACGAGGGCTGGACAGAACCGGGGGACTTCACAGGACTTAAAGGCAGTCAGCGAAGCCCTGTCCTATCTCCGGCAAAAGGGGCTTTCCACTGTGGAGGACTTAGAAGCGTTTCTGGAATCTTCCGGGAAATCAGCCGCAGATTACCGCAATCAGATGAAGCCAAAGGAAGCCCGCAGCAAAGTGATTGACGGGATTCTTGCCAGCCGGACAGACTGCAAGGAATGTAAGCCTGTCTATGAGAAGTACCAGAAGATATTTTTTAAGAAAACAAAGGAGAAATTCAAACAGGAACACCCGGAGGTTGCCCGGTATGCGAAAGCCGCCGCCTACCTTGCCAAGCACCCGGACGATAAGGACAGTACCCAAAAGGAGCTGCAAGAGGAGCAGGAAACGCTTCTGGAAGAAATTGCAGCCCTGAAAATACCGTTGACCGAGGTACAGGAGGATTTGAAGAAGCTGCGGGACATCCGCTACTGGGTACGGAAAGCCACCCCCGGCACAGAAGAAAGCAAAGAGCCGCCCAAGAAACAGCGTATCAAAGAAGTCTTACAGGATAAGGCTGACGAGAAAAAAGCACAAAGAACTGTCCCGGCACAGACGAAACACAAACAACAGGATATGGAACTTTAACAGGCACTTGCCATTTTCAATCAGAGAATGTCAGGTGCTTTTTTCTTTTTAAGGAGGGATAGATTTGAATGTATTTGAAGCTGTGAAGCAGTCCGTCACAACCAGACAGGCTGCGGAGCATTATGGAATCCATGCAGGTCGGAACGGGATGGCTTGCTGCCCGTTCCATCACGATAAAACCCCAAGCATGAAGCTGGATAGGCGTTACCACTGCTTCGGCTGCGGTGCGGATGGGGATGTGATTGATTTTGCCGCCGCCCTGTATGGGCTTGGAAAGAAAGAAGCCGCCATACAACTGGCAAATGACTTCGGGCTTTCCTATGAGGACTGGAAGCCGCCGGGAAAGGCAAAAAAGCCCAAGCCACGGCAGAAATCCCCGGAGGAACAGTTTCAGGAAGCAAAGAGCCGCTGCTTCCGTATCCTTGCCGATTATCTCCACTTGCTTATGGCATGGAGAACGGACTACGCCCCGCACTCCCCGGAGGAAGCCTTTCATCCCCGGTTTGTGGAAGCCTTACAGAAGCAAGCCCATGTGGAATATCTGCTGGATGTGCTGCTGTTCGGGGAGACAGAGGAAAAAGCGGCTTTGATTACGGACTACGGAAAGGATGTGATACAGCTTGAACAGCGAATGGCAGAGCTTGCAGCCGCAGACGCAGCAAGAACTAAAGAACACCATGAACGCCATGCAGCCGCCCCAGAGCGTTGAGGAAATCAAGGCGGGGCTGGAAACTACCGAGAAAGGCGGTGTCCGTCAGAGCATACGGAACTGCCTGACCGTATTCCAGCGTGACCCGCTGCTTTCCGGGGCTATCGCATACAACATCCTGACCGACCGCAAGGACATCATAAAGCCCATCGGCTTCCACAGGGACAGCACCGCCTTAAACGATACGGACATGAAATATCTGCTTCTCTATCTGGAAGAAACCTACGGGCTTACCAATGAGAAAAAGATTGATAACGCCATCGGGATTGTGGCGAATGAAAACAAGTACCACCCCATCAGGGACTACCTCAATACACTTGTGTGGGACGGTACAGAGCGAATCCGCTTCTGCCTGCGGCACTTTCTGGAGGCTGACGCAGACGATTACACCTATGAAGCGTTGAAGCTGTTCCTGCTGGGTGCAGTCTCACGAGCCTTTCAGCCGGGGTGCAAGTTTGAAATCATGCTCTGTCTGGTAGGCGGTCAGGGGGCTGGCAAGTCCACTTTCTTCCGTTTGCTGGCAGTACGGGACGAGTGGTTCTCCGATGATTTGCGGAAGCTGGACGATGACAATGTGTACCGCAAGCTGCAAGGTCACTGGATTATCGAAATGTCGGAAATGATGGCAACCGCCAACGCCAAGAGCATTGAGGAAATCAAGTCGTTTTTAAGCCGACAGAAAGAGGTTTACAAGATACCCTATGAAACCCACCCGGCAGACCGCCCCC
>NZ_QVGS01000021.1:12121-12620 GCF_003603005.1 Faecalibacterium sp. AF27-11BH
CAAGTCCACTTTCTTCCGTTTGCTGGCAGTACGGGACGAGTGGTTCTCCGATGATTTGCGGAAGCTGGACGATGACAATGTGTACCGCAAGCTGCAAGGTCACTGGATTATCGAAATGTCGGAAATGATGGCAACCGCCAACGCCAAGAGCATTGAGGAAATCAAGTCGTTTTTAAGCCGACAGAAAGAGGTTTACAAGATACCCTATGAAACCCACCCGGCAGACCGCCCCCGTCAGTGCGTGTTTGGCGGCACTTCCAATGCCCTTGACTTCCTGCCCCTTGACCGTTCCGGCAACCGCCGTTTTATCCCGGTCATGGTGTACCCGGAGCAAGCCGAGGTTCACATTTTGGAGGACGAAGCTGCTTCCAGAGCCTATATCGAGCAGATATGGGCAGAAGCGATGGAGATTTACCGAAGCGGCAGGTTCAAGCTGGCTTTCAGCTCCGCCATGCAGCGGTATCTCAAAGAACACCAGCGGGATTTTATGCCGGAGGAC
>NZ_QVGS01000022.1:0-10399 GCF_003603005.1 Faecalibacterium sp. AF27-11BH
ACAACACCATATAGATTTTTTGTACGCCGCCGCCCGCCATCGAGCAGAGTTTTTACACCTAATTGGGGATGAAACAGCTCATGGCTGGCGGCGGTGTTGCCCTGATTGGCATCACCCTGATCCCCCTGCTGAGCGGTCTGTTCGGCTAATCTTTTCCGGGCGGCGTCTGCCGCCCCGTACATATTTACTTGCAAGTGTTTCCAGCCCCTCCGTGGCAAACGGATTCTTATCACAAGAGGAAACGCATTGCAAATCGAATATTCACCTTTATTCTGAAAGGACGGTGCTATTATGCAGATTCTGACTCACCTTATTTTTCTGCTCAACCTGCTCAAGACCCTTATCAACCATTTTTCTTGATAGGTGGTGGCGCTGAGTGGAAACAGTTCTCAAAGCGATCTCAGATTGGATCAAGTCGCTGCTGACAGCGGCGATCATGTCCAATCTTTCCGGCTTGTTTGATGATGTGAACACCCAAGTGGGCAACATCGCACAACAGGTCGGCACCAAACCATCCAGTTTTGAACCGAGAGTTTTTGCCATGATTGAAGCCCTCTCTCGAAATGTGGTGCTGCCCATTGCAGGCGTGATTTTGACCTTCATTGCCTGTTATGAATTGATTGAGATGATCACCCAGCATAACAACATGGCACAATTTGAACCTGCGCTGCTGATGAAATGGATCTTCAAAACTGCCATTTCGGTCTGGATGATCTCGAATACGTTTGACATCATCATGGCGGTGTTCGATGTGACGCAGCAGGTGGTGGCAAATTCCAGCGGCATCATCAGCGGCAACACACGGGTGAACGACATCGGGCTTTCCATGTTGCAATCCAGCATGATGCAGATGGACGTAGGACCCTTGTTCGGACTGTTCTTGCAGTCCTTCTTCATCGGTATCACCATGCGCATCCTGTCCATCGTGATTTTCGTCATCGTCTACGGAAGAATGATTGAAATCTACATGATGGTCAGTCTGGCTCCAGTGCCCATGGCAACATGGGGCAACCACGAGCAATCCCATGTTGGACAGAACTATCTCCGTTCTCTGTTTGCGCTGGGATTTCAGGGCTTCCTGATCCTGATCTGCGTGGCGATCTATGCCGTTCTGCTTCAGAATGTTGCCATATCCGGGGATGCCATCAACTCGATCTGGAGCATCGTGGGGTACACGGTGCTGCTATGCTTTACGCTGTTCAAGACTGGTTCCGTCGCCCGAAGCATTCTGGGCGCACACTAAGGAGGTGGAATTTTGGCAGCTTATATTTCCGTGCCGCGCGATTTCAGCAAGGTGAAGTCCAAAGTAGCCTTCAACCTGACCGCCCGGCAGCTTATCTGTTTTGGTGCAGCGGCAGTCGTAGGGGTGCCGCTGTTTTTTGTTCTGCGGGACACCGCTGGCAATTCCGGTGCTACCCTCGGCATGATGGCGGTCATGCTGCCCATGTTCTTTCTGGCCATGTATCAGAAGAACGGTCAGCCGGCTGAAAAGATCCTGCGGTACTACTTTCAGGCGCGCTTTGTTCGCCCGAAGGTGCGTCCGTACCAGACCCGCAATTACTATGCACTGCTTGTGAAGGGAGATGACGCCCATGATTCCGTTTCTGAAAAAGAATAAGGACGGCAGGAAGCCGCCCAAGTCCACGGTGCCCCGCACGGCACAGGAGAGCATTCCGTTCCAGCGGATGTTTGAGGACGGTACCTGCCGTGTCCGTCCCGGCTACTACACCCGCACCATCCAGTATCAGGATATCAACTATCAGTTGGCGCAGCAGGAGGACAAGACCGCCATCTTTGAGGAATGGTGCTCTTTTCTCAACTTTTTCGACAGCTCTATCCACTTTGAACTGTCTTTCGTGAATACCGCCACCGATTCGGCAGACTTCGAGAAGTCCATCCGCATCCCGTACCAGCAGGATGGCTTTGATGATGTGCGAGCCGAGTACAGCCAGATGTTGCGGCAGCAGCTTTCCAAGGGCAACAACGGTCTGACCAAAACGAAGTTTCTGACCTACGGCATCGAGGGCGACAGCATGGCGCAGGTCAAACCTCGGCTGGAGCACATCCAGAACGACCTGATGAACAATTTCCACCGGCTTGGCGTTCTGGCAAAGCCGCTGGACGGTACGGAACGTCTGCGGCTGATGCACGGGATGTTGAACATGGATGGAGCCAACAAGTTCCACTTCAACTGGAAAGACCTTGTGCCCAGTGGTCTGTCCGTAAAGGATGCCATTGCCCCCACTGCGCTGGCGTTTAAGAACAGCCGCACCTTTCAGATGGGCGGCATCTTCGGAGCGGTCAGCTTTCTGAATATCACGGCTTCTGACTTGAGCGACCAGTTGCTGAAGGATTTTCTGGACATGGATTCCAGCCAAATCGTTACCATGCACATCCAGTCCGTTGACCAGAACAAGGCCATCAAAACCATCAAGCACACCATTACCGAACTTGACCGCAGCAAAATCGAAGAGCAGAAGAAAGCCGTCCGCGCCGGATATGATATGGACGTGTTGCCGTCAGACTTGGCGACTTATGGGCGGGATGCAAAAGCCCTGCTGAAAGAATTGCAGTCGCAAAACGAGCGTATGTTTCTTGTTACTTTTCTGGTGCTGAACACCGGGAAAACCGAGCAGGAACTGGAAACCAACGTGTTTCAGGCGGTCAGCATTGCCCAGAAGCACAACTGCGAACTGTGCCGCCTTGATTTTCAGCAGGAGCAGGGGCTTATGTCCTCGTTGCCGCTGGCAGACTGCCAAATCGAGATCCAGTGCGGTCTGACCACCAGCAGCACGGCAATCTTTGTACCGTTTACCACACAGGAGTTGTTCGACAATGGCGAGGAAAGCCTGTATTATGGCTTGAACGCCCTGTCCAACAACCTGATTATGGTTGACCGCAAAAAGCTGAAGAACCCCAACGGTCTGATTTTGGGCACTCCCGGTTCCGGTAAATCCTTCAGCGCAAAGCGTGAGATCTGTAATGCGTTCCTCGTGACGGACGATGATATCATCATCTGTGACCCGGAATGTGAGTACGCTCCGCTGGTGGAGCGTCTGCATGGGCAGGTCATCCACATCAGCCCTGCCAGCACCCAGTATATCAACCCGATGGACATCAACAGCAACTACTCGGAGGAGGACAACCCGTTGGCTTTGAAAGCCGACTTTGTGCTGTCCCTGTGCGAACTGGTGGTCGGCGGCAAAGAGGGCTTGCAGCCGGTGGAAAAGACGGTCATTGACCGCTGCGTCCATGTGGTCTACCGCAAGTATTTCGAGAACCCCATCCCGGAAAATATGCCGCTGCTGGAAGACCTCTACAATGCACTGTTGACGCAAGACGAACCGGAAGCCCGCCATGTGGCGGCTGCGCTGGAAATCTACGTCAAGGGCAGTTTGAACATTTTCAATCACCACACCAACGTAGATATCAATAACCGCATCGTCTGCTTTGACATCAAGCAGCTGGGCAAGCAGCTCAAAAAGCTGGGTATGCTCATCGTGCAGGATGCCGTGTGGGGGCGTGTGACAGCCAACCGCAGTGCCGGAAAATCCACCCGGTACTATGCAGACGAGTTCCACCTTTTGCTGAAAGAGGAACAGACTGCGGCGTACAGCGTTGAAATTTGGAAGCGTTTTCGTAAGTGGGGCGGCATCCCGACAGCCCTAACGCAGAACGTCAAAGATCTGCTGGCAAGTCCCGAAGTATCAAATATTTTTGAGAATTCGGACTTCGTTTATATGCTCAATCAGGCGAACGGTGATCGGCAAATCCTCGCAAAGCAGCTCAATATCAGCCCGCATCAGCTTTCCTACGTTACCCACTCCGGCGAAGGTGAAGGGCTGCTGTTTTTCGGTAACGTGATCCTGCCCTTTGTTGACCACTTCCCGAAAGACCTTGAACTCTACCGCATCCTCACGACCAAGCTCAACGAGATCTCGGAGGGCGCACAGAAATGAGTGAACCGAAACTGATCATCAAAGAGGAATCGTCCGCAAAAAAGACCCGTTCTCCCCCGAAGAAACCCAAGGTGGAGCAGTCGGTGCCCAGAAAGAAAAAGCTGAAAACCGATGCAGATAAGGTTGCGGAAAGGGCGCAGCACCTGCGTTTTGGCAAAGCCGAGATCACCCCGGATGAAGCATCCCGCATGACAAAGCAGCAGAAACGTGCTATGTATGCCGCTGCTGCCGCCCGGTCTGCGGTGCATCGGGAGGTTGACCAGTACGAGGACGATAATGTGGGCACGCAGGCTTTAAGCGAGGGCGAAAAAGCTGCCGAGACTACCCACGATATTTCCAAGAGCCGTTACGCCAGAAAGCTGAAAAAGAAAGCCAAGATGCAGGGCAAGAAAGGGGCCCGAACCGCAAAATCTTCCGTGCAGAAGCCGCCTGCGGCACAAGATGCAGGCGCATCCGGCACCGGCGAGGGCAGTTCCAACTGGCTTTCACGCTGGAAACAGCGGCAAGAAATCCGTAAAAGTCACTATGCCGCCGCCCATTCGGGTACAGCGGCACAGACCGCAGGCGGCAAAGCGGTATCCAATGGCACCACTGCTGCGAAGTCTGGCATGGAACAGGTCATCGACAAAGGAAAATCGGTGGTCAGTACCGCAGTCAACGGCATTGCCAATTTTGCAAAAAGCAACGCGCACGTTCTTTTGATCGTGGGCGTTTTTCTTTTGCTCTTGCTGCTGGTCATGTCGGCATTTTCGTCCTGTTCCATTCTGTTTTCAGGCACCACGCAGGTATCCGGTCAGACCATTTACACCGCAGAGGACCGGGACATCCGGGGAGCCGAAACCGACTACAAGAAGCTGGAAAAGGAGCTGGACAAAAAGATCAAGCGCACCCCCACCGACCACCCCGGCTACAACGAGTACCAGTATCACCTTGACCCCATCGAGCATGACCCATGGCAGTTGACCTCTTTTCTCACGACTCTCTATGACGATTACACCCGGTCAGAGGTGCAGGGCAAGTTGAAGGAGACCTTCAAAAAGCAGTACAAGCTGACCACATGGGTGGAGGTGCAGATACGGTATAAGACCGTCTGGGTCATCAGTCCGGCAGGAATCCCAGTCCCTACGCAGGTGCCCTATGAGTACCGCATCTTCCACACCAAATTGGTGAATAAAGGGCTGGAAGTGGTTGTCCGGGAGGAACTGGACAACGACCAGTGGAAACGCTATGAGATCTTTCAGGATACGCTGGGTGGTCGGCCTTATCTGTTCAACGGCGGTCTGCCGCCCGGTGGCACCGATGGCTCCGGCACACCCGGCATCGACTATCAGGTTCCGGCAGAAGCCCTGACGGACAGCGAGTTTGCCGCTATCTACAAGGAGGCGCAAAAGTATGTGGGCACGCCCTACGTCTGGGGCGGTTCTACCCCGGAAACCGGGTTTGATTGCTCCGGCTACGTTTGCTGGGTCTACAACCAGAACGGCTACAATGTGGGGCGCACCACCGCCAACGGTCTGTGGAACAAGAGCCAGCACATTTCCGAAGCCGAAGCAAAGCCCGGCGACCTTGTTTTCTTTGAAGGAACGTATGATACGCCGGGGAAAAGTCATGTGGGCATCTACCTTGGAAACGGCAAGATGGTGTCTGCCGGAGACCCCATAAAGTATGCTGATATTCACTCGTCCTACTGGCAGAAATACCTGTCCGGTTTTGGACGGCTTTCAAAATGATTGGAGGAAGAAATGAGCGAAAAACTCGATAAACTGCGCGCTTCTCTGGAAAAGGAAAGGGAGCGTCGCATTAAGATCAACACTCGCATTGAAAGCCTTGAGCGGCGGATTCAGGAAGCAGAAGCTGCCGAGGTCAACGAGATGGTGCGCACCGCCAAGGTCACGCCGGAACAGCTTGCCGCCCTGCTGCGCCAGTCTGCAACTTCCACCCCGACCCCGGCTGCGCTGTCCGCAGTCGGTGCTACGTTCAACAAGGAGGAATCTGATAATGAAGATGATGAATAAGTTCTGTGCCCTGATGTTGTCGGTGGCACTGTGCGCTGGCATGGCGGCTCCTGCTTTTGCCTATGGCGGTGAGCCTGTGGAGGAAGTGGAACAGCCCGTCCTGACTTCTACCACCGATGAAGAAGATGTGGTCACCGTGACCGATGAGGAAACCGGTGCTCTGACCCCGGAGGGCAATCTGACGATGGTGGACGATTACCACACCAGTTATTCGGATGGCTCTGGCCAGCAGTTCATCACGCTGGTGTCGAAGTCTGGCAACACATTCTATCTGGTCATCGACCGCAACGACAAGGGGGAAAACACCGTTCATTTCATGAATCTTGTGGACGAAGCCGACCTTCTTTCCCTGATGGAAGATGAAGATGCCGATGCCTACACCGCTGAAAAAGAAGCGGCGGCGCAGGCAGAACAGGAGCACAAACAGGCCGAGGAGGATGCGAAAAAGGCTGCGGAAGAAGCGGCGGCATCCGGTTCTGAACAGACTGGTGGCAACAAAGTTACGAAGTATGCTGCTACGTTCTTAGGCGTACTGGCACTGGTCGGTTTGGTTGCTGGCGGTGGCATTTACACCTTTATGAAGCAGAAGCAGAAAAAGCAGGCAGAAAAAGAAGCCTTTGACCCCGATGCAAACTACACCGAGGACAAGGGCAATTTTGAAATCCCTGTAGAGGATGAACCGGAAGAAGCCGGTGAGGAGGATACGGCAGAAGAATAATTCTATTGGCGGCGTTTGCCGCCTTACATATTGCAATCCGAAACAGATTGGAGGGATTCTTATCGCAAAATTGATCGTGGCAGAAAAGCCATCGGTTGCCATTCAACCATAAGAGCCGCACATTCATATCCCTTATCCCGTGCAATTTGCGCAGCTGCCAACCATGCAAGCTGTGTATTATTTAACAAATTTCCAGATGCGCGTGTTTGATCTTCATCTTTCATCTTATCGATAAACTTATTTAATTCATCTATCGACATTCCCGAAAAATCAACATGATACTTATCATTCATGCTTTGAATAACAGGATTGCTAGCTTTACGGCTGCTTATGTTAGCAGCATAAGACACAGTATTTATCGAAAACAAAAAACACACTGAAAGAATTAATGATACGAACCTCTTCATAACGAACCTCCTTAAATTCTGTACTCTACTATATAAATTGTGTGCTTCTCATCATCCCAGACAACGAGACTAAAATTCACATCTTCAGAATGTAAAAGCAATGTATTCATTTCGGCTTCCGAGCGTAGTTCCTTATGCTGACTATTATCATAAAGAAAAAAATTTCCACTTGCAATTTCAGGAATCACAAAATCTAATCCAAAATATGACGACACATTTTTTAATATAGAAGATATGGTTGGAGAATCATTAATTTTCTCCCATGAATCGAGTTGATGAATAATTTTGGCTGCATCCACATCGTAGTATACCGCTAACATTATCCCATCATTTTGCAATCCGCCATAAGCCTCATATATCAACGATTCAGAGTATGTTGCTTTTCCAATTTTGAATTGTTTCAAATAATCTCGTTTTTCATATTTGCTTTTTCTTCCAAGCATAAAGCCCAAAAGCAAGCACAGTGCGACTATAGCTAGGTATCGGATAACTCGCGTTGGTCTCGCCTTTATAATTACCTCACACCTTTCTAACTTGCTGAAATATATAACAAACTCCACTTATCTACTGGTACTTCCGGTAATGGTTTCGCTCCGTCCATCGGAATAGCTAAAGGTCGCAGAATACTCAAGCCTATAAGATTTTCCGGGCTTAGTGTTAAAGCTACTGCTCACCATGCAGGTTGAGGTCGTGCTGCTGTTTGAGCAGCTACTTACTTTTTGCCATGTTCCAATTGTCCCCTTTTCATAGAGAACGCCTGAAACGCTGATTTTCTTTACTCCAGTTCGAGTCTGGGCATCAACCTGATAGTATGTTTGGTAAATAGATCCGTTGACCGTACTATCGCCTACATACCGTTCAGACTTTTCAGCGGCCATTGCGGTGCAGGCAAAGCTCAAGAGAATCACCGCTGAAACAACAATGGACAACAAACGCTTTTTCGACATAGACATACACCTCCGTTTTTTTGCTCCCATCAAGAGCCTTTGTATAATCAACGCAATTCGCATTCGCTTCGTTTCAATTTTCAGGAGAAAATTTTTCAAATTTTCCATCTTTGTAAGTTCAGACAAAAAGAAAGCCAGACATTTGTGAACTCTCACAAGTGTCCAGCTTTCTTAACGGATACCTTCCGCAATTTTCATAATCTCATCGTATGGAATGTTTCCCATAACGGTATGTGTAATCCCCCGATGTTCCCAACTTAGAGTATAAACATTCTTTCCATGTTCATCCGTACTGGTTCCAAGTACACCATCTGCTTCTCCGACCTTTACGGTTTCGTACACTGTATGCTCATTATCAAACAGGGACTGCTGCCCTGGCTGGATAATTGAGCAACGGACTGTGTAGCTTTCCTCTGTTTCTTTTGACGAGTAAACATGTAAAAAGTTTTCTGCTCGCTCAAATTTCTGCACATCGTCCATTTCAAAGCCGTTCGGCACATAATGGTCGCTGTATCCATCCGGGAGCCACTCCAGCGGTTCGCCATCCACCTGATAAGTCAGCTGCATCTCAATGGGCAGAAATTTTTGAATCATCGTATAGACTGCCCTGCGGAAATCAGCGCTGACCGCAAGAGCACCAACCGTCAGCATTACGAGTGTCAATGCCGCAATTAGTACTCGTTTCAACACTGGGTGGTGCTTTTTCTTCTTTAAGGCCTCTGTCATTCGTTCGTCCCATTGGGACGTATCTGGGTAGATTTCCTCAAACTGCTTTGGCGTTGGAAGCGAATCCAGTTCTCTTTGCGCATCTGCACGAAGTGCCATCATCAAAGCCGCATCAAATGAAATGTCTGTCCGCTCACTCATGGCTGTTCATCTCCTTCCATAATAGTTTTCGTCCTCGAAAGAGCCGTGTTCGTACCACTTCATCCGTTAATCCCAGCGATTTTGCAATCTCACGGTTTGTATATCCCATTGCCAAAAGGCGTAGCGGATCACGGTACATCGGTTTCATTTGGCCAATCAGTTCTGTTAGACGTTCAATGTTATCGGTGCTAACTGCTGCATCATCCGGCACCGGAGCGGCATCTGGTTCGTTTGGGACATCTTCCAGCAATTCTTCTCGTTGTTTGCGAAGCATATCATATGCACGGCTTCTACTACAACTAACGAGATAAGCAGCGAGTTCGTGACAGTTTTCTCGATGAATTTTAGAAAAATTTTTTGCAACGTACAAAAATACCTCTTGTAGCACATCCTCTGCCAGATACGAATCATCCATGATTTTGTAAGCGGTATGGTAAACCAGCCGTTTGTATGTATTGTACACCTCGGTAAAATCTTCTTCAAAGTTTCGATCATCAAGCACACTTAGATATAACGCAAGCAACGCAGTCACCTCTATTCACATTGATTGTGTGTAGTGTACCACGAACCAATAAAAATGTCGAATACAACCAACTTTTGAAAAGGAGCGTGATGCCATTGACCCAACCGAAAACCGATCTCGCCTATCTCCGCAGCGAGAAAGCCAAAGCAGAACAGCAGCTGCGCTACTACCAGCACCGGGAGAAAATTCTGGAACACCAGATACCGGAGCTGACCCGCAAGGCCCGTGTGCATCGGCTGTGTACCCGTGCCGGAATGCTGGAAAGTTTTCTGATTGCGCCGGAAGAACTCACCAACGATCAGGTGATGGAGCTGCTGAAAATCTCGTTCCGCCAGCCTGAAGTCGTGCTGGCACTTGCAAAGATGGTGCATGATGTTCACGAACGCAGCAACGTCCAAAAACCTTTAGAATAAAGGGCGCAATTATACACCGTTCCGGTGAAATTGCGGTTTTGCAGACGGCTCGATGAAATCGAAGCTGGCGTTTGTGCGCCAGCCCGATTCCATCCCAAGGAAAACTGCATTTTCCTTGCGCTGCTTTGCAGCTATCCTTTTGCGGCTCCCGCCTGAGATCGAAGCGCATGGCACTCCGTTCTAAGGCGGCGAGCAAAACCGAATACAATTCCAGACCGTTCACCAAGAGCAATCTTGCTGGGCGGTCTTTTTGTTTGGGGGTGATGCCTATTCCGTGTCCGCATTTCAAAATTACCATCGTCAAGCGCAGCCAAGGGCAGTCCGCTGTTGCCGGGGCCGCTTACCAAAGCGGCGAACGGCTGTTCAGCGAGTACGACCAGAGAACAAAATTCTACAACAAGAAGAAAGAGCTTGTCCACGCTGAGATCATGCTGCCATCCTATGCGCCGCCCGGATATGCAGACCGGGCGACCCTCTGGAACGCCGTAGAAGCTGTGGAGAACCAGTGGAACTCCCAGCTTGCCCGGCGCATCGTGCTGGCGTTCCCGGT
>NZ_QVGS01000023.1:0-471 GCF_003603005.1 Faecalibacterium sp. AF27-11BH
GCATGGGACGGCAGCATGATCTCGGCGTGGACAAGTTCTTTCTTCTTGTTGTAGAATTTCGTTTTCTGGTCGTACTCACTGAACAGCCGTTCGCCGCTCTGGTAAGCGGCCCCGGCAACAGCGGACTGCCCTTGGCTGCGCTTGACGATGGTGATTTTGAAATGTGGGCACGGAATAGGCATCACCCCCAAACAAAAAGACCGCCCAGCAAGATTGCTCTTGTGAACGGTCTGGAATCGTATTCGGTTGTGCTCGCCGCCTTGGAACGGAGTGCCGTGCGCTTCGGTCTCAGGCGGGAGCCGCAAAAGGATAGCTGCAAAGCAGCGCAAGGAAAATGCAGTTTTCCTTGGGATGGAATCGGGCTGGCGCACAAACGCCAGCTTCGATTTCATCGAGCCGTCTGCAAGACCGCAATTTCACCGGAACGGTGTATAATTGCGCCCTTTATTCTAAAGGGTTTTGGACGTTGCT